>NZ_JAKGTE010000028.1:0-84138 GCF_022324665.1 Clostridium sp. YIM B02500 | reverse complement strand
AACGCTATAATACCTTCATAAAAGAGATTACTAACGATCCTCTTTTGTTGCACTTTTATTCACGAACCAGTTGGACCGCTTATTAATATAAGTCCGTTCTTCAAAGATATTATTTTTCTAATTAGTTTAATTTGACTTTCTGAGAATCCTAAATCCTCAAGATTATAGTCAAAGTTATCACAATATAATATTCTAATTACTAATTTTTCTCCGTATACTACAGGTATTGAAGATACTCTTAAATCGTATTTTAGATTATTATAATTAACTATTATTTTTCCATCTTGAGGTCTTCTTTTTTCAGTTATGTCCATATTAGCTTTCAGCTTGATCTTCGATGCAAGAGTTATATATTCATCAGAATCTATTTTGTGCACCAAAACTAAACTACCGTTAATTCTATATCGTACATAAACACAACCATTTTGAGGTTCTATATGAATGTCGCTGGCATTAACCTTTATTGCATTAGTTATCAATATTTCTTCTAATGATTTGTCATCTATACCAAATATTATATTTTTTAAGCTTTCGTAATTTCTCTCTTCGATTTCCTTGATAACTATGTTTTTGTTATATATAAATCTTAGATATTCTTTTGCTTCTTCAGTTACTCCATATGACAAAACTATTACCTCGTCCAATTTTTCCTTTATTGGAATAACTCTATACTTCTCACAAATTTCTTTTTTTAAATTTTTAGCGGTTCCTAAATCTACATCTTCAATTTCATATTCCTTAATTTTAAACACACCTATCTAATTTTATATTTTTTAGTTTCTATTTTAAATTTTGAACCAAAATCTCAGTAATTATTCATTACATTCCAAATAATGTAATTTTTTTATCGCCTAAATAATAGAAATTACTAAACTTTTAAATTAAAAATCCTAGACATTAATTAAAATGCCTAGGATTTCATGATAACTTAACGAATCAAATTCTAATACATACTTTTTATTTCTTAACATCACTATATTTTCTTGCAGCTTTCCATGTTTTGCCGTACAATGACTTAGGATTTTTATTTGGCTTAACGCCCCTCATTTCTTCTCTAACAATTGCTCTAGCAATAATTTTAAATTTTCTAAACTCTTCTTCATTAACTTCTTGCCCAAGTAAGTTCTTTGTTATTAATTCACTCGTCTTTTGGTTAATAGCTTTATCAAATTTATTCATTTTCTACGCTCCTATATCACAATTTTAAATTCTAAAGATATTATTATCTTTAAAGCTTTAGTTTATCCATTAACTCTTACTTATTCTTTTATTATTCTATAAAACCTTTCATTTGCATTTTAATTGAATTTCTGAAAAAAGCCATTCCTGTTTTCATCTTTTTAAAATTTAATTTTTCATAAAATTTTTCTTTTCCAGGTGAAGCATATAATATAGCATTACATGTAGGAACGCATTCTAAGATTTTATTAACAATCTTACTTCCTATACTCTTACCTTGATATTCAGGTAGCACAGCTATATCATAAATTGCAGATTGATAGACTCCATCAGAGATTGCTCGTCCAAAGCCAATCAACTTATCATTATCAAAAGCAAATACAGCAGCATAACTATTTTCAAATGCTTTCTTATGTATTTCGCCTTCATAATGACTCATCCCTACTTTTTCTAGTATACTAGATACCTCTTCCCAATCTATATTACTACAGTTATATTGTAATTTTAGATCCATTCTACTATCTCCTTTTTTAATATATATGTTGCAATTCGCAATGCATAATTCACAATTACAGCTAAAATTCTTTTGATATTTTTAGAATTATGATGAAGAATTATTTTTGCAATATGTATATTATTATTTTTATGATAAGAATAGCATATACTCCTACGTAAGGTAAGAGTCAATACTTTTTCATATTAATAAAGAATCCTCCATCATATAAAAACATGATAAAGAATTCTAAATTTAAATTACTGCGTATATGCTAAAAAAACATATTCTGATGAACTATTCCCTATTTCACTTATACTACCATCTTGAGTGTATGTATAAATTTGCTCTTTCTTGAGATCTCCATTACTAGAACCTATAAATAAAACATCTCCATTTTCACTTACCTCTAATCCTTTTTCTATTTTTACGGTACCCGGAAAATCAAAAACTAATCTTTTTACCTTATTATCTATTAATTCATATAAAGAATTAACATTATTATACGCTTTTCCTGTAAAATACAATTTATCTTTATTTATAATTATATCTGAAATCTCTTCTATGTTATCTGCCAAAAGCTTAACATCCTTTGTTTTTTTGTTTATCATCATTACTTCTCTTTTATTTTCCAGTGTTAATTGTAAAAATACTACATCGTCATCTCTTGATTTTATAAATGCTAAATAGCCTTCATTAATCTTATAAAGTAACTCTTCTTTATTTTCTTTTATATTATAAGTAAATAATCCATTAACGCCATCATTGCTTACTCCATAATAAACCAATGTATCTGTATCATACCAATCATATAATGTTCCCGATATTGAAACATTAGATTTCATTTCAATTTCTTTATTTCCATTTGTATTGAATATTTTTAACTTAAGCCCATTATCATCTATAAAGTAAGAAATATAATTTCCACCTTTTGATAATTTTAATCCACTATAATTTTCATCTTGGATTTCATATCTATTTCCGTTATTAACTACATAATTTTTACCACTATCTACATATATATAATTAGAACTACTTTTATCATAATCTATGATAACCTTATTTTCCTTTGTCTCCACATACTTACCATTGTCATAATTATATAGTTTATAATTACCGTCTTCGCTTTTTAGAACTGCTCCTATATTTAACTTAATATCCTCTGTCACATTAGGTATGTCTTCTTTTTTAGATGCACATCCTAAGACAAACAGTGGAATTGCAATGAAAGCAAAAATGCTTAAGCACTTTCTTACTAATGAATTCATTTTTTGTTTCCTCGTTTTTTATAATTTTATAAAGAAAGTTCACCCTTGAAAACCACTTCTGCAGGACCTTTCATATAAACATCTTGACCTAAAACTTCTATGATTAACTCTCCTCCAGGAGCTTTAACAAAAATTTCTTTATCCTTATTAACAAATCCCAACTTCTTAGCAACTACTACTGAAGCACTGCATCCTGTTCCACAAGCTAACGTAGCTCCAGCGCCTCTCTCCCATGTATTAACTCTTATATGGGTATCATCAACTATTTTCACAAAATTCACATTACTTCCTTCACCAAAAATATCCAATTTTTCTATCTTTGATCCCTCTTGAATAACATTGTATTCTCTATCACTTTCGAAAATTATTGTATGAGGAACTCCAAGGAGCAACGTAGTCATCTTATACTTTTTATCATCTACTGCAATTTCTTTTTCTATAAGACTTTCCAAATTATTTAAAGGTATATCGCATCCGTTATAAGATGGATTCCCCATATAAACTCTCACATACTTAACCTTTTCATTTTCTAATATTATTTCAATCTCTTTAATTCCATCACCAGTTTCAACTGAAAATTTATCACCCGTAGCTATTTTATGTTCATAAACATATTTTCCAAAACATCTTATAGCATTTCCACACATATTAGCTCTTGAACCATCGGCATTTATTATAACCATTCTAGCATGAGCTAGCTCTGATTTTCTGACAATCACAAGACCATCGGCACCAATTCCAAAATGTCTGTCACAAAGCTTCTTTGCTAATAAGCATTCATCTTTAATCTTATTATCGAAATCCTCAATAAATACGAAATCATTTCCTGCCCCTTGCATTTTATAAAAGTTCATCTAAATTCCCCCTACTGATTAACTGTATTTCTTATAATTAGTAATTGTATAATTTCATAAGCTTCAACTATTTAATATTAAACTTTTGTATTTAATCATTAATAATATCACCAAGTTTAAATTATAACTTATTTAAAAATTTTTCTATATACTTTTTTAAATTTTTTTATAATATTTAGCTCTTTTTTCATTCTATTATTCTAATTTTACATTTATAATATATAATTTTTTAATATAAGTTTACATTTGGTATTTTAGCAATCCAAAAACTCAATTAGGATTACAATGATAAAACTATATTATAATACATCAATATAACATCTATGTATGAATTTGATTCACCCTTCTTCTCATTTTTGCTATTAATTGATAATTATATGCCTATAATGTTATACTATTTATAGTTACACTAAGAAAGGATGACATAAAATGGCATTAGATGGTATCTACCTATATAGTTTAGTAAATAATTTAGAAAAATCAATATTAAATTCCAAAATAGATAAGATAAATCAACCTGAAAAAGATGAAATTATTCTGACTCTAAGAAAAGATCGTCAGAATATCAAACTTTTAATTTCAGCATCCCCTAGGTTTGCCAGAATACATTTAACAAATAGCACGAAAGAGAATCCTATTAAAGCTCCTATGTATTTAATGGTTCTTAGAAAATATATACTAGGCGGTAGAATTACAAATGTTACTCAAAAAGATAACGATAGAATCTTAATAATAGAAATTGAAAATAGAGACGAACTAGGATTTGATAGTTTATATTCTCTTATAGTTGAAATTATGGGACGACACTCTAATATCACACTTGTTAGAAATAGAGATAATAAAGTTATGGAATCAATAAAACATATAACTGCTGATATAAATAGTTATAGAGTATTATATCCTGGTGTTAATTTTATTTATCCCCCATCTTCTACTAAGTTAAATCCTTTTTCTATTACTTTAGAAGAACTATCCTCTTTTACAAACAAAAATTCTATTGTTTTTGATAATAAATTTTATTTTAATTGTTTCACAGGAATAAGTAATCTACTGTCTAATGATTTATATTATAACATTACAAATCATAATAATTCACCTACAATAAGTGAAATTTATGAAAATTTTAATAAATTCATTTATGATTCAAATCAAAATATCTCTTACAATATGTATACAAATAAATTAGGAATTGTAAAAGATTTTTATTCTCTAAAATTAAATTCACTAAATGAAGATTATTTATCAATTTCATATGATGATCCTAATATATTAATGGATGCCTTTTATGAGAAGAAAGATAAACAAGATAGATTACAAAATAAATCTACTGACTTACAAAAGCTTATTCATACAAATATCGATAGATGTAATAAAAAATTAAAAATACTTAATGAAACTCTTAGTGAGTGCGATGAAAAAGAATCATTTAGAATAAAAGGTGATCTTTTAACTTCATATATTTATAGTATAAAAAAAGGTGATAGCGAATGTACTCTACTAAATTTTTATAACGAAAATCAAGAAGAATATATTACTATCTCTTTAAACAAAACCAAAACACCTGCTGAAAATATTCAGTATTATTATAAAAAATATAATAAGTTAAAGACATCTGAGGAATACGCTAAAGTTCAACTCAAGAAAAATGATGAAGAAATGAAATATTTAAATTCTGTACTTACTAATATTCTAAATGCTGAAAGCTATAATGAAATTGATGAAATAAAAAACGAACTTATTGAAACTGGATATATAAGATTTAGAAAAAACAACAAGAATTCAAAAAAGGTAAAGACTTCTAAGCCTAATCACTTTGTTTCAAGCGATGGAATTGATATTTATGTTGGTAAGAACAATCTGCAAAATGATTATCTAAGTTTAAAATTTGCAAATAAAAACTATCTGTGGCTCCATGCAAAAGATATTCCTGGATCTCATGTTATAGTTTGCTCTTTTGATGTACCAGACAAAACTCTTGAGGAAGCAGCTATAATCGCAGGTTATTATAGCAAAGGAAAAGATTCATTAAAATTACCTATTGATTACACAAAAGTTAAAGAATTAAAAAAGCCTAATGGGGCAAAACCTGGAATGGTAATTTACCATACTAATAAAACTCTAATTGTAACCCCTGCTGACTTTAATAACATATTTAATTCATAATCTACTGAAAAAGAGATATATCTTAATCCTAGGATATATCTCTTTTTTAGTAAACATATAATATTTTTAGATTTAAATGAACAAATCAAACTTTCTACACGCTTCCTCTAGCAATTCTACATTACTATTAAAAAAGTCTTTCTTTTCTTTTTCAATAGATGCAATCAAAGCATTAATCAGGCTCAATGGTGCAGCAAAAGATTCTATAAACCTTGTTCCCTTGCTTATAGCTGTTAGCGTTATATCAGAATATGGAACAAGCGGAGACAACATACTGTCAGTTATTGATATTGTTGTAGCTCCTTTTCTTTTTAGATGTGTAAAAATTTCTACTGTACTTCTTGCATATTTCTCAAAGGTAATCCCTATAATTACATCTTCATTATTAACTCCACTAATCTGCTTTGGAATTTGCTCTATATGCTCAATTAAATTTACGTTATTAAACATTAAATCCAGATAATATTTTAGAAACATTCCGAGTACAGCAGAACTTCTTCTTGCTACTATATATATTCTTTTCGCATTTAATAGCAAATTAACAGACTTTCTTAATTCATATATATTTAAGTCCTCCATTGTCAGCTTAATATTATTTACGTCATCTTCAAATATGTTATAAATATCTCTTTCTTCACTATCACTTGAATCAGAATCAATCCTTATACGCTTAGCTTTAGATACTTGCTGTTGCATGGATTCTTGAGTATCTCTTAAAAATTCAGGATAACCTTTGTATCCCAAAAAAATCACAAACCTCGTGACAGTTGCTATGCTTACTCCTGATAATTTAGCTAACTTTTCAACAGTTAGAAAAGGCGTACTATTTGGGTGCGCTAATATATATTTTGCTATTTTTTCTTGTGCTTTGCTCATATTCGGTATTTTTTCTGCCATTTTTTGATATACCTCTGACATAGTTTAAACTCCTTTCTTTTGGCAATTTAAGAGTATCTATCTGACTACTAGTTTCAAGTTCTTTACAATCTCATTTCTCAAATTATTAATTTCTAATATGCATATTACAATTGATTCTCTACATTTTACTTGTAACTAAAAATTTAGATTATTAAATTTCTAAATTTAAATTTGTTATTGAAACTTGTATATCTTATATATTTTTATTTCAATTATCATATGCAGAAACTCTTTAACAAAAAAAGACGCTAACAATTCCAACTGATTGTTAGCGCCTTTGCTATCAAATTTTATTTAAATTTATTTTATCACTTTAAGAAAACTTTGTAAATATGTTTTCAAATCTTTCTGATGCCTTAAACTTTACTTTATTAACTCATTTATTAATATATCACCAGCATTTTTAATTTTATCATTGTGAAAATATTGATAATAATAACATTTTATTTTTCCATTGTATAATTTTCTATTCTTTGTTGATTTTAATCCAAATGTTTTTTCAAATGGCTCGAAAGATGTTAATATGTTAAAATCCCAATCTTCCAGCTTTTTCTTTGCATTTCCCATATGTTTATATAGTGTAGGTAATATTTCCTTCTCACCGATTCTTTCTCCATATGGTGGATTTGAAATTATAAATCCATACTTTCTTGAAGTTGAAAATTCCATAAAATCTCTCTTTTGAAATTGTATATATTTATCAACTCCTGCTTTTTTTGCATTTTCCATAGCAACTTTAAGAACTCTATAGTCTATATCGTATCCTATTAGTTTTATATCCTTATTCTTTTCAGATTTCTTTGCACCTTCTCTTACTGAATCAAATATATCTTTAGTAATTGAAGGCCATGTTTCACATACAAAACTTCTGTTTACTCCTGGTGCAATATTTTGAGCTATCATAGCCGCTTCAATTAAAATTGTCCCCGAACCACAAAATGGATCTATTAATTCAAACCCGTCATTCCATCTTGAGATTAGAAGCATTGAAGCTGCTAAAGTTTCTTTTAATGGTGCTGCTCCAGCAAGTTCTCTATAACCCCTTTTATGTAATCCTGGTCCTGTTGTATCTATAGTAAGCGTAACTATATCTTTTAAGATAGCTACTTCTATTTTATAAACTGGTCCACTTTCGCTGAATGTCTCTATTCCATAGCTTTCACTCATACTTTTAACAACAGCTTTTTTAACTATAGATTGGCAGTCAGGAACACTATGAAGCGTTGATTTAATACTTTTGCCAACAACATGCATAACTCCGTCTTCAGGAATTATCTTACTCCATTCTACTTTTTTGGTCCCTTGAAAAAGTTCTTCGAAAGATTTAGCTTCAAATTCTGCCATTTTTATAAGTACTCTATCCGCAGTTCTTAAGTGAATATTGCAAATTGCTATATCCATTTCGTCTCCCTCAAAAGTTACTCTTCCGTTTTCAATTTTCAAATCTTCATAACCAAGTGCCCTTAATTCTTTTGCAGTTATGCTTTCTATTCCGAAAGTACTTGTTGCAATTAACTCATACATATTTTTGCATTCTCCCTTTTTATCTATTTATCAAATATTTTCACTGAATCTTCTCCATCAATTTCTTTTAGAGATACTGCTATAACCTCATTTTTAGAAGTTGGAATATTTTTACCCACATAATCTGCTCTAATTGGTAGTTCTTTATGCCCTCTGTCTATAAGAACTGCTAATTGAATACCTCTAGGTCTATTTACATCCATAATTGCATCTATAGCTGCTCTTGCTGTCCTACATGTATATAAAACATCATCAATTATAATTATCTTTTTATCTTTTATTTCAAGACCTAAATCTAAATTCTTAATCTCTAAATCTTCACTTATCTTAGTTAAATCATCTCTGTACAATGTTATATCTACAGATCCAACTGGAACATCTACCCCTTCTATTCCCTTTATATAGCTAGCAATTCTTTTTGCAAGCGGATACCCTCTAGTCTTAATTCCAAGTAAAACTAGTTCATCTATTCCTTTATTTCTTTCAATTATTTCATGAGAAATTCTTATTAGTGTTCTATTAACAGCTTTTTCATCTAATAAAACTGATTTTAATTTCATGTTATTCCTCCATATTTTTATCTTACTTCATTTCTTAATTTTTCTATTATTTCTTGAAAGTATTCTGGCAATTCTGTTGTGAATTCCATATACTCATTTTTGCTTGGATGAACAAAACCTAATGTCTTCGCATGTAACACTTGACCTTTCAATTTGAATCTTTGTTTCTTAAATCCATAAAGAGGATCACCAACTAGCGGAAATCCGATAGATGCCATATGAACTCTTATCTGATGTGTTCTTCCAGTTTCTAATACACATTTTATCAATGTGTAGCCATTGAATCTTTCTAAGACTTCATAATGTGTTACAGCTCTTTTGCCTCCCTCTACAATTCCTATCTTTAATCTATCTCTCTTATTTCTAGCCAAAGGTTTATCAATTATACCTTTATCATTCTTTAGTCTTCCTTCAACCAAAGCATAATATTCTCTCTTCATTGAGTGATCTTTTAATTGATCTGAAAGCTTATTATGAGCCTCATCATTTTTTGCTACAACCAAAACTCCAGATGTATCTTTATCAATTCTATGAACTATTCCTGGTCTTATAATTCCATTTATGCTAGATAAATCTTTACAATGATAAAGCAGAGCATTAACTAATGTTCCATTATAGTTTCCTGGCGCAGGATGCACAACCATCCCCTGTGGTTTATTAACAACTACTACATCTTTATCTTCATAAAGTATATTAATAGGTATTTCTTCAGCATCTACTTTTAATACTTCAGGCTCGCTAAATGTTACTTCTATTTCATCAAGAGCTCTTAGTTTATAATTACTCTTAGGAGTTTTATTATTAACCTTAATACCATCTTTTTCAATAAGTCCTTGGATAAAAGATCTTGATTTATCAACAAAAATTTCAGCTAAATACTTATCGATTCGCTCTCCTCTATCTTTTTCATCAACTATAAAAACATTTTTCTCCATAAATCAATATCCCTTCCTATTTAGCATATTCTTTCAACATTATAATATAATAACTTAGACTTTACAATTACTTAACACCTGAAATTTATTAGATTAATTTATGTGAATTAACGGTCATACATAAACTTCTCCCCTAAATATATAATTATTTTACATATTTTTTATAATATGCTATTATTTTTGTATAAGTATATAAATTCATATACTGTATCAGATTTACATAAATATATATTAACCAGTATGAAAAATGCTACATATGAGCTAGAATTTCATATATTCAAGGGGGATAATTTTATGGATATTATGACAATTTTAAGTGTACTATTTGCATTTATTTGTATTATAGTAGGCTTTATCATTGAAGGAGGAAATCCGGTAGCTTTATTACAACCCACTGCTGCAATGATAGTTATTGGAGGAACAATAGGTGCCGTAGGAATTTCATTTCCTTCCTCGACATTAAAAAAATTCCCAAGAGTATTAGCAATAGCTTTCAAAAAGAAAGAAATTGATCTTAAGGGATATATAGCCTATTTCAAAGAAGTATCACTTAAAACTAGAAGAGATGGGCTTTTGAGTTTAGAATCTGAGCTAACAGATGATGCCTTAGATCCATTTGTAAAAAAAGGGCTACAAATGGTTGTGGATGGTATAGATCCATCCTCTGTGAAAAGCATCTTAAATACAAAACTGGAGCAGCTTTCTACAAGACATGAAAACTGTATCGAAATGTTTACATCTGCTGGTGGCTATGCTCCTACTATGGGAATAGTAGGAACTATAACTAGTTTAGTTATAATACTGAGTTCTTTAAGTGACGTTGCCGCAATGGGAGAAAAAATTGCTGTTGCATTTGTAGCTACTCTATATGGTCTTGCTACTGCAAATCTTTTTTGGCTTCCTATAGCAAGTAAATTAAGAGAAATCGATAAAGAGGAAATCGCTGAAAAAGAAATGATCATTGAAGCTGTATTACTTATTCAAGAAGGAATTAACCCAAATACACTAGTAAGTAAACTTGTTAGCTATCTAACTGAAGATGAAGCTAGAGATTTAGAAGAAATTTAAAGAGGTATGATTATGAAAAAAAATACAAAGAAAGAAAAAGATAATACCGAGAGATGGATGTTATCTTATTTAGATTTCATAACATTAATGATGATTTTCTTTTTAATGCTGTATGCTATTTCTAATGTGGATACTAAAAAATCTCAAACCCTAGCAAATTCATTAAAAATTGGATTTAACAGTGGAAATGGAGAAAACGTAATAGCAGTATCTGATAGTTCAAATTCTTCTCCAACTGTAGTAGAACAACAAAATACTCAGGATAGTTCAGAATCTATAACAGAAGAAGAAAAACTATCTGATGTAAAAAAGAAAGTAGATGATCTTGTCAATAATTCCGAGCTAAAAGGAAGCGTTACTACATCCATTCAAGAACGAGGACTCATAATAAGCTTCAATGATAGCGTATTCTTTAATAGTGGACAATCTACTATCAAACCTGATTGGCAAGGTAAATTAATATCTATTTCAAAGATTTTAAACGATATTGATAACTATATACATGTTGAAGGACATACTGATAATGTTGCTATTAATAATGATTATTTTCATTCTAACTGGCAGCTTTCAGCTGTAAGAGCTGCAAATGTAGTAGAGTTTTTAATTTCTAAGGGGAATGTTAAACCCGAGAGATTATCTTCAGTAGGCTATGGAGAGTATAGACCTGTTAAAGATAACAATACCGAAGATGGCAGAGCTGCAAACAGAAGAGTTGATATAGTAATATTAAATACTAAATTTAATAATTCTGAAATTCCAAAAGAATAATAATTAATTAAGCCAATATAGAAAAGCTATCCTTAATCGCTTCAGGATAGCTTTTCTATTATTCAAAAAATACATAATCTTCATTTTATTACGTTATGTAAATAAAATATGTATAATTTTTATTCATTATTTCTGTGGGATAGTAAATTTATTCACCTTGAACAAAAAAACTTTTAATCTCATTTAATTCATCATTCAATGAAGGATCATTTTCTTCAGCCTCTATATTTTCACTTAATCCACTCGTAATGCTTGTAACTTCTTTTTCAACTATTTTTTCTATATTAGTTACTTCATCATCTTCTATAGGATCAGATACATTATAATTTTTTATGAAATCCTTCTCTAAATCATCAAATGTTTCTAATTGTGCATTCATGAAGTTTCTATATTTTGCTCTAAATTTAATAAATTCTTGTTTAACTCTTTCATATTCATCATTTATTTGAATAACATCATTATGTGCCTTATCCATAACCTTCTGAGCAGTTTCGTTAGCATTTTTCATCATAAATTCAGCTTCTTTTTTAGCCGAATTTTTTGCTTGCTCTGCAGCATTTTGAGCTAATATCAATGTATTTTGTATAGTACTTTCGATTTTAGAGTAATGCTCTACCTTTTCATTCAAATTAGCAAGCTTCTCTTTTAGATTTGCATTTTCTTTATAAAGCTCTTCATAGTTATCTACTACTTCATCCAAAAATTCATCAACTTCATCAGAATTATATCCTCTTAATCCCTTTTTAAATTCCTTGTTGTTTATATCCATTGGTGTCAACTTCATACTTTCACCTCTATTATGTATATTTTTTGATAATAATTTTTATCCTTCCACTTTTGCTATTCCCAATAGAATTACCAACTATAAATTTTCCAAAACCTCTTATAGTAATTCTTTCTTGTCCTTTTAGTTCATAACTTTTATCTTTTATCTTAACGTAATCTATAAGCACTTGACCCTGCTCGATCATTGCTTGAGCTTTAGATCTAGATATATTTATAATCTTAGAGACAATTCCATCAATTCTCAAAGAAGAAACTAAAACTACTACTTCTTCGAAATTAACTCTTGATAAAAATTCAAAATCATCCACCACTTTTACATTACAAATAACCTTAGAAATTCTGTTTAAATTATATATAATAAAATCTTCTACTTCTTCGTGAACTGGCACATAACATGTATTATTATTTACTAATAAATCACCTATTTTATTTCTTTCTATTCCTAGAGATAGAACTCCGCCCAAAAAATCTCTATGAGTAAGATTAGAAAATTTCGAAGTACTTTCAATTTTAATCAATTTCATAGGAAATGGACTTTTATATATGTTATTAAAAGATACCATCCTTCTTTCAGAATCATCTAAAAGTCCATTACTTTCAATTTTTAAATCATTGCTAGAGAGGTTTTTCTCAAACCACATCCATATATTTGGTGTATAAAAACTTTTTCCAAATACAGTTATGTTTTTATCTCTAGCTAGTAAATATTTCTCATATAAATTCAATGCATCATTTCTATCATCATCTGTAAAATACTTTGCTATTCTTTCTTTCATAATTTATTGTATAATCCTTTGTAAAAAATTTATAATAATCAATGCAAATATAGGTGAAAAATCCAATGGTAATCCAGGACTTAATCTATATTGTAACTTTCTAATTGGTTCTAAAACGGGATTAACAAAACTGTGTAGTAAATCAATAAATTTATTCCCCTGAATTTGTGGTATCCACGAAACTATACATTCTATGAATATAGCTAGCTCTAATATGTTTAGAAACATATCAATAACTATGTAAACACTATATATCATAATTTATACCTCCTATTTTGACCAATTAAATAGAGCTTTTGAACTTAGTTCATTTTTTAATTCATTTGTTACTTCTACATTTGATGGTGAAAGAATATATACTCCCTTTTCAATTTGTTGTAATTCTCCGCCTAAAGCATAACATGAACCACTGATAAAATCTAATAATCTTTGTGCAATCTTTAGTTCTAAAACTGTTGTGTTTACTAATACTATTCTTCTATTCTTAAGTGCTTCACAAATTTCAGTAGCCTCTTCATAATCGATTGGCTTAGTTATTGTTACCTTTGTAGTCGAAGATGTATGGATATTTACAACCTTGCTATTCTTCTTATTGGTAATAACAGGTTCTATTTCGTCTTCATCCTTCACCTGCTCTTCGTATTGTTCTTCTTCGTACTCGTCATACTCCTCGTAGTCCTCAAACCCTAATAAAGATTTAACTTTTGATATAACATTACCCATTATTTTCGCCTCCTAAATTATAATTTCTTTCTCCAAATATTCCTGTTCCTATTCTTACTAAGTTAGAACCTTCTTCTATAGCTGTCATAAAATCATGAGTCATCCCCATTGATAATATTTTCATACTAATATTATTATAATTTTTTTCCTTAAGCTCATCAAATATTTTTTTTGTTTTCTTAAAATATTTTCTATTGCTTTCTTCATCCCCTATTGGAATAATAACCATTATACCTTTTACAGAAACAAATTTGCATTTTTCAATTGCTTCTATGAATTCATATAAATCTTCTTCCAAAATTCCACTTTTGCTTTCCTCTCTTCCAATATTAATTTGGATTAAAGTATTAGCAACCTTGTTAACTTTACTAAACTGCTTTTCAATTTCATTTAGCAAACTAATACTAGATAAAGAATGTATCAAATGTACCTTATCTACTAAATACTTAACTTTATTACTTTGAAGCTGTCCTATAAAATGCCATCGTACATCCTCATGAAAATTTTCGGATTTTTTTACTAATTCTTGAACTTTATTTTCCCCAAAATCTCTCATTCCTGCCATATATGCATCTTCTAGATACTCTAATGGCTTCGTTTTTGAAACAGCTAAGAGCGTTACTTGTTCTGGAATTTTGGATCTTAGTTCTTCAATATTTTGCTTAATTCCCATACTATAACACCTTACTAAATTATTCCTTTCTTTATCACTTTGTATAATATTCTATATAAACTTAAAATTTCCTTCCTAAATATCAATTAATTTCATTTTTTACTTTCATCTCTACTCATATATTTTACATTTGAATTTGCTGTCGTTGGTGGCATAATTATTTTATCTACAACTTTAATATCAACATAAAGTTTTCTAAGCATTAATTGTTTAACATGACTTCCATCTTCAAGTAAAGCCGCCTTCAATTTTTCTGGGTCTCCTATGGCATATATATTAAAAGGAGCATACTCCATTCCACCATCATCAAACCCTAAAAATGCCCAATTACAAATTACTCCAGACCATGGAAGTATTCTATGGTTATTAACACTAATCGCCTCAGCTCCAGCCACTCTAAGTTCATTTAAAACAAGCGCCATATCATTATCATGTAAAAGCTTATTATTTATTTCATCTGTATTTTCTTCAAGAGCATTTGTAGTTCCATCATTTATCTTAAGTATAATTCCTGGTCCCTCTACGTTATTTGACCCAATAAATGATTTATAATCACTAATTTGAGTTTTCATATCATCAAGGATCTTATCATTTTTTTTATCATTCTGAGCATAATTCCTAATCTTATCTTTTTTCTCATTATTATCTTCTTGAAGATTTCCAATGTCTCTATATAATGCTGCCCTTTCTTCAACGGCATTTTGGTACTCTGTTGCATTTAATTGACTATAGGATTGAATACCTTTAAAATTAAAATTCATTGATATTAAAACCCCTAATATTATGGTTGCAATGAAAACAAAGAAAAAACCTTTATTATTTTTCATCACATCACCTCTCTATTTATCATCATGATTTTCTTTATCTATAGAATTATTTCGAGACCTATTTCTTCTTCTTATTTTAAATTCTTCTAATAATAGTCTGCGTATTATTGCGAAGTTATCAAATATTCTTCCTCCGAAAACTATTACCGCTGCCATATATATAGGTATTCCAAGCTTATCACCTAAATAAGCAAGTCCTGCTGCAAGTAATGCATTTCCAAAAAAGCCAGATATGAATATATCTGCTTGAAAGTTTTTAGAGAGATTTCCTCTGACTGCTCCAAAAACTGAATCTAAACATGCTAGTATTGCGACAGACATATATGGTGACAATTTATCAGATATATTAACATCTAATACAAATCCAAGTATTATTCCGATTAGTAGTCCTATAATTGCTATCAAATTAACTCTCTCCTATTCTTTAACTGATTTAATAAAGTCACTCTTCAATGACTGCTTTGATTTTCCTATAAATATATCATCTTCTGATTTAACTTCATTATTGTAGTTAGGAAGAGCAAGATATTCTAATGAACCTGGGAAAGAAATTCCAACGTTAAGTCTGCCCTTGTCTCCAATTGCCTTAATTATAATTTTATCTCTAGGATAAACTTTCCCAGTCGAACCTATGGCTATTCCATTTCCAGCAGTTTTTATTCCCGTTTGTGGTGTTATTCTAATATCATTTATAGATATTGCCTCAGCTCCTGAATACCAAAGTAAGTTAACTATATGAACCAATTCATCTTCTCCTAGATCTCTGCTACTATCATTTGTCGTAGAACCAAAAATAGATGTTTTAGGTGTTATTGTAAGAACAATGCCCTGCCCTTTAACATCAACTATACCTAAATGCATTCTAGCCTCATCAAGTTGATTTTTTATATCTTGCCCCATGTCACCATTTTTAGCTGCTGTTTCTTCCATTTGTTTTAACTGATCGGATAACTTTGAATTTGTTGACGCTAATTCTTCTTTTTCTTTTTTTAGAGATTCAACTTCTGAAATAATATCGTTTTTATCATAATTACTAATTTTTGACTCTATATTCTTATTTGATAATACCTTAAATTGATATGCTAATAAAAAGCCTAAAAGTCCACAAACAATTGCTATAAATAATTGTGATCTAGATATCTTCATTAATTACCTACCTTTCTTCCTTATAATATACAGGCGCACCATTAAATCCTACATCCACATATCCCTTAACAATCCCTATATCAGGATTTTGGATTATATGTAATAATTTATTCATTTTATCTGGTATATTTTCATCATTACCAATTCTTCCTTCTACCTTACCAACATATACTTTTATGTTAGTAAAATCACTTATATCAACATAATCAATTTTATAATTTGTCGGATTGATCTTTATAATTTGATAAAAAACATCTAAAAAATCTAATACTCTACTGTCATCTATCATCTTTTGTCCTAGCGCTACATCTTTTAAATCTATTCCTTTAACATTAACTAAACTTCTATTTTCAACGCTATCTGTTTTTTCAAGAAAATTTCCATCATTATCCAAAATATATTTATATCCATCTTTTTCAACATAATAAATCCCCTCTTTTTCTGAGATCTTTATATTAACTTGTTTAGGATACGACTTGCTTATTTCAACATTTTCTACGTATGGATTCTTTTTAGCATTGCTTATTATATTTTGTTTATTTATAAATAGAATATTCTGTCCTATTAGATTCTCTGTACTATTCTTAACATCTTCTCCACTCATTACTGGATTACCTAAAATAGAAACCTTTTTAATAATGAAAAAATTCGATTTTATTGCAAAAATTGTTCCCACTATAAATAGGACTATAATAGTCATAATTATTTTCCTTATTAGTCTTCTTCTTTGTGACCTCAAAATCAATTTATTATTATTCGTTTTTACCATACCCATCCCTATTCTTATCTATGCCTTATATATTCTAACACTTATTATTTTATAATCTTTAGTATAAATTTCATATATAATAATACCACTTTAATGATATATTTTCATCTAAAATTTAAAACGACTTTAAATAATTACTTAAAAAATACAGGGCAAAGACTTGTATTTTAATTCTTTGCCCTGTATTTCCTTATATTTCCTTGATTTCATCTTTTCCTTCAGTTTGCCTTGATATGTTTAAAAGTATTCCTATTGCCGTCATATTTATTACTAATGAAGTTCCCCCATAGCTAATAAACGGTAGCGGAACCCCTGTAACTGGCATCGATCCTGTGACAACTGCAATATTTATTAAAGATTGAACTGCTACAACTCCAGTTATGCCTATTGCAAGAAGAGTACCATATGTGTCTCTAGCTTTCATAGCTACACTTATTCCCCTCCAAACAAATATTACAAAAAGTAATATTATACATATACACCCAATAAGCCCTAATTCCTCGCCGATAATGGAGAAAATAAAATCATTATGTGGCTCTGGCATATACAAAGTTTTTTGCCTTGATTGGCCAAGGCCAAGCCCTGTAACTCCTCCAGCACCTAATGCATAAAATGATTGTATAAGTTGATATCCATCTCCTATTGGATCTTTCCATGGATTTGTAAAACTCATTAACCTTTTCATTCTATATGGTTCTAATACTGTAAATGCAACTGCTGCTGCAACTAATGCTGGCGCAACAATTCCAAATAAATGCTTTATTCTTCCACCTGCTGCAAACAAAACAAGAAATGTAACTATCATTATAACCGAAGCTATACTTAAGTTTTTTTCAGCTAATACAATAGCTGCGTAAAATCCTGATGTAGCTAAATAAGGAACTATTCCAGTTTTAAAATCTTTTACTCCTTCACCTTTCACTTCAAGGCTTCTTGCTAAAAAGAGCACCACAACATATTTCGCAAGCTCAGATGGTTGAAAGCTTAACGGACCTAAATTAATCCATCTTTGCGCTCCATTAGTTCCTGGAAAAAGAAATACTGCTAATAGTATAGGTATAGTCGCTATCATTATTATAGCCGTATATTTCTTTATCTTATGATAATCAACACTCATCGCTACTGCCATCGCTATAACTCCAACAACCCCTGCCATTAATTCTTTTTTCAGAAAAAACATGCTATCTTTATACATAAACATAGCATAATAAGAACTTGCAGAATATACCATAACCACACCAATTGTTAAAAGTAATGCCACTGTATAAAATATTCCATAATCTATTTCACCCATTTTTGATTTTCTTTTGGACCCAATGACCTTCATACATAAATCCTCCAAATCTACTACTTAACTTAAAGTGCTACAAAGCCAATTATACATAAAATTGCTGTAATGCTTGAAAAAATTGTTACTATTTTTACTTCACTCCACCCAACTTGCTCAAAGTGATGATGGATCGGAGACATTCTAAATACTCTTTTACCTGTTAATTTAAATGATGTAACTTGAATTATAACAGACAATGTTTCGATTAAATATATTCCTCCAACTATAATCACAAACAACTCCATTTTTAACATTAATGCTATTGTTCCGATAACTCCCCCTAGAGCTAGCGAACCTGTATCACCCATAAATATCTTTGCAGGGAAAGCATTAAATTTTAAAAATCCAAGTAATGCTCCAGCTAATGCTATTGCAAAAACTGCTACTTCAACATTCTGTGTTCTAAAACCAATGATAGCAAAGAAAGTTAACACTATAACCGTAACTGAAGTTGCAAGTCCATCTATTCCGTCAGTTAAGTTTACAGCATTAGTTACTGCTGCATAATATACTACTATAAATGGTATGTATAGTATTCCTAAATTCAATCTAAAATTTTGATTTATAAATGGAATCAAAATATCTGTACCCACATTTGTATATCCATACCATGCTAAAGCTACTGAAAATAAGACTAGCAAAATCATCTTTTGCGCTGCTCTTAATCCTAGATTATCTTTATGAATTATTTTTAAAATATCATCTAAAAATCCAATAAATCCAAAAGCTAAAAATGAATAAAGTAATATCATTTCTCTACTCATAGGTTTTTGCCCCATAATTAATATAGCTGTAGCTGTAGCTATAAAAAATATAAGCCCTCCCATTGTTGGTGTTCCAGATTTTTTCTGATGACTTTTAGGTCCTTCTTTTCTTATATTTTGACCAAATTTCAACTTGTGTAATATCGGTATAAATATTGGTCCAAGTACTATTGAAAATAAGAACCCCATAATTAATGGTGCTAAAATTTTTGAGTTAATTAATAAGTTTATTGCTTCCCCCATCCAGTGTTGCCTAAAATATCCGAAAGAAAATAATCATGCTAAGTAATTATTTTCTTGAAGATCCTAATTAAGGCAAGTCACCTCCTTCGTGTTATTTTAAATTCTATAGATATTTGGTTATTTCCTCAAATTTTGCACTTCTAGATGCTTTAATTAAAATAGTATCATTTACTTTAATCATATCAGTTAACCTCTGCATTAATTCTTGTTTACTCTCAAACACCATTGTACGCTCTCCAAAGCCTTTCTTATAATACTCTTTAAATTCACCAGTAGTCAATAAAATATCTGCCTTATCTTTCGCAAATTCACCAACTTGGATATGTGCTTCTTCCGCATAATCTCCAAGTTCACCCATAGTTCCAAGTACTGCGATTTTCCTTGATCCAGAATAATTTTTTAGCACTTCAAGTGCAGCTTTCATTGAATCTGGATTAGCATTATAAGAATCATTTATAATAGTAAACTTATCTTTATTTATAACTTCAAGTCTCATAGAAGTAGCATTAAAATTCCCTAACCCCTTTTCCATCTCTTCAAAAGTCAACCCAAAATTTCTTGCTATTTGTATTCCTATAAGTGCGTTTAAAACATTATGTTCTCCGACCATATTTAGAGTAAATCTATAATTTTCATTATCATCAGTAACTACATCAAATGAAGTATTTTCAGATGTTAATTTTATATTCTTAGAGTAAAGATTATAAGTAGAATCATAACCTACTCTCTCTAAATTAAACTTATCACACTCAACTATTGTTTTTAGCATATCATTTTCACAGTTCACTATTAATGAGTTTTTGTTTTCAAAGAAATCTGTTATAGACATCTTCTCTTTAAGTATATTTTCTCTAGTCTTCAAATATTCTATATGAGCCACTCCAATATTAGTTATTGCACCAACATCCGGAAGTGCAATACTCGCTAACTTGTTTATCTCTCCAAAATTACTCATTCCCATTTCAAGGACAGCTATATCATAATCTTTAGAAAGTTCAAATATCATAAGTGGTAATCCAATTTCGTTATTGAAATTTCCTTGAGTTTTAAAAACTTTGTATTTTCCACTTAGAAATGCAGCTACTAAATCTTTTGTTGAAGTCTTACCAGTAGATCCTGTTATTCCAACTACCTTTACTCCAATTTTCTTTCTGTAAAACCTAGCCAAATCTCCTAAAGCTTCTTTAGTATCTTTTACTTTAATAATAGTTCCCCTATTTTTTAACTCTTCAATTTTAAACTTCACATCATCAATTATTATTATAGATGCCCCTTTTTCGATAGCTTTTATTGTATAATCATTGCCATTAAAATTCTCTCCTTTTAATGCAATGAATAAATTATTTTCCTGAATTTTTCTAGTATCAGTTGAAATCTTATTAAAAATACCTTCGTTATTTTTAACTATTATTTCTCCATCCACTGCCTTAATTATTTCAGCTAAATTTAAATCCAAGTTCATCCACCCCTTATTTTCCTGTTAACTTCATCACCAAAATAACAATCCTAAATATCGCTTAAATCCGTCATTGTTACATTATGAATAAGCTCCCTAATTGTTCATGTTATCTAATATTTCTTTTACAATTTCTCTTTCATCAAAATGTATAGTTTCATCTTTCAATACTTGGTAAGTTTCATGACCCTTACCCGCAATAACTATTACGTCATTATCTAGAGCTATATCTATAGATTTTTTTATTGCTTCTTTTCTATTTTCTATTACAAAATAATTATCCTTATCAATTCCAGCTTCAATATCTTTTATTATACTTAGAGGTTCCTCACTTCTAGGGTTATCTGATGTCACAATTGTAATATCAGCAATATCTGTAGATATTTTACCCATTTCAGGCCTTTTTACCTTATCCCTGTCTCCCCCACAACCAAATACGGATATCAATCTTCCTTTTGTAAATGCCTTAGCTGTCTTTAATATATTTTCTAAACCATCTGGAGTATGTGCATAATCTATGATGATTTCATAACCTAAATTATATTCTTTTGCTACTCTTTCACATCTTCCTAAAACTACTACATTTTCAATGCCGCTTTTAATATGCTTTATAGGTATACCTAATTTAAAACATGCTGCTATTGCACCTAACGCATTATATATATTATATTCACCTGGTATATTTAAAACAAATTGCTCATCTTCCTTCAAGTTGAGTTTAAATTTGATTTCTCTACTTCCCATTTCTTCATCAAAAGCTTTAAAATCTGAAATGCTTTTTACTGAGAATGAATATATATCATCACATTTTAAATTGTTTAAATCACTAATTACTTGTCTCCCGTAATTATCGTCAACATTAACAATTTTTATTCTAGATCTTTCAAACAATTTAAACTTTGCCTTATAATAATTTTCAAAAGTCTTGTGAAAATCCAAATGATCTCTAGTCAAATTAGTAAATATTCCAACCTGAAATTCAATACCATAAACTCTATCTAATGCTAATGAATGGGAAGACACTTCCATAACACAATACTCTACACCTTTATCAACCATTTCAGAAAATAATTCTTGAAGCTCTAATGATTCTGGAGTTGTTCTTTCAGTATGAATTTTTTCATCACCTATAAAATTTGCAATAGTTCCGATAAGACCAACTTTTTTATTGCTTTCTTCTAAAATATGCTTAATCATAAAAGCTGTAGTAGTTTTCCCATTAGTTCCAGTAACTCCAATTATCTTCATTTTAGAACTAGGATTATCATAATAATTTGCTCCCATTAATGCCAATGCTTTTCTTGTATCATTGCATTTAATAATGGTAATATTCTCATCCTTTATTTCTATATCATCTTGGATTACTATAACTTTTGCTCCGTTTTCAATAGATTTTTCTATATATTTATGGCCATCAGTTGCATATCCTTTTATACAGACAAAAACATCATCATTGCCAGCTTTTCTGCTATCATAGTTTATTTTGTTAACTTCAATATCAATATCACCCTGAATTGATTCATAATCTATTCCTTTTAAAATACTTTTCAAATTCATATTGAATTCCTCCTAATTAACTTATCGTATATGAATATTTTAATTTATATTTTATATTAATAATTATTACGTTTAAGAAAATTAAATGCACAATTATTATCTAATCTCAACGAATGTGATTTATTTTGTATGTAATGATCTTATGAACTATGAAATCCATTAATTAGAACTTATATGATAAAAAAATATAGCATGCGAGCACCCCCACATGCTAGTATTTTATCATTCGCCAATTTACTTTAAATTTTCCGCAAAAAGCGATTTTAATTTAAATTTCCTATATATCTACCATTATTCTTAATCTTCATAATACGAACTTAAAATCAATTCGGCAGTTGTTCCTTTAGGTATAACTTCACCTTCTGAAATATTCTGTACTGAAACAACTCCATTTCCTTCAAAAGTTGCTGTTATTCCAAGATTCTTTAATAAAGTAATCGCATCCTCTTTTGAATATCCCCTAACATTTGGCATTACAACATTATTATTATAAGTCGCATCCCCACTTGTGTAAAGAGTTATTTTAGAACCTTCCTTTACTGATGAACCTGGATATGGCTTCATACTTAATATTGTTTCTTCATTTCCATCTATATTAAAATCTAGGCCTTTATCCTTTAATACTTTCTCAGCATCTGAAACTTTCATGTTTCTAACTTCTGGGATAATAATATCCTTAACAATTTTCTCATTAGAAGATGCACTATCTAAATAGTTAAAGATACCTGTAAACAGCATTTTTGCATATGGTACTGCTACTTGTGAAGCATAGTATTCACCGTTACTAGGCTCATCAACAGTTATCATAACTGTAACTTTAGGATCATTAGCTGGAGCCATTCCCACAAATGAAGATATATATTTGCCTTCTCCATACTTACCACCAACAACCTTTTCTGCAGTTCCTGTTTTACCCCCAATGTGATATCCATCTATAAAAGTTCCAGTTGCTGTTCCTCCAGTTACAACACCTTCAAGATAACTTCTAAGTTCTGCTGTTTTTTCTGCACTTGCGACTGTAGCAGTCGTAGGTTTAAAAGTTTCATCAACAATCTTAACACTATTTTCATCATTATGAGTAATTTCTTTCATTACGTGAGGTTGAATTAGAGTACCTCCATTAGCAATAGCATTAAATGCAGCCATATATTGAACAGAATTTACTGTATTAGTCTGTCCAAATGATATTGTTGCAAGATCCGCTTCTGAAACTTTATCGATTGGTTTCACAATTCCAGATGCCTCCCCTGGTAAGTCAATTCCACTTACTTTTCCGAATCCTAACTTATTAATAGATTCATATAATTTGTCTTTACCAATCATTTGTCCTAATTTTACAAAACACACATTTGATGAATTCTGAATGATTTGAAGTAAATTTTGAAGTTTATTTTCTCGTTCCGCATCCTTCACTACAATTCCACCTACAGATATTGATCCATTATCCACAAATTGTGTATCTTTATTTGCAACATTGTTTTCTAAACCAGATATGGTAGTGATTACTTTAAATATTGATCCTGGTTCAAACGTATCACTTACCAACCTATTTCTCCACATTTTCTGTATCTTATCAGTGAGATCTGCTCCATCAAATTTACTTGCTCCATCATATGGATTATTAGGGTCAAAATCTGGTTTATTTACCATTCCTAGAACTTCTCCAGTCTTAGGATTCATTACTAATATCGAAACTTCTTTAGCTTTATCATCTTTATAGGCCTTTTGCGCTATATTTTCAACAATGTTCTGGATATTTTCATCGATAGTTAAAGTAACATCTTTTCCATTTACAGGTTCCGTATATTGAGAAACTGTATAAGGCAAATCTTCATTATTTTTATCAAGCTCCGCAACCTTCATTCCAGGAATTCCTGACAAATATGAATTATATTGAAGTTCTACACCACTTAATCCTTTGCCATCAGGATCAGTAGTTCCTAAAACATGCGATAGAAAATTATTATTAGGATAATATCTTTTAGTATCTTGCGAAACTATAATTCCATTTATATTAAGTTCTTTTACTTTATCCGCTATATCTTTTTCTATTTTCCGTGCTACAGTCACAGAAAATGCATCTGCCCCACTTGGAAGCTTCTTTTCTAAATCCGCTTTTATTTCTGACACATCCATATTCAATACTTTCGCAATTACGGGTGCAATATCATCGTTTGTTAAGCCACTTCCTTCTGTAGGGATCGGAATTCCTACACTTTTCATATTGGTAAGCTCTTTATTTGGAATGGATTTTACAGATCTTTTCAAGTAATTCCTTATTGAATTTAAATCAAAATCCACTCTATAGACATTAGCAGATACAGCCAGTTCATTTCCATTTCTATCCAGAACTTCTCCTCTTTTAGCATCTATTTTCACTTCACTTGTCCACTGTTCTTCAGCTCTTGCAGAATAGTCTTTTCCATCAACCATCATTATATAAGAGAGTCTAATTATTAATATAGCAAAAATAGCTGTTAATGAAAAAGCGACACTTCTCGTTCTCTTTCGTATTTTCACTTTACTTACATGTTTTTTCTTTTTCAATGCCTGTTCCTCCATTTATTTTCCTCTGAATAAAACACTAATTTAGATATTCACCTATTAGCTGAGTATTGCTTTTAACAATTCTAATAAAATACCTAAATATATAACGGATATTATTACTAAAAAATATTAGTATGCGAGAATTCTCACATACTAATATTTTTTCATTTGTATAATTCATACCAAACCCCTTACAAAACATACCCGTTTCGTTTTAAAGTTTTAGTATTAATTTATTCTCACTTTTTTAATCCTTATAGTCCGAACTTAATGTCAACTTAACAGTTGTTCCCTTTGTTATAACTTCACCTTGAGAAATATCTTGTTCTGAGACTGCTCCACTTCCTTCAAAGGCAGGCACTATTCCAAGCTTCTTCAATAGTGTATTAGCATCTTCCTTTGAATATCCCCTAACATCAGGCATTACAACATTATTATTATTTGTTCCATCGCTACTTGTATAAAGATTTATTTTTGACCCTTCTTTTACCGAATATCCTGGATATGGTGTTAAGTTTACTACTGACTCCCCATCACCATCTATATTAAAATCTAACTTGGCATCCTTCAACGCTTTTTTAGCATCATCAACTTTCATTCCTCTAACTTCTGGAATAATAACATCTCTAGTAATTTGTCCCATATTTTCATCAGAAAATTTGTTATTAAGGTAATTAAAAATATCAGTAAATAATGGTTTTGCTGGCGGTACAGCTACTTGTGCCGCATAATAAGCACCATTACTTGGTTCATCAATAGTTACCATCATAGTAATTTTAGGATCATCCACAGGCGCCATTCCAACAAATGAAGATATATACTTACCTTCTTGATATCTTCCATCAATAACTTTCTGAGCCGTACCTGTTTTACCGCCTATATGGTAACCTTCTATAAATGTTCCTGTTCCAGATCCCCCAGTAATAACCCTTTCAAGATAACTTCTAAGTTCTGCTGTCTTTTCAGTACTTGCAACTGTTGTTGTCTTAGGCTTAAAAGCTTCATCGACAATATTAACATTATTTTCATCTTCATGAGTGATTTCTTTCATTACATGTGGTTGTATCAAAGTTCCGCCATTAGCAATAGCATTAAACGCAGTCATATATTGAACTGAATTAACCGTATTAGTTTGACCAAAAGATATTGTAGCAAGATCTGCCTCAGAAACCTTATCAACTGGTTTAACAATTCCTTTTGCTTCTCCAGGCAAATCAATTCCACTCGCTTTTCCAAAACCGAATTTATTAATATATTCACATAATTTTTCTTTTCCAATCATTGCTCCAAGCTCCATAAAGCCTACATTACATGAATTCTGAATTATGTCTGGGAATACTTCTGCTCCATGCCCCTGAGTTCTCCAGCACTTAGGAGTAATTCCTCCAACTTTTAATGAACCTCCACAATAAAACTTACTATCCTTATTTACAATGTTTTCTTCAAGACCTGTAATAGCTGTTACTACCTTAAATATTGAACCAGGTTCAAAAGTATCATTTACAAGCCTATTTCTCCACATTTTTTGTACTTTGTCATCTGAATTTGCTCCATCAAATTTATCTGCACCATCACGCGGATTATTAGGATCAAAATCAGGTTTATTTACCATTGCTAAAACTTCACCTGTTTTAGGATCCATAACAAGAATTGAGACTGCCTTAGCTTTTGTATCATTATAAGCTTGTGTGGCAGCTTTTTCCGCAAAATTTTGTATATTCTCATCAATTGTAAGTGTAACATCTTTACCGTTTACCGGTGCTGTAAACTGAGATATTGTATAAGGTAAATCTCTATTATTTTTATCAAGTTCTGCTATCTTCATTCCAGGAATTCCTGATAAATACGAATTATATTGAAGCTCTACTCCTGTAAGCCCTTTACCATCAACATTAGTACTTCCAAGTACATGTGATAAGAAATTATTATTCGGATAATATCTTTTAGTATCTGGTGATACTAAAACTCCACTTATATTAAGATCTTTTACCTTATCTGCCTGTTCTTTTTCTATTCTTCTAATTAAAGTAGAAGATCCAGCCTTTGCTCCACTTGGAAGCCTTGTTTCAAGCTTATCTTTTACTTTATCTACATCTAAATCTAATGCCTTTGCAATAACAGGCGCAATATCATCAGTTTTTAATCCATCATCTCCAGAAGGTATTGGAATTCCTACACTTTTCATATGCTCTATTTCTGTTTTTGATAAATCCTTTAATCCTCTTGATAAATATGCTCTTATAGAGTTCAAATCGAAGTCTACTCTATAAACATTCGCAGATACCGCTAATTCTTTACCATTCCTATCTAATATCCTTCCTCTTATGGCATCTATTTTTACCTCACTTGTCCACTGTTCTTCTGCTCTTGCTGCATAATCAGCTCTTTTAACTATCATTATATAAGAAAGTCTAAGAGTTAATATTACAAAAACAATTGTCAACGCAAAAGCTGCTATACTCATCCTTTGGCGCATCTTTGCCCTATCTTTATAATTCTTTTTTTTCAACTTTTATTTCCCCCATGCACACTTTCTTTTACATAAAACCCAAAAGAACCAAGATAAAGCCAATTAATTTTCTAATATAATTACTTATTTTTTATTATTTTAAGTAACTTATTATTTTATTAAACTTATTAATTTAGAGAATATGTTCTTACTTTTAGCAGTATTTTCGGAACTTTTAGGTTTTAAATCTTCAAAATAATTCTGTGAAAAATCAACTTTTATAGTTTGTTCTTTTTTAGGAATAGCCATTGCCAATTTACTTTCAGCATTTTTTTGAATATTATTTAATGAAGAAAATTTCAATATTTTTACTTTTAATGCCTCATTATCTTCTTGTGTTTGTTTTATTTGAGTATCCAAGTTTCTCGCATTGCTTTCCATAGTATAAACCTTGTTATCTCCATGAATAGTAATAAACCCTAAACTAAATATGACAACTGCCACAGTTAGTAAGTATTTCCTATCATTTTTTCTCCTGTTTTTTAATAGGATATTTTTATTTATAATTTGTTTTCTTCTTTGTATTTGTTTATATTTTTTATCCGGTTTACGTACTCTTGTTTTTCTTTCTGGAGCTAATACTGTATTCCCTTTTATATAATCATATTCTCTTCTTCCCAATTTATTCACATCCCAACTCATTTATAACATAATAATAATTATAATTTCTCAATTACTCTAAGCTTAGCGCTTCTACTCCTTGGATTTTCTTCAATCTCTTCTTTAGTTGGTGCAATACCTTTTTTAGCTATATTTTTAACTAATGGTGATTTTCCACATATACACATTGGAAATTCTTTTGGACAATTACATGGATTCTCTAATTCTCTAAACTTTAATTTCACTATTCTATCTTCCAAAGAATGGAAAGTTATAATAGCCATTCTTCCACCTTTATTTAATCTATTCACTCCATCCTCTATAGTTTTATTAAGTATCTTTAATTCTGAATTAACTTCTATTCTAATTGCCTGAAAAGTTCTTTTAGCCGGATGAGGCCCTTCTCTTCTCATCTTTGCTGGAATTGCAGCCTTGATAATGTCTACAAGTTCAAAAGTTGTTTCTATCGGCTTCTCAATTCTTCTATTTATAATAAAATTCGCAATCCTTTTAGCAAATCTTTCTTCACCATAGTCCTTTATTATTTTATATAAGCTGTCCTCATCGTAATTATTTACAATATTGTACGCGGAAAAATCACTTTCTCTATTCATTCTCATATCTAACGGAGCATCTTTCATATAACTAAAACCTCTTGATGCTTCATCAAGTTGATATGATGAAACTCCAAGATCCATCAAAATTCCATCAACCTTTTCAATATCTAGATCGTTTAAAATACTATCAATATTATAAAAATTGCTATGAACATACTTTACATTTTCAAAATCCTTAAGTTTTTCTTTTGCTGCCTTTAGAGCGTCTTGGTCTTGATCTATCCCAATAAGCATTCCATCTTTGGAAAGATTGCTTAAGATATGAGATGAGTGTCCTGCTCCTCCTAAAGTACCATCAACATAAATCCCATTTTCCTTTATGTTTAATGCCTCTATACATTCATTTAATAAGACCGATACATGTTTAAATTCCATAATAAAAACTCCTTATATTCCTAAATCATTCATTTTTTCTGCAATTGAATCAAAGTCTATATTTGATTCGTTATATTCGCTCCACTTTTCCTTGCTCCATATTTCTACTCTAGATAATACTCCAATACTTACTATGTCCTTTTCTATACCTGCATATTCCTTTAAATTTTGTGGAATCAATCCTCTTCCTTGCTTGTCTAACTCGACTTCACAAGCTCCAGAAAAAAAGAACCTCACAAAGGATCTAGCATCCTTATTTGTTAAAGGTAAAGTTTTTAATTTATTCTCCAATATTTTCCATTCATCAAGCGGATAAGCGTACAAACACCCATCAAGTCCTTTGGTAATAACAAATTTATTACCAAGTCCATCTCTTAGTTTTGCTGGAACAATTATTCTATTTTTAGGATCTAACGCATGTTGATATTCCCCAATGAACAATATTCTCAGCTCCTACTTTTATTGATTAGGTAATTTCCCTCTATTTTAAACCACTTAACACCACTTTTAACCACTTTATCTATACTTATTCTATAGAAACATGATATTTCCTTCTTTAAACTTATATTTTTTTGTATAAATAAAAATAGCTGCTTCAAAAATAATAAAACTTATTTCTGAAGCAGCTTTCATGGAGCAACGCTTGAGTTATTATATTTTAATCTCTTAATGTAGCTCCAAGCTTATATTCTAAAGATTTTAGGATTTTTTCATGAACTTTATTAACATCTTTATCTGTTAATGTTTTATTTTCATCTCTGTACCAGATTGCATAAGCTATGCTCTTTTTACCATCTGGAATTTGTTTTCCTTTATATATATCAAATAATTCTACTTTTTCAACTAAATTTCCACCAGCTCTTTTTATTGTATCATCAATTTCTTGGACCAAAAGACTATCATCAACAAGTAATGCAATATCTCGTGTTACTGCTGGGAATTTTGGAAGTGCTTTATATTTTTTATCCATATCAGCATTTTCATATAAAACGTCCAAATCTAATTCTGCCACATAACAAGGCACATCCAAACCGTAATTTTCGCATACATCTAAATGAACTTCTCCTAAAGTTCCAGCATTAGTTCTACCAACAACTATCTTAGCTGTTTTTCCAGGATGGTAACTTACATTTTCGCTCTCTCTTTCATATTTAACACTCTTTATACCTAATCCATCAGTTATATTTTCAACAACACCTTTAAGATCTAAGTAGTCACAATCTCCATAAATACCTATAGTTAAAATATTCTTTTCTATTGGAAGTTTTGTTTCATCCACATTTGGAATGTAAACTTTCCCCATTTCAAACAATCTTACATATGAGTTATTTCTAGAATAATTTCTTCCAAGTGATTCCATCATTGATGGAAGTGTTGAAGTTCTCATTACACTATAATCTTCCCCTAATGGATTTCTTATCTTAACTACATTTCTAAGATCACTATCTTCTGGTAAATTAATTTTATCAAAAACCTTTGGAGATACAAATGAATAACTAATAGATTGATTTAATCCACTTCCTGTAGCAAGCATCACTACTCTATTATCTAATAATCCTTTTCTATATCTTGGCTCTCTTTCTGTAGAAACTTTAAAAATTGTTGTAGGAATTTTTTCATATCCATAAATTCTTGCAATTTCCTCAGCTATATCTTCTCTAATTGCAATATCAACTCTAAAAGTTGGAGCTGTCACAACTAAGTTATCACCATTTATTTCTGTAAATAAATCAACACTATCTAAACATCTCTTCATCTCTTCTTTAGAAAGATCTGTTCCAAGGAAGCTGTTTACCCAATTTGAGTCAACAGTTACAGTTGATACTTCTTTCTTGTTGTTGTAAACATCTATAGTACCTTCCATAACTTCTCCGGCATCTAATTCACAGATTAAGCTACATGCTCTATTTAATGCAATTTCAGCTAAGTTAGGATCTATATCTTTTTCAAATCTTCCAGAAGCTTCTGTTCTTAGATTTAATTTCTTTGAATTCACTCTTATGTTAGTTCCATCAAAATTTGCACATTCAAAAACAACTTCTGTAGTATCTTCTTTTATTTCCGAGTTTAAACCACCCATTATTCCAGCAAGACCGATAATATTTTCTCCATCTTTAATACAAAGCATCGAATCATCTAATTCTCTTTCTACTTCATCTAAAGTTGTAAACTTTTCTCCTTGCTTTGCTCTTTCAATTACTATTTTATTCGTAGCAATTTCTCTTTTATCAAAAGCATGCATTGGTTCACCAGTTTCAAGCATAACAAAATTTGTTATATCAACTATATTATTTATTGGTCTTATACCAGCTTCAAGAAGTCTTTCTTGCATCCAGCCTGGTGATGGCTGAACTTTAACATTTTTTACTCCTCTTGCCATATATCTATTGCAAAGAGTATCTTTAACTTCAACAGTTAACTCTTCATTTATATTTTTAGAATTTTTAATTTGATATTCTAAATTTGGCATTTTATAAGTTGTTCTAAGAGCTGCTGCTGTTTCTCTTGCCATCCCTACCATACTTAGGCAGTCAGGTCTGTTTGAAGTAATTTCAAAATCTAAGATAGCTTTATTTAATCCTAAAAGTTCCTTAATATCAACTCCAAGCTTAGTATCAGTAGGTAAGATCATCAATCCATGAACCGGCTCATCTCCAGCTGTACCTAATTCTTCTTCTGAGCAGAACATACCATTAGATACTACTCCTCTAAGTTTTCCTTTTTTTATTTTAGTTCCGTCGGCAAGTGTTGAACCATGAAGAGCAACCGGCACAACATCTTGCTCTTTCATGTTCGTTGCAGCTGTAACTATTTGTATTTGTTCACTTCCTATATCAACTTGACATATGCTTAACTTATCTGCATCAGGATGTTTTTCAATATTAGTAATTTTTCCTGTAACTACATTTTGAATTACATCTCCTTGGATAACAAGTTCTTCTAGTTGTGAACCAGTTAGAGTTAATTTATCTCCTAATTCCTTAGGACTAACATTTATATCAACATAATCTTTAAGCCAATTATATGGTACTTTCATTTTGTTTCCTCCTTTTATTGCTGGGTATAGAATCATATTTTAATCCAATTTCTTCACTAGCCCTCATTTTTAAATGCGCAAAAGTTCTTAATTGGTAGCATAGCTACACCATTTTTAATATTCAAAAAATCTTAATTGCAGCATAACTACTTTTTTAAGGTGATAAGTTCTTAATTGAAACATAACTGCTTTTTTTAGTTTCAAAAGTTCTTGATTGCAGTATAGCTGCTTTTTTAAGGTTAATAAGTTCTTAATTGCAGCATAGCTGCTTTTTTTAAGGTGCATATCTTTAGAATATTTATGGTAATATTCTAAAGAATAAATATTCCTAAGAATGTATATTCTTAAATTCTTGAATTTCAAATAAAATTAAGCTTTTAGAATTGATTTAAGAATCTCATATCACTTTCATATAATAATCTTATATCATCTATTCCATACTTTAGCATTACCATTCTATCAACACCAAAACCAAAAGCAAATCCACTATATACTTCTGGATCAAGTCCGCAGTTTCTAAGAACATTTGGATGAACCATTCCGCAACCTAAAAGTTCTATCCAACCGCTGCCTTTACATACTCTACAGCCTTCACCGCCACATACAAAGCATGTTGCATCCATTTCAGCAGATGGCTCTGTAAATGGGAAGTGATGTGGTCTGAATTTAGTTTGAACCTTGTCTCCAAACATTTTTTTTGCAAATAATTCTAATGTTCCTTTTAAATCAGCAAATGTAACTCCTTTATCTATAACTAATCCTTCCATTTGATAGAATATAGGTGAATGTGTAGCATCTACTGAATCTGATCTATATACTTTACCAGGGGAAATCATTTTTATTGGTGGCTTTTGATTCTCCATAGTTCTAACTTGAATTGGTGAAGTCTGAGTTCTAAGTACTATTTTATCATTTATATATAAAGTATCCTGTTCACTTCTAGCCGGATGATCCTTAGGGATATTTAAAGCTTCAAAATTATAGTGATCATATTCAACTTCAGGTCCATCTTCAATTGTGAACCCCATTGAAACGAAAATTTCTTCCATACTTTGAAGAGTCAAATCTAACGGATGCCTCTTTCCTATAACCTTCTTTCTTCCTGGAAGAGAAATATCTATAGTTTCACCTGCAAGCTTTTCAGCCTTTTCTTTATCTTTAATAGATTTTAATACGCTTTCTAATTTTTCTTCAACAGCAGCTTTAGCTTCATTAACTAATTTTCCTACAATCGGTCTTTCTTCTGGAGAAAGATTCCCCATACCTCTTAATATTGTAGTAAGTTCCCCTTTTTTTCCTAAGAACTTAACTCTAATTTCTTCCAATTCACTGCTAGTTTTAACAGCTTCAATTTTGCTTAATGCAAGTTCTTGTAATTCTTTAAGTTTTTCTTTCATTGATTGTTTCTCCTTTCAATAAGACATATAAAAATAATAATAGACCTATAAATATTTCTTTAAAAATCATTTGTTGGCAATTAAAAAGATTTTTTGCATAAAAAAAACGCCACCTCATAAAAAGGGACGAATTATCCGCGTTACCACCCTAATTGGAACTAAAAAAGTACCCAACTCAATTTAATTAACGACTCTTCTTGCCGCTAGCTACTACTATAAATTTCACAGCTAGAACTCCTGAGCGAACTTCAATATTATATTATTTAAGAAGGCTTACAGTCCATGACCCTCTCTCCCTTAAAACTTTTCTAATATCTACTCTCTCATTCACAGTTTTTCAATGTTCAATTAATACAACTCATTATACAAATAAATATATAAAATATCAATACTATTTTCAAAATTTATATATAAATCTACTGCTTTTCTAATATACCACATTTATAAGTATATTCCCAAATTAAATCAAATATTTTATCTTAACATAATTATTCTATTTTAAATATAAAACCTCTGAACACCAGATGTTTCCTATAAATATTTATATATTTTACTATTTACATAGATAAATATATAAATTTTTAAATTTTTTCATATTAATATAGATTCCTAGAAATATTCAAATCTACTTTCATTCTTAAATAGTTTCAAATTTTCCTAGAAACCTATTAATATACTTTCATATTTTAATAAGATTTAATCACAATTGATTTTGTCTTACTTTCTCATACATTATAACAGATGAAGCTACTGCTACATTTAAAGATTCAGCATTGCCTGGCATTGGTATCTTAACCTTAGTATCCGCCATCTCTAACACTTCTCTACTTACTCCATTTCCTTCATTCCCAACAGTTAAGAGAACTCTCCCTCTTAAATCTGCTTGAAAGAAATTTTTATCTGTATCTAAGGATGTCACTACTAAATTAAAACCTTTCCCCTTTAATTCTTTTACCAAAGAGAGATTCTCATCATCATAATAAATAGGAATATAAAATATAGATCCCATTGTAGATCTAATTGTCTTTTCATTATATATATCCACAGTACCCTTTGTTAATATAATTTCTTGTACTCCAGCTGCATGTGCAGTTCTTATTATAGTCCCTAGATTCCCTGGATCTTGCACCTTGTCACAAAGCAAGTAAAAATCTCCATCGAATTTCAATTCCATTGTATTCATTTTTATAACAGCAAGTATTCCTTGGGGATTTTCTGTAGAAATAAGTTCTTTAAATAAATTGCTAGAAATTTCATAAATCTTAATTTCATCATTTATATATTTGCCCAAAAATTCGTCTACTTTATCCTGTGCATCTTCAGTCACAATTAGGTAATCTACATCGACTTTGGCCTTAAATGCCTCTTGAACTAATCTAAATCCTTCAATTATATATCTACTTGTTTTAGTCCTATTTTTTCTTTCTTTAAGCTTTTTTGTATTCTTAAACAAATTATTTTCTTTACTTTCTATATATATCAAAGTTTTACACCTCAAAACTATAGGATTATGGAAAAATAATAGTATTATTATTTATATTTGAATATAAAAATAAAATGCGACATAAGCCGCATTTTATGTACTAAGCATTTAATTGTTTCTTAGCAACTTCTACTAATTCAGTAAATGCCTTTGGATCATTTATAGCTATTTCAGATAACATCTTTCTGTTGATGTCTATTCCAGCTAATTTGATTCCATTCATGAATTTAGAATATGATAAGTTGTTTATTCTTGTAGCTGCGTTAATTCTAGCTATCCATAAACTTCTATAATCTCTCTTCTTATTCTTTCTTCCAACATAAGAATTTCTTAATGCTCTTATTACTGATTCATTAGCAGTTTTATATAACTTACTTTTTCCACCGTAGTATCCTTTTGCAAGTTTTAAAACTTTTTTATGATTTTTACGAGAATTCTTCGCTCTCTTTACTCTTGCCATTACTTAAACCTCCTGCATTACCCCTATATTATAGGTATGGTAATAATTTCTTCATTACTTTTAATTGTGAATCTGAAACATATCCAGCTTTTCTAAGATGTCTCTTAGTTTTTGAACTCTTCTTTGTTAAGATATGGCTTCTAAATGCCTTACCTCTCTTAAGTTTTCCTGTACCTGTTTTTCTGAATCTTTTTGCTGCACCTCTATGAGTTTTCATTTTTGGCATGATTAAATCCTCCTCTCAAGTTACGCCTTTTTAGGCCCTAAAACCATTGTCATATTTCTGCCTTCTCTTTTAGGTCTTTTTTCTACTAGGCAGACATCTTCTAATTTAGCTGCAAAGTTATCAAGAATCTTTTGTCCCATGTGGGCAAGTTCCATTTCCCTACCTCTAAATCTTACAGTGATTTTAACTTTATCTCCTTCTAATAGGAACTTTCTAGCATTTTTTGCTTTTATATCAATGTCATGTTCCTCAATAGTTAGACTACATCTTACTTCTTTAATAGATATGATTTTTTGCTTTTTCTTAGCATCTTTTTCTTTTTTAGATTGCTCATATACATACTTACCATAGTCCATAATTCTACAAACTGGTGGTTTCGCAGTAGGAGACATCATAACTAAATCCATATCTTTTTCTTCAGCAAGTTTTTTTGCTTCAATAGTTGGGACAATCCCTAATGGTTCCCCGTTACTTCCTATTAGTCTAATCTCTTTTTCTCTAATTTCTTCATTCATAGAAAAATCTTTATTAATATTTTTCACCTCCGAAAAACTATATACATAATAAAAAGACGGCATAACTGCCGCCTCAAATTATCAATACTCAATGTATAGACATCACATAAAACCCATACTAGTAAATTCAACACTGCAGGGTGAGAAACGGCTGTTTCTTCTTAACATGTATGAGTATATCATTGTTGTTAATCCATGTCAATATTTTTTTGCTATTATTTGACCAATTTTATTATAGTCGCTATTTGCTTCATAAAAATGAACCTTATCTCCAAATACATTTTGAATAGTATCTAAAAATTCTTTATTGCTACATTTTTCTTTTCCATAGATATTTATATTTTCAGGTGCACTTGTTATCAGTCCGCTAATTAATATATCTTCCATATTTAATTCAGCTTTATTTTGATCTGTTGCGATTTCACTAAAAAAATCGTAATATAAATCTTTGCCTTCCTTATCTCTTACTATATAATTATTATCTTCTACTATTATATTTATTTCTTCTATTTTACATTCCTGTATTTCTACAAAGTACTTTAGTAGTTTTATAAATTCCTTATATTCTTTTTCCACCATATATCTTTCTACTACTTTATCTATAACTTTTTCTATATCCTCTCTTAATTTTCTCATCCTAAAAGTTATAAATCCATCTATATTAATCTCTTGTTTTTCACTTATGCAGTCTCTAATCTTTTCTACCATAGAATTAATTTTATTTAAACAAAATATAGTATCCTCATTTGCATCTACTTCTTCATACTTTAACACCTTTAGTATTTGATCTTCAACCTCTAATATTTCAGATTGCTTTAAGAAAAAATAATTATCCGTTATAAATTCAAACATTTCCTTTTTTCTATAATTATCAATAACTATTCTATATAAAATATTACTAACATATAAGTTAATAATCTCTTTTACTTTTTCATTATAACAATTTTCTTCACAAATTATCTTTATTATATGAGTTTTTCCTTCTATACTTTCAACAAATCCTATTAAAATCTCCTTCTTCTTTAGTAGCTCTTTTAGCTCTTGCAGGTCACGGGAAAAAGTCAAGTCTTCACTATAAGCTAATTTTAAAATAAGCATGGATTTCACTCCCTTCTTAATATTAGTATGTATTAAAAATTTGAGGATATGCAAAATTCATATGATATATTTCTAGTTGATAAAATATTAATTTTTATACATTCTAGCAGTTACTTAATTGACATATCTGTCTTTAAAGCGCAAAATATAATTTAAAATAATAATTTCAGTATTGATTATTTTGCCTTTAAATATCAGTTATACATTCTTATAAGGAGAATTTATATGCATTGTTTTGTCGATTATAGAATTACTAAAGAAGAATTACTTAGCCTTTCCAAACTAGACCTAAAACCAATATTAGTCCCTAAATGTAATGATGTTTATGATGCCATAAATGGTCATCCTGATATTCAATTAAACGTACTAAAAAATGATTCATTTAATAAGATAATTATCCAACGAAATATCTCAGAAAATTTCAAAGAGATCCTTAAATTAAACGACATAAATTATATTGTTTCAAAAAACACATTGTCCAATACATATCCAAACGATATTATTTTAAATTCTTTAATTTTAGAAAACTATTTTATACATACTTTAAAATATAGCGATGAAAATCTCTTAAACTCTCAAAATTCAAAAATACACATTGATGTTCCTCAAGGTTACACAAAATGTTCTATTCTCCATGTTAGAGAAAAAGCCTTAATCACAAGTGATAAAGGGATTTTTAATTCTCTTAAAAATTACGATTTTGACATCCTTCTGCTTCCTCCTGGAGATATACTACTACCTTCACTAAATTATGGTTTTATAGGCGGGGTCGGTGGTATGGTCTCTAATAATAAGATGGCTTTCTTTGGTGATTTAGATAGTTACACATGGGGAGATCAAATAAAGAAATTTCTTTTTAAATATGACGTCTTACCCATTGCACTAAGAAAAGGGAAATTAATAGATCGAGGTAGTCTATTTACCCTATAACCATGTCCACTATATAATATGATTTCTACTTTTTTATGTTACTTTTAAATAAATATAAAGAAGATAGCATTCACACTAATAATGTAATTACTATCTTCTTTATATTCACCTTGTCATTCTATTCTTTATTTCATCAGTTAATTTTTCTGCTTTTGACTTTACTAATTCTCCTACATTTCTCATTTCATTCCCCATATCTTCTGCCAAGCCTTTCATTTCGCAACCCATTTTTTCTGCCATTTCTTTTATTTCCTTAGTTAAATCTAACATCATAGTATCTCCTTTCATATAATAATTTACGCAATTTATAATACCATCAACAAAAAATTTTTTTATACTAAAAGTTTGCCCCAAAATAGGAATATTATTATAGAAATTCGGCTAAATTAATTTTTACTTACAAACAAAAATAACTTTTATCTAAATATAAAAATTAAGCTAATAGATATTTTCTTATCCATTAGCTTAGTTTCACGCCTTTTCTCTTACTATTCAGCAAAATGTTAATTTACTAACTAATTATTCTAAAAGTTCTTTAGACATTCTATTGTAGTCAGAATCATGTAAATTCATAACATTTGGTTATATTCTTAAGTTATTTTTATACTCAGTTCTAAAAATACAATAATACAATGTGGTTACCTCTTTATTATTTAGAAATTTTAATCTCTCGAACTTTTTAAATTTATATTTGAATCCGCACTTTTCAATTACTCTTTTTGAGTTGTTGTTAAAATCAAAATGTGCGCACCAAATTAATTCTAAATTTAGTTTATTAAACCCATAGTCCACTAAAGATTTTACAGCTTCAGGAACGATTTCTTTTCCCCAGTATCTAGGATTGAGAGCATACCCCACTTCTTTCTGATTTAGTTTCAACAAATTATTATCAGGCTTTCTATCATGAAGCCCTATGCTACCAATAACTTTATTTTCTGATTTTAAAACTACAGCATATGTTTCATTATTTCTAATAAACATTCTTATTATTTTTCTACTTTCATCCTCATCTTTATGCGGCATCCAACCAGCGTTAGGACCCACCAACTCACTTTTGGCATATTCATATAAATCTTTGTAATCATCCTCTTTCCATGTTCTTAATAGCAATCTATCAGTAACCAAATCCTCCATCTTGCTTCCCCCTTATATATAATCTGGTCAAATATCTAATTACGCCTCCAGCATATCCTCTTTTCGTTTCTAACACATTGAACTAAAAGTTTTATCGAGTAAATTCTCTAAACAATTATTAACATTCTTTAATTTATAGACACACGGATTTTATTACTAAAATTATAACATATTATGTAAATATACAACTACAATTTATACCCAGGGTGCTTTGGGCAATTGATAAATATTAGCTTTAATGAATTTTACTATTTTATGAATATATTGTTATAGTTTCAATACTCTTCTCATCTATATTTTTAATATACACAAATTTTCTTAAATTTACTTTGACATACTAGCTTTTTATACTTTAAACTATTATGGATACGCAACTACAAAAAGTGATTATAAGCTTATTATTTTTCTCTTATTTTAGGAGTCTTTTCACTTAGTTGCAAATTTTATAAGTTTTTTGGAGGTAATTGATGAGCATACTTACTGTTAAAAATATGAATCACGGATTTGGAGATAGAGCTATTTTTGAAGATGTTTCATTTAGATTATTAAAGGGTGAACATGTTGGTCTTATTGGTGCTAATGGAGAAGGTAAATCTACATTTATGAATATAGTAACTGGTAAGCTAATGCCTGATGAAGGGAATGTTATTTGGTCTAATAATGTTAGAGTTGGTTACATGGATCAGCATGCAGCATTAATGAAAGGTCAAAGTATAAGAGATGCCTTAAGAGATGCTTTTAAATATCTTTTTGATCTAGAAGCAGAAATGAATTCTTTATACGAAAAGATGGGGGATTGTACTGAGGATGAGTTAAATAAAATGCTGGAAAGAACTGCTGTAATTCAAGACATGCTTGATCATAACGGATTTTATGTTATTGATCCAAAAGTTGAAGAAGTTGCAAAGGGTCTTGGGCTTTTAGACCTAGGGTTAGATAAAGACGTTGATGATTTATCTGGTGGACAAAGAACCAAAATCCTTCTAGGAAAACTATTATTACAATCTCCTGATATTTTACTTTTAGATGAGCCTACAAACTACTTGGATGAAGAACATATCGAATGGCTAAAAAGATATCTTCAATCATATGAAAATGCGTTTATATTAATATCCCATGATGTTCCATTTATAAATTCAGTAGTTAATTTAATATATCATGTAGATGAAAGAAAACTTACACGATATGTTGGAGATTATGATGAATTCCAAAGGATATATGCAATAAATAAAGAAAAATTAGAAGCTGCTTATGAAAAGCAACAAAAAGAAATCTCAAGACTTGAAGATTTCGTAGCAAGAAATAAAGCTAATGTTGCTACTGCAAATATGGCTAAATCTAGACAAAAGAAGCTAGATAAGATGGATATAATTGAACTTTCAAAAGAAAAGCCAAAGCCAGAATTCAACTTCAAATCTGCTAGAGCTTCAGGCAAAGTTATTTTTGAAACTAAAGATTTAGTTATAGGTTATGACTCTCCTCTTACAAAACCATTAAATTTATATATGGAAAGAGGACAAAAAATAGCATTAGTCGGGGCTAACGGGCTTGGTAAATCAACTCTTCTAAAAAGTTTACTTGGTATAATAAAACCAATAAGTGGAGAAGTTCATTTAGGAGATTATCAATACATAGGTTATTTCGAACAAGAAGATAGAGGCAATAATAGCAATACATGTATAGATGAATTATGGCAGGAATTCCCTGGATATACTCAATATCAAATAAGAGCTGCTCTTGCTAAATGTGGACTTACAACTAAGCAATTAGAATCACAAATAAGAGTTCTATCTGGTGGTGAGGCTGCAAAAGTTAGACTTTGTAAAATTATAAATAATGAAACTAATATATTAATACTTGACGAACCTACTAATCACTTAGATGTTGACGCAAAAGATGAGTTAAAAAGAGCGCTTAAAGAATATAAAGGAACAATTCTGTTAGTTTCGCATGAACCTGAATTTTATAGAGATATAATAACAGAAACTTGGAATTGCGAAGATTGGACAACTAAAATAATATAGTCAGTTAATAAAAAAATGTAGTCAGTTTATTAAAACTGGCTATTTTTTTTATGTTTCAACCTAAATTTCTCTATAAAACTTATCAATAATTCTATTTTTATAGGCTTTATCTAGATTATCTACTAAGTCATAGAAGACATAATATAAATATAATTAATAACAACCTCTCTTTTCATTAGTATACTCTTCTACTATAATAATATTTAAAGAGATAAAAACACTGTTTCTGTTGGTAGTCAGAACCTATATTATAATATAGCAGTAACCTGCCCTCCTGGGGTTGTCCATTCTCTGTGAATTTATATACTACAGGAGGATTTAATTATGATAACAATAATTAAATTAACAGTTCTTTTTGATGATCCATTTTGGATTGGTGTCTTTGAAAGTATTGAAAATGGTGAATATAAGGTATGCAAAGTTACCTTCGGCTCAGAACCAAAAGACGAGGAAGTTTACGAGCTCATACTGAAAAAATTCTATCGTCTAAATTTTAGTTCGCCAGTATTGTCTGATGACTTTAAATCACCAGCAAAACCTAATCCTAAAAGGCTTCAACGAAGCATTAGAAAAGAGGTTAATGTTAAAGGCATAGGAACTAAAGCCCAAATAGCAATGCAATTACAGCATGAACAAAGCAAAATTGTACGCAAACAAAAATCAAAAGAACAAAAGGAGCAAGAAGAGCAAAGAAAATTCGAGTTAAGAAAAAATAAAAAGCTTGAAAAGCATAAAGGACATTAACAATAAAAGTTCTTTATGAAAATCATATATCTTAACTATATATTATGAATTTTTTCCTATCTAAAATGCTCAGAAATAACAAGTTAAAAATGCTATTAACACTTTAATACTAATAAATATATCTTTTTGATAAATATATTTATTTAATTATAGTATTACAGCATCATCTTAACTTGTTATTTTTTATTATTCCTTATTCCTAGAGTTACCTTTCGATTTAAATTTACGAAACTTATTGTCTTAAAAACTCTTACTTGACATAAAATGCTAACATGTTATCATAAAACTATTAGCTAAAAGCAATATACATATAAAGGGGATATTACAAAAATGATGACACTTGATAAATTTGAAGAAGCATATGAAATCGTACAAAAAGTAATCTTAAAAACCAAGTTAGTGTTTAGCGACTATTACTCAGATATTACAGGAAATAAAGTTTACTTTAAGCCTGAAAATATGCAAAAAACGGGGGCGTATAAAATCAGAGGGGCATACTATAAGATCAGCACACTTTCAGAGGAAGATAGAAGCAAAGGTCTTGTGACAGCTTCTGCTGGCAATCATGCTCAAGGGGTAGCTTATGCTGCCAAAGCCTATAACACAAAAGCAATAATTGTAATGCCAACCACCACTCCTCTAATGAAAGTTAATCGTACAAAAGCCTATGGCGCAGAAGTTATTTTACATGGAGATGTTTATGATGAGGCTTGCAATTACGCTTTAAAACTTGCTGAAGAAGAAGGTTATACTTTTATTCATCCTTTTGATGACTTAGACGTAGCAACTGGTCAGGGCTCAATAGCAATGGAGATCATAAAAGAATTGCCAACTGTTGATATAATCTTAGTTCCAATAGGTGGCGGCGGACTTGCTACAGGTGTTTCTACACTTGCAAAACTTCTAAACCCTAATATAAGAGTTATAGGGGTAGAGCCTGCTGGCGCAAACTGCATGCAAGTTTCTTTAAAGAATGGAGATGTAACTACTCTTCCTTCAGTAGATACAATAGCTGATGGTACTGCCGTTAAAACCCCTGGTTCTAAGATTTTTCCATATATACAACGAAATCTCGACGATATCATAACTATCGAGGATCACGAACTTATAGGAGCGTTCCTAGATATGCTCGAAAATCACAAAATGCTTGCTGAAAACTCAGGCTTATTAACTGTGGCAGCTTTAAAACACTTAGATGTAAAAGATAAAAAGATTGTATCAATTATAAGCGGTGGTAATATGGATGTAATTACCTTTGCATCCCTAGTGCAACATGGTTTAATAGAAAGAGAACGTATTTGTACAGTTTCTGTTTTACTTCCAGATAAACCTGGAGAATTAACCAATGTATCTAAGGTAATTGCAGAAGCTCATGGTAATATAATCAAACTTGATCACAATCAATTTGTAAGTATTAATCGTAACAGTGCAGTTGAACTTGATATCACAATGGAAACCTTCGGACATGATCACAAAGAAGCAATCATTAGAGCTCTCAAGGATAGCGGATATGATCCTAAAGTTATTCAACCTAAAATGATTTATCAATAAAATCCATAAAAATCTTAGTTGACTGTGAAGTCATAGATTTCACAAACATGATATTTAATGCTAACATTATAATTTTTTTAATATAACAAAAAACATTTAAAGAATACATTCTTTAAATGTTTTTTGTTATATTAAGTATTTCTTTTCAGCCTCAATTACTTTACGAATAACATCTATACTTCTTAATATATCATTACTTATATTTAGCGAATGGTCAGCTCCTTCTATTTCAATCATCTCTACACCATTAATTCTTTTTATTTTTTCAATAGATTCTATATTTATTAGCGGATCATTTGTTCCACTTATTACTAACGAATTTTCCTTTATTCCAACTCCTAAAGTATGATCTATAGGCGTTAAGTAAATATGCTTAACTTCATAACCACTAATCTCATCACAAAGTAGAGTATGTACAATAGTTCCTATGCTTTTAGATATGAATACTATCTTGGTGTAATTCCCTTTTAATGCTGATTTAAAGATACATATAGATTCTTTTATTAAGTGCTGAAGCTCCTTTTCTATAAGCAAGTTTTTTCTTGCAATCTGAAAACCATATTCTAAAGAAAGAACATCATAACCTAACTCTAGAGCTAATTTCTTCGAATAATCTAAAAGAGGTCTGTCTAATGTATAGCCAATTCCTGGCATCAACACAGTTAGCGTCGTACTAGATTGACTTATTACTTTACTTTCTAAATTAACTCCCCAATAAGAATTTATTAACTCTTCACTCATAAATTTAGTGTTCCTTTCTCAAACTTAATTAAATTCAATACTCTTTAATTTCTTCCAAAACGCTCTTAACATCAACCAATTCCTTACATATTTTAAACGCTAGCTTCTTTGTCTTATCATCTAATATCTTCATATCTGGAACATGAACTCCTGTCATACTCGCTGCATGTGCTGCTGTTATTCCAGCATCTGAATCTTCAACAACTAAGCAGTTATTTGGTTTAACATTTAACCCTTCTGCTGCTCTTAAAAATATTTCTGGATCAGGTTTAGAATTTTCAACTTGATCTCCACAAACTATATAATTAACTTTTTCCTTTATTTTTGCTCTTTCCAATAATTCAAGGGCTCTTTGTCTTCTTGTCGAAGTAGCTACCGCTATTTTATAATTTTCATTATTTAGGTAGTCTAATAGTTCATGTACTCCAGGCTTGATTTTAACACCATTTTTATCAGTAAATTCCAATGCTAATTTAGATTTTTTCTTATATATCTCATCGAAAGGAAAGTCCTTCCCAAACTCTTCCTGCAATGCCTCTTTTATACCCTCAACATTTCTTCCTATGAATTTTACATAAATCTTTTCATCCATTTCATATTGATAATCTTTTAAAACTTCCTGATAACATTTGAGCGATATTCTTTCCGAATCTATTAATACCCCATCCATATCAAATATTACTGCATCTACCTTTTTCATACGTATCTTCTCCTTTTTATGAATTACTACCAACTTGTCTACAATAATTAATAAATGCCTTTTTAAATTTATTCAAACTTAAAAAGACACACTTTATTTAATACTACTTAAAAATTATGTACTGCTATTCTTTATATATAAAATTCCTTACTCTTTCCAGTAGCATGCTTAAAGCAACTGCATTACAACCACCCTCTGGAATTATTATGTCTGCCCTTCTCTTACTTGGATCAACAAACTCCTCATGCATAGGTTTCACTGTACCTAAATATTGATTGATTACAGAATCTAAATCTCTTCCTCTTTCTTTTACATCTCTTAGCAATCTTCTTATTATTCTAACATCACCAGCTGTATCTACAAAAACTTTAATATCCATCAAATCGCAAAGTTCCTCATTTTCAAATATTAATATACCTTCAACTATTACAACTTTAGCTGGTTTTACTTCTACAGTTTCGTTTAATCTTGTATGTTCAACAAAAGAATATACCGGATGATATATTGTATTTCCCGCTTTTAATTCTCTAAGCTGCTCTATTAGTAGATCTGTGTCAAAGGAATTAGGATGATCATAATTAAGTTTTTTTCTTTCTTCCAAAGAAATTCCCTCATTAGATTTATAATAGTAATCATGACAAAGAATTACTATATCATCACTAAAAGCTTCTCTTATATTTTGAGCCAAAGTAGTTTTACCTGACCCGCTTCCTCCAGCTATGCCTATTATCATTATATCTTGCATTTTTTCCTCCATAAGTAATCTAATATAATTATACTTATAATTAATTTTAATAAATACATATTACTACACTCATTAGATTTTATTACAAAATAAAAAAAAAGACAACTCCTATAACTGCGATATCAAATCATATACTACAGTCAATAGAAGTTTACTTTTTACTAACTTTATTATAAATGTTAGCTCATCACAATACGTTTTTTTGTAGTGGCGATGACTTTTTATATAAATATACTGTAAGATTTTTATTTTCTTTATTAACATTTTTTAGGACAACGGCATTTTCGTTAATGTTTTCATTATCTCCATCATCAAAGAACTCAATTGCTTTGTTAACTCTCTTAATCTCTCCATCACCATTTTTATAAAGCACAGAAAATTTTTCATTAAAACTTCTATAATAATTATTTACTCTCGTATTTTTATGCTCATCCCTATTATATATTTCACAATTTATATTATTATCATTTTCAAAGAAAGTAATTTCACTATTATCTATTATAAGTTCTTCTTTGTTATCTATATTTGTTTTATCCTTGAAAGTTATATTTTTTAAAGCAAATTCAATATTTGTTACTAAAGCTTCATATTTATCCAACATGCTTACCAATTGTTCATACTCAACGATATCTTCTCCATATTTAACTTTAAAATCATTTAACATATCCTCTACTTTACCTTTATTATATATCCCTTTAAAAGATAAATCCTTTGCTATTTCATTTACTATATTATTTATGCTTTTATATTTAATAAACTGCAACATTCTAATAATAAAAAACATAGACAATATACAACAAGGCACTGATATTATCGGAAAGTCGATTAACAAAGCTCCAAGAAATATTAAAAATATAAAGTTTCTACTTGCATCTTTATATACTGCAATTCCTTCCAAAAACACAGGATTATAAGCCAAAATCTTATCAGCAAGTAAATTCTTATTTTTCCGTTTTATTTTTCTTTCACTTTTTATAACTTTTTTATTATGAACCCCCACGCCAGCAACCCCCTCTTTTCTGTAATCATTTCCTTAATTTTACATCACATATTATTTATTATCAAGCTGTTGTTTTACTTATATTTCTATATTTTTTTACATTTTTTACATTTAATTTATTTTTTGTATTATTATTACTTATCATAATTTCTTTAAATATGTATTTTTCAATTTACTTTTTACCTTTAATTGTCATATAAATTTTTACGTATATAGTTATCAAAGAATTAATATTACATTCTAAAAAAACACAAATATTATTGACATGAAATAATAGATATGATATATTTAAGTTTTATTTTTTTTAATAATGTGTTATAATAATAGAACAACCATTTAAGGAGGTGTGTTTTTTGTTTTTGATAGGAGATAAAGTTGTTTATCCAATGCAAGGCATAGGCACTGTTGAAAGAATAGAAAATAAGATTTTTTCAGGAAATACCAAGGAATACATAATAGTAAAGATTACGTCAAATAATTTAGAAATTATGATTCCAAGTGATAAGGCATCTAACTCAAATTTACGAAAAGTTTGCGATAACTCTACCTTAGATCATATATTGCTCACTCTTGAAAATAAAAGTAGTGAATTTGAACTTGCATCATCTAAGGAAAGATATCAAGCTAATGCAAAAAAAATAAGATCTGGATTACTTAAAGATAGTGCAGAAGTAGTTTACGATCTGATTCTTATGAATAAGAAAAAATCACTTAGTTCAAGTGAAAAACAATTATTTAATACTGCTTACAAATTTTTAGTTGAAGAAGTTTCAGTTATAAAAAATATTAGTGAAATTGAAGCTACAAGCTTTTTAAATTTGAACCTTAATTAATTTTTGTTTAGATTAACTATTACCAAATAACCTATATACTGAAAATAGATTTGAATAAACCTGCTAAATAATATAGGTATAATTAATATATTATTTAGCAGGTTTATTTATTTTCTATTTAATTAATAATATAACTAATATTGTTATTATTTTTTCTACAGCTTACGAATAATATTGTATCACTTAGCAAAAAATTAATATGTAAATTTATTGTTTAAGGGAGGTTTTTATTATGCCAAAAGATAGTCAACCTGATAACAAACATGCTAGAATGGAAAAATGCAATCATCAAACTCCTATAACTCAAGAAAATATGAACCACAATCCAAACAGAAAAAGACATTCAGTTAAAAGAGAAGGGGTTCAAAATGACCATATAAATTAGTGTATGGTTTGTCAATTAATAGTATCCTATATATACCAATATATAATAAAAAAGCTATAAGAATAATATCTTATAGCTTATCTTTGCAAACAGAAACTATCTTCTGTTGTTTTGTTGCTTTCTAGCTCTTCTACAATCTGCACATCTTACAGGATCATTTTCGAATCCTTTTTCTTTGTAGAATTCTTGTTCTCCAACTGTGAATATAAATTCTTTTCCACAATCTTTACATACTAATGTTTTATCTTCCATTTTCAATTCCTCCAAATTTAAAGACTTAGTTAAATAATACTTTCTCATAAGGAGAAATTTTAATATAATTAAATCTTTGATATATTTTTTTATTCCCTTTAGGAACTATTTTAGTATATCATAGCTCCCTTTTAATTGCAATACTTAATTTTAATTATTTTCTTCCTATTCCTTTTTCTGTTTCTCACTGTTAACAAAAGAAAGATTACTAAATGAATTGGTTATAATATATCTATTATCTCCAACTTTAATAAACTTCATTTCCACTGAGTCGTTAGCCTGAGTTAATGCAACCTCTCTAGATGTCTCCGTTGAAACCGAAAAAATATTTTCATTATTTTTTAACTTAATGTCATAAATACTCGTACCTTCTTTTATAACTAGACCTATCCTTTCTACTTCTCCTCTTATAACTTCTTCCTGGTTTCCACTTTCGAGAGAAATATTAGTATTGGTTAATCCCTCTAAATATTTATTTAAAGTAGCTTGAAGTGTATCTCCAACTCCTACAGTGTTATAATTTTTTACATTCACCATAGCATATTGCTTAACTAATCCATTAGAATCTTTCAGCGTCATAAAATATGTCGGCTCATTTTGTATGTTTATCAGATATGGAAAAGTAGCTTTATAACCATACTGTTGTACTTTTCCTTCTGCTGATCTCATGCCTGCTTCTTCTGTAGCACCAGCCGTTTTATACATTTTAGTTTCTCCGGTTCTTGTATTTGTAAGCATAAATCCTACAAGTGATTCATCACTTCCTACTGACGTTATACCTGTATAATAGTAGCAGACACCCTTATCGTATATAATATTCATACCATCTGTTGTTGTCTTAAGTTTATCTTTATCCGTAAAATTCAAAACACCATGAACCAATTCTCCCCATTTGTTAATATACCTATTAATATATTTCATCGGCTGTATTCTGTCTACCCATTCTGGTAGATTATCAATATTATAAATAGTTGAGTCACCTGTCTGAGCATCCATTATTAATGCACCTATGGCCTTTTCTTCTGTAATGCCCACGCCAGTATCATATCTTGTAATGACCCAATATGGTCTGCCGCTATCATCTAATTCAAAAGTATAATCTGTGTGCCCTGCTTTCATATCTCTAAAGTAAGCCGCTCTATTTAAATCACTAAGAAAATATGCAGAATTTAAATATTTAAGCCTAATATCTTTTCCATCAAGCTGGGTAACCAACTCTACATCATTTTGATTTGTAGCACTTACCTTAATATACCCTATCGTTCCTTCTCTATTGCTAATCCATTTAAGAAAAGAAGAATGCTCAAGTGGTCCAACATAACATAGTTGACCATTTACACTTTGTAATGTCAATTGACCAACACTCACTTGACTCCCAAGACTAGTAATTTCACCTAATTTTTTATCAGCTAGCTTGTATGCAAGTTCTTTATCAATAATAGGCAACTGGTTTATATCAATATATTCTATTTGGCTAGAAAAATCCATTTCTTCTATATTTCCTATTAAATTCCTATGAGCATTATAACTAATTAAAGGACTATATATGATAATTGCACCAACATATAACAAGGCAACAATAATTGCCGTAGATATATATTTTTTATTTCTAATTAATACTCCATATACCAGTGTACACGCCACAAATATGCCTGTTATTGTTAAAATATTAAGACTTAAATCTAAAACCATAGAACTACTAAAAATTAAAATTAATCCTATAATTAAATATGCGCTTAATAATATCTTTAAATATCTAATTAAATCTCTATTATTACCCATCCTTTTCCTCCACACTGTATTTTATTTCTTTTGCTTAAATTATAACATAAAGAATGGAATTAAAAAGCCTCTGTATTTATGAAGCTATATAAATACAGAGGTTCATATATTATTAAAAGGTAATATTTCTAATAACATAGCATATAAAGTGTGGAAACTATATTACTTGAATACTTAGATATATGCAATAGCAAATTATTCCTCGCACTCTAGAAACATTCCTTTTGGGGGCAAATAGTTTAAATTCTCATTTTTCACTGCCTATAACAATCAAAAAGAGATAAATAAAGTCCCATTAATTGTTTGAAACCTCATTATCTCTAACCTATTAAACACACTAATATAGTAACAAATATCAAATTTATATTCAACATTTGTTTAAAACTCTTAAAAAAAGTAAGTAAAAATATCTTTTTACTATATTATCTTAACTTTTTTTCACATATACTTACATTATAAAAGAAATATTTTGCAAGCATGTACATGTTACAATTCACACTTCACAATGTATAATTCATAATTACTGTTAAAATTCTTGTAATATTTTTAGAATTACGATGAAGGATTATTTTTGCAATATAATTAGAATATATAATTTTAATTGTATATATCCGAAAATTCTATATTAATTTTTTCAATACAATCTCCGCCTATAGAGCTGCAAAGCGAATATTGCTCTTCTGCATTTTTTACTAGTTTGCATGGGATATATATAACAAATTCAGTGCCACAGCTTATTTTACTTTTTACAGATATTACTCCACCATGCAGCTCAACTAAGGACTTTACAATAGAAAGTCCTATTCCACTTCCTTCATGATCTCTAGCTAGAGATTTATCTACCTGTATAAATCTTTCAAATATCGAATTTAATTTATCTTGCGGAATACCTCTTCCTGTATCTTTAATCTTTATACAAATTCTATCATAGCAATCTTCAATACTAACAGTTATTTTTCCACCACTTGAAGTAAATTTTACTGCATTTGATAGTATATTCAAAATAATTCTTTCAATTTTTTCCGGATCACATGACATAATTTTTTCTTCCACGTTCGTATCAAATATAAGAGACAGTCCCTTATTCTCAATATAGTCAGCCACTGATAAAGTTATATTCTCTATAAGAGCGATAATATCGATATTATGTTCATTGATATTGAAATATCCAGAATCAATTTTTGTTATATCTATAATATTATTAATAAGTCGTAAAATACGATAGCAATTCTGTTTCATTATTTTAGTATATTTATATTTATCAATACTTCTATTTTCAAATATACAATCTTTTAACCTAAGTTCATGCATTTGCAGTGCTGAGTAAATAACATTAATCGGTGTTCTTAATTCATGAGATATATTTGAAAAAAATTCTGTCCTTATTCTATCGTATTCCTTAATTTCATATAACTTTTTCCTCTCTTCTTCAACACTTTTTTGCAATTCTTCCATATGCTTTTTCTCTGTCACATCTATGGCTACTTTCATGAATAATTTATGTCCATCCTCTAAATCACCAATATATGCTGAATAAAAATTGCAGATTCTTATACTTCCATCATGTGCTCTTATAGAAAACTCCCCATTGTTTTGCCTTTTCTCTGAATTAAATAATTTTTTTATATTTGTACTGCTCAATTCCTCTTTAAAAGCCTCTGAAATATCCGCCCATTCTGAAATCGTTGGAATATCTTCAAGTTTATATCCGGTAATGTCACTCCATGATCTATTGATCTTCTTTACAAATCCATCTTCTGTATATAACATTATTGGGACTGGTGCCTCTTCTATGGAATGTCGTAACTGTCTCTCACTTTCCTTTAACGCTTCTTCTGTTCTAGTTCTTTCATTCATTTCTTCTTCCAATATAATATTGAATTCTTTTAACTCAAATGTTATCTCATCTAATTGATTATCTTTTTCAATAACTTCATTAACTAAATCACTATTTCTTTTTAATAAAACCCTATTCCAACTCTTTAATTCAGTATATGTTGTATCATAATTACCTTTATGAAATTTTATCTTATGCTCCATAAACTTAATTCTTAAATGCATTTCAATTCTATTTATGACTTCCTCATATTCAAGGGGAGTGCTTAAATAATCATTTCCTCCAACAATATATATTTTATTTCTATCAATAGCTTCTCCACCTGTGTTTATAAAAATAATTGGGACATCTATCAAATCCTCATCTTTTCTTATAACTTCACATAACTCATATCCATTAATGGCATCCAAATTTATATTTATTAAAATCATATCTGGTATATTTTCTTTTATTGATTTTATGATTGATTCACTTTTTTTAACACTTTTTATATTTATATATCCTCTATAATTAAGAAATTTTATTAGCACACGTGAATCTTCAAAGTACTCATGAACAATAAGAATATTAGCTTTATAAAAAAAGTTTTCTAAATTCTTCATTACTTATAGCCTCGCTTCAAAACATTGTAATATTCCATAAAAGTATATATTTAAATTTCTTATTCTTTTGTTCTTTGTTTATTTTCCTGTCTTTAAATTAAAAATAAGCATTGTAGACGTATCATTTATATGACCTATATATTGTTCTCCATAAGCTGAAAATCCTATAGTAGGAATATCTTTAAATATTTTAGCATATTCATCTGACAAATTTTTCTTTTTTAATTCCAAAGTTCTATGTATGCATTGAAAATTTATAATCCCATCAATTTTTCCTAATTCGCTAGCTTTATTTTCAATTGTCCTTCTTGTATCGTCAATAATATTTGTAGCTTTTAAAAGTTTAACCTCCATTCCTTCAAGTATATTACAATAAAACATCATACTTGTCCCAATAACTCTTTGAGGTGATCTTATGAAGAAATTATTTTCTTCAATCATCAATCCTAGTGGGTTACTCATAAAATATTTTGAAATTTCTTTAATATTATCAGCTTTCACAGCATCTGCATATTCCAACGCAGCTGGTCTATTATTAAATTCAATTACTTGTCTTCTCTCTTCGTCCACTTTATTTGCAACGAAGCTATAATCCAAAGATTCAAAACTTTGTGTTTTTATAACACTAAACTCAGCATCATCGCTTATCTTTATTAAAATTAAAGCTACTGAATCTGTAGAAGTATATCCATTTACAGAAACATAGGTCTCTACGAACTCATTGTTATCCGCAGCTGAACCACCAACAAAGAACACATTAGTCCTATCACCTATCAGATCCATTATTTTTTCCTCTTTCATGCTTAATCCATCTATTAATGTTATACCAACAAATTTTTCTGAGCTCATATTATATAAACTTTCTTTATAGTATTCTTCAAAAGAAGTAAAAGCAGGCTCTAAATTTAAATTTTTCTTTATATTTCCAACCAATTCAACTTTTATATCAGAAATAATATTAGAGTTAATAGCCATTGCAACAATGGAATTATCCAATATTTCTCCGCTTGCAAGTTCTCCTGCCGTAGAGCACCCTACAACAATACATCCCTTAAATTCTTCTTCCATAAGTAAACTTATCTTTTGTTGATTATAATTAGAAGATGCAAAAAATATTACTAATTTTATGTCGTTAATATTTAATTGATTTTTTATATCCTTTACTGCATCCTCCTCCGTTATTTTACTTGAGGATGATGATCTTATACTTTTTTCAATATTATCCAAATTATTTACATTTAATTGCCTAGCAATATCAAGAAGTTTATTAATTATTGTCATATCATCTGGAGAATTTATATCAAATTTATTGGGATTAATTCCTTTTAGAATTAATTTAGCTATAGTCATTTCCATAATAGCAGGATTCCCCTTTGATCTTTGTTGAATGATTTCGTCAATCATCTTTTTTATTTTTCCGGGCAAAAATGACCACCCCTTTCTTTCCACTAAATAAATAATCTATTATTCAAATCGACTCATATATTGTCCAATTTTTCAAATATAAAGTAATTATAACATATTTTTTCTATATTTTACTTAATTTTCGTATCATATTTTTTAAGATTTTTCAAAAAACTTTTAATTAAAAAAAATGCCACTTATTACATTTAATAAGTGGCATTAACATTAATCTTTACTAGAATATTACCTATTTTTCCAACAAACGAAGCTGTACGTTCAGGCTAGAATTTATTTAAAATCCTCTATTCTTATTATGTTATCTATTTTGTAAACAGATTTTAAGCTAGTAATTTCTTCAACCGCACCATCAATTTGAGCCTCACTAGTTCTGTGAGTAACTAATACAATAGTTACCTGACCATCTTCTTCGTCACCTTTTTGTATCACAGACCTTATACTTACATTATGTTTTCCAAGTATTGCAGTAATTTCTCCAAGAACCCCTGATTCATCCAAAACAGTTGCTCTTATATAAAATTTACTTTCAACTGAACCCATGTCTAAAATTTCTCTTTCCCATAGGTTATTCTTTACTACTGGATTCGGATTTTCTGTTTCAACATTATTTCTTACAATAGAAACAATATCACTCACCACCGCACTGCCAGTTGGAAGATCTCCTGCTCCTCTTCCGTAAAACATTAAATCTCCTACTGCATTTCCTCTTATAAATACAGCATTGTATGAATCATAAACATTCGAAAGCGGGTGTTTCTTCGGAATCATTGTAGGATGAACTCTAAGTTCAACTTTGCCATTAGTTTCTTTTGCTATAGCAAGTAATTTAATTCCCATTTTAAATTCCTTAGCATATTTCATATCAACAGCTTCAATTTTTGTAATTCCTTCTCTATATACATTTTTCACATCTATCTTTGACCCAAAAGCTAATGAAGCAAGTATTGCTAATTTATATTGTGCATCATAACCTTCAATATCTGATGTAGGATCAGCTTCAGCATATCCTTTTTCTTGCGCTTCCTTTAATACATCATCGAAATCAGCACCTTCAAGTTCCATCTTACTTAAGATGTAATTAGTTGTTCCATTTACTATTCCATAAAGAGTTTCTATTTTATTTGCAGTTAAGCTTTCATCTATTCCCTTTATAATTGGAATCCCCCCAGCTACACTAGCCTCATAACTAAACATAATTCCGTTTTCATCAGCTTTTTCAAAAAGTTCATCTCCACCAGTTGCTAATAACATTTTATTTGCAGTTACTATATGCTTTTTGTTTTCCATGCATCTTAGCATATACTCTCTAGCGGGTTCCATTCCTCCCATGACTTCAACGACAATTTTAATGCTACTATCTTTTAATATTTCATTAAAATCAGTTGTTACAAGTTCGTCCGATATTTCAATACCTCTTGGTTTATTTTTATCTCTAACAAGAACTTTTGCTATTTCTACTTCATATCCACATCTTTTCATAATTTCTTCTTTGTTAGAGTTTAAAATCATCCAAACACCACGACCAACATTCCCCAATCCTAGTAGTGCTATTTTTACTTTTTTCATTCTGCGCCCCCCTTAAGTTACGACTATTATAAATAATAGTATACGTATTTATTATAATTCTTATATTAATTTTTGGCTATATTTTTTTGTCTAATATTTCGTACGTCAAATAAAAAATTATTACTTATAATTCCACTATTCGAAAATGTTTTCTCAATAAAAAAATATTTTATCATGTTATGTAGCTGCAATTTAAATAAGAAAGTTACTTTTTTATCTCTAAATAAAAATTGGCACGAGTTACTTGTTGATATGCATATATCCATAAGACTCCTATTCCAAAAGTCAGAATTGACATAATCCACCACCCAACAAAACTTAACTCAAGGAGTAACAAGCGAATCTTATATCCCCTCATAATTGATAGACTCTGCTTTAAACATTCTATTATAGACTTATTGTTATCTTCACATAATATGAAGAACGCTTGTGAAAACATAAGCGAGACTATAATACCAGGGATTATCAAAAACATTGTTGCAATAGATACAGTTAAATTAATCAATATCCATAATCCTAAGGTCTTAAAGTAAATATTAATGCCTACAAATAAATCATTAAACTTTTCCTCATTATTACTGAATGCCAAATTTAATACAAATTTGCATGTTCCTAACGTAGCCATTCCACCTAAGAAAACACTAACACATTCACCAATAGCAGTAAGAAGACCTCCATCTGGTTGAAGCAACTTCATCGCAACGTAAAATCCACTTATTATTATTAAACTTACAAATAAAGTTGTTATTGCTATTCCCCATTTTCCTTTTAATTGTTTTTTCGACTTTCTCTTTAGTTCAGATATCTTCATTCTAAATCCTCCAATCAGAAATTGTAACAATATTATATTCTATTAAAATCCAGTCAACTTATTTTAAAAAAAATCCAAATATAATTGGTAAAAATATTCCTGGCAACAAATTTGCAACTTTAATTTTACTTATCCCAAGCATATTAAAACCAAGTCCTACGATTAACAGACTTCCTACTGCTGACATATTAGAAATTACATTATCAGTGAGTATTGTTGAAAGTCCTCCTGCAAGCAAAGTTATACTTCCTTGATATATAAAAATTGCGACTGATGATAGCATTACACCTACCCCAAGAGATGATGCAAATATTACTGATGACACTCCATCTAATATTGATTTAGCAAAAAGGGTTGAGTTATTTCCTTGTAATCCACTTTCAAGAGACCCCACCACTGCCATTGCTCCAACGCAAAATAATAAGCTAGATGTAACAAATCCTTCTGATATGGATATTTTATCGTTAGAATTATTTTTCCTTTTTCCATTTATTTTTCTCTCAATCATATTTCCCAAATCATTTAATCTTCTATCAATATCTATAATTTCTCCTATAAGAGCACCTAGTGCAATACAGATTATTATTTGCAATGTATCTTTTCCCTTGAGAGCACCAGATATACCTATGTATAATACACATAAGGCTAAACCATTCATTATTGTGCTACTAATCTTCTCAGTTAATCTACCTTTTACTATTAACCCTATTAAGCACCCACCTATTATTGCTAACGAATTAACTATTGTTCCTAACATTTTTCTTCCCCCAACTTTTTTATTATTTTATTTTCCGATTAATTATAACATATATGACTTATTATCCCTACTTTGCGATTTATAAATAAGGAATTTAATTTCATGAATTTAGCTAATTAAACTCAATTACCAAAAAATACAACGTGTCAAATAAATTATCTTGTACAAACTAATTTATGAAATCATTAATATAGATTTCTAAATAATATTATTCCATTGGAATAGAAAACATTAAGATAATTTTCATTCGTATATTATATTTATTGTATTATTTTAGGTTAACTTTTATCAAAGCAAGACCTTATAGGAGATGATAATTATGGCAAGAATGAGAGAACCTAGATTCAAGTTGTGTAGACGCTTGGGATTAAATGTTAGTGGACATCCCAAAGCTATGAAAAGAGCCAACAATGGCAGTGCTAGAAACTCAAAAAAGCTCTCGGCTTATGGCCTTCAACTACTTGAAAAGCAAAGACTCAGAGCATACTATGGTGTAATGGAAAAACAGTTTGCCTCCTATGTACGAAAAGCGTTAAAAGATAAAGAACCTACTGGTTATGCTCTAATAAAAAGGTTAGAATGTAGATTAGATAACTTAGTTTACAGACTGGGCCTTTCGTCTTCTATTGCACAAGCTCGCCAAATGGTAGTTCATGGGCATATTTTAGTTAATGATAAAAAGGTAGATATTCCTTCTTATGAAGTAAATATAGGTGATATAATTTCTTTAAAAGAAAAATCCAGAAATAATGACTTGTTTAGGGATACTTTTTTATCAAATACTCTTAATACCTATCCGTATCTAACCAAGGATCAAGATAATTTTTCAGGAACTCTTATAAGATACCCTTTAAGAGAAGAAGTTCCTATTGAAATCAATGATTCATTAATTGTAGAATTCTATTCTAAACTCTAACATAATTAATCATAAATTTAAAATGTATTTTTTTAAATATTATGATAACATCGAGAGGAGGAATTTATCATTGGAATTTAATATAAAACAAAATACTCTTGAAAAAAGACCTTATAGAAGCTTTTCTTTTTGGAAAGAAAAAATTCTAAATGAAGAAAATTTATGGGAGGGTTATTTTGATAATAAAGAGATAACTAACACCTCAAAAGTAATTTACACTGGAATTTTTGATCTTGAAAAAAACATTCTCCAATGCGGTTGGGCTGCTTATCCTTGCGGCTATAGTCTATTAGGATTTTTACAACATGTATTCTTGCCAACATCTTTTTTTACTTGGTTTGACCGTAAATCTGATGGTTTCTTTATTCCAATATCAGATTTTGATACTGTTATTAATGAAACTTTAAAATACAATGATTCAAATGTAGATTTAAATTCTTTAAATTCAATAAAAAATTCATATGATATTTTAAATAATCTTTGGGACTGTGATTCTGAATCATTAAAACAGGAATTAAAATCTTTTTCTAAAAAGTTTAATGATACTTGGAATAACATTCCTAACCAAAGGCTATTCATAGAAATTTTTGATAACCCATGTGATATATTTGATTTTGTAAAGGAGTCTATATCGTGGGAATCAAAAGAATTCATAGAAGAGGATATTTCTATGAGCTTAGAGGCTCTTAAATTTGCCTGCGATAATGCAGTTGAAGAACCACTATTAAGCAGGAGGCTCATTGATATCCTAAATACTAATGCACCAATACTCTTCTAATAATAACCAATTGTAAATTGAAACAAGACAATTAAAAGTCTTATCTATATAAATTAATCCTATATAATAATATAAACTTAAATAAAAACTCTTATACTTTCATTCGTATAAGAGTCTTTTATAATTAATTAATTCTATTCTTTATCATTTTTTTCTTCTTTTGGTAGTATTGCTATGCCAAGTTCAGTTAATTGCTTTTCATCAACTATATTTGGTGCTTCACTTAAGTAACAATATGCATTTTGATTCTTAGGGAATGCAATAACATCTTTGATATTTTCTGTTCCTGCTAAGAACATAATCATTCTATCAAGACCAAATGCTAAACCGCCATGTGGTGGTGGCCCAAATTTAAATGCTTGTAATAAGTATCCAAATCTTTCATTTACTACTTCATCTGTTAGTCCAAGTGCTCTAAACATTCTTTCTTGAAGAGCTGTATCATGAATTCTTATAGAACCTCCACCTAACTCTTCACCATTTAATACTAAGTCATAAGCCTTAGAACGTACGTTTCCTGGATCTGATTCGATAAAATCTAAATCTTCATCCATTGGTGCAGTAAACGGATGGTGACAAGCTTTATATCTTTCTTCTTCTTCACTATATTCAAATAGTGGGAATTCAGTAATCCATGTGAAATTAAATTCATTCTTATCCTTAATCAAATCAAATTGCTTAGCAAGTTCTAATCTTAACGCACCTAAACTTTGGAATACCACTGAATTTTTATCTGCTACTATAAGTATAGCATCTCCAGTTTCAGCATTCATAGTTTTTACTATAGAATTCGTTACATCATCAGTTAAGAACTTAGCTATTGATGATTTAACACTATCTTCTTTAATTTGAATCCAAGCAAGACCTTTAGCCTTGTAAGTCTTAACAAACTCCCCTAATTTATCTAAAGGCTTTCTTCCAAGGTCTGCTCCACCTTTTAAACATAAAGCTCTAACAGATCCACCAGCTTCTATTGCTGATTTAAATACAACAAAATCTAAATCCTTAACATCTTCTGTTATATTAGTTATTTCCATCCCAAATCTTAAATCTGGTTTATCAGATCCGTATTTTTCCATAGCATCTTTAAATGTCATTCTTTTTATTGGAAGCTGAACATCTACACCTGCTACTTTTTTAAATACATGAGCAATTAGCCCTTCGTTTACTGCAATTATATCTTCTTGTTCTACAAAACTTAATTCCATATCAACTTGAGTAAATTCTGGTTGTCTATTCGCTCTTAGGTCTTCATCTCTAAAGCATTTAGCTATTTGATAATATCTATCAAATCCAGATACCATTAATAACTGCTTAAATATTTGTGGTGACTGTGGAAGCGCATAAAACATTCCAGGATAATTTCTTGAAGGTACTAAGTAATCTCTAGCTCCCTCTGGAGAACTCTTTGATAAAATAGGAGTTTCTACATCTAAGAAGTTATTTTCTTCTAAATAATCACGTATAGCCTTTGTAGTTTTACTTCTAATCTCAAATATTTTGTGCATATCAGGTCTTCTTAAGTCTAAATATCTATATTTTAATCTGATATTTTCTGCAGCGTCCAAATCTTCCTTTATATATATTGGTGGAGTTTCTGATTCTGAAAGTATCTTTATAGATTCACATTTTAATTCAACAAAACCAGTTGGCATGTTTTCATTAACGCTTTCTCTTTTAACAACTTCCCCTGTTACTGCTAAGCAGTATTCAGATCTTACTCCTTTTGCCTTTTCAAAAGCTTCTGCATTAATTTCCTCACCAAATACAACTTGCATTATACCTGTTTTATCTCTTAAATCAATAAATTCAAGTGCTCCAAGCTTTCTGTTTCTTTGAACCCATCCCATTAATGTTATTTTTTTGCCTACATGTTCTTCTCTAGGTTCACCGCACATCATTGTACGTTTTAATCCATTTAAAGATTCACCCATTACTAAAATCCTCCCTTAGTTTAACTTATTCTTATTTAACTATTTTAGCTATTTCCATCAAGTCTTCTAATGAAACTTCAAAAATCTCACCATCACTCATTCTTTTTAAATTAACTTTTCTATTTGTTAATTCATCTTCACCTAAAATAGTAGTAAATGCTGCTCCTAATTTGTTTGCATACTTCATTTCAGCTTTCACGCTTCTACCCATGTGATTTATCTCACACTTCACACCTAAAGCCCTTAAATCACTAGCCAGCTTAAAAGCATACTTACTTTCTGCTTCTCCTCTAGCACCAATATATAAATCAAATAAATTTTCTTTAGGTATTTCTATATTTTCTTTTTCTAAAGTCATAATTAATCTTTCAACACCCATACCAAATCCAACTGCTGGCATATCTGGTCCACCAAGTTCTTCTATAAGCTTATCATACCTTCCTCCTCCACATACAGTAAAATCAGAAGTTAAAATTTCAAATATAGTTTTTGTGTAATAGTCTAATCCCCTTACGATGCCTGGATCTATTGTATATGGAAGTCCTAAGATATCTAAATATTCTTTAACTTTATTAAAATGCGTACTACACTCTTCACAAACATAGTCCAATATTATCGGCGCATTTTTAGTAATTTCATGACATTTCTTCTCTTTGCAATCCAATATTCTCATAGGATTTTTTTCAAATCTATCTTTACAAGTATCGCAAAGTCCATCATAATTATCAGCTAAAAATTTCTTAAGCGCTTCATTATATTTAGGTCTACAACTTGGGCAGCCTAAATTATTTATATTTAAACTTAAACTTTTTAATCCTAATTCTTTTAATGTATCCATAGCGACTGCTATAACTTCTGCATCCATTGAAGCTGCATTTGAGCCAAACACTTCTAATCCACATTGATGAAATTGTCTAAGCCTTCCTTTTTGGACATTTTCATATCTAAACGCTGGTGTAATATAGTATAATTTTGTTGGCTGAGCTTCGTTAAATAATCTGTTTTCAACAAATGCTCTTACTGCTGATGCAGTTCCTTCTGGTTTCAATGTTATACTTCTATCTCCCTTGTCATTAAAAGTATACATTTCTTTCTGAACTATATCTGTTGTATCTCCAACACTTCTTAAAAATAATTCTGTGTGTTCGAACATCGGAGTTCTAATTTCTCTAATTCCATATGTTTTAGCAACCTTTCTAAAGGCACTTTCTATATAATGCCACTTATAGGCATCTTCAGGCAACATATCCTTGGTGCCTTTTGGTGCTTGCATTTCAATCGCCATTGATCTTTTCCTCCTATTTGACTAAACAAATTTACAATATTCTAATTTATTACAGTTAATTATGTATACAATGTATCAAGCAACGCTTTCTTTTTCTCAATCATTTCATCAATTCTAGATACATATTCATGAAGATCTTTTAAGTTTGGAAATCTTTCAAGTCTATCTTCCTCTAAAAATATCACTTTACTTACAGCTGCTGCTCCCAGTGCAATTACTGTTTGTTTTTCCTCAATCATTTGAATATTGTATATACATTCTTTGCCTTCTTTAGCATAACCTAAATTCTCCATATTTCCAACCATATTTTTTTGCCTATACATATAATATGGTGAAATACCTAAATTTTCTGCCAGATTCCTACTTTCTTCATACATTTTTATAATTTCATCTTGAGACGTAATTTGTATTCCTTTTTTCAAGATAAATTCTTCATACATTCTAGACCCTCTTTTAAGCGCTAGGCCATGAACTGTAATGCTATCAGGTTTTAGTTTTATTAACTCATTCTTAGTATGAATAACATCTTCATGCGTCTCACCTGGAAGTCCTATTATTATATCCATATTAATATCATCAAATCCAAGTTCTCTAGCCATTTTAAATTTTTCTTTTATATCTGCTGAAGAATGAGTTCTACCAATTAAATTCAAAGTTTTATCATTCATTGTTTGGGGATTAATACTTATTCTATCTACTCCATACTCTTTCATTGTCTGAAGTTTATTTCTAGTAAGCGTATCTGGTCTTCCGCATTCAACCGTAAATTCTTTTATATTATCATCCTTAATAAAACAATTATAAATTTCTTTCATGATTATGTTGAACTCTTCATCACTTACTGATGTTGGAGTACCGCCACCAAAATATACTGATTCGATATTAAGTTTTCTTTCCTTCACATATGAACTCATACCTTTTATCTCTTTAATAAGTGCCTCTATATATGGCGTCACCATCTTTTTGTAAACACCTATAGGGTTCGAAGTGAATGAGCAATATAAACATTTTGTTGGACAAAATGCCATGCCTATATATATAGCTATAGTATTTTTATCCTTATTAACTATTTTTTTCTCAGCTTTTGCCACATCTATACAAAGTCTAGCTTTATCCTCATGAGCCAAGTATTTTTCTTTAAATATTTCTATCACTTCATCTTCAGTATTGCCTTCTTCAAGCAATTTTAACGCTATTTTAGATGGTCTGATTCCAATTAATATTCCCCAAGGATAAATGTCATGAGTTACATTTCTAAGGCACAGAAAAAGAAATCTTCTAAGAGAATTTTTAATATCTTCTCCTAAAGATTCTTCTACATAATAATTATTATATTCAAACCTTAAGGTTTTCTCATCAATATAAACCATATAATCTGCATCTTCTGCACCCACAAATTTAATTTCCCTCATTGAGTAATATACATTAAATAATTGGTATACTTCGTATCTAAATTTAAAATCATTTAAACTAACTTTAACTTCCATCGTTTCTCCCCTTAAAAATGTGCAAATTAATGCACATTTTTATTTTTATAAGAATGGATTATTCCTTTTTTCATATCCTATTGTAGATGCTGGTCCGTGTCCCGGATAAACTTTAACACTATCTCCCAAAGGCAATAACTTTTCCTTTATATTTTTTATAAGCTGTGCTCCATTCCCTCCTGGAAAATCACTTCTTCCAATAGATCCTTGGAAAAGAGTATCTCCTGTAAACAGTTCATCATTTACTAGGAAGCATATACCACCTGCTGTATGCCCAGCTGTCTCTATAACTTTAATTATATTATTGCCTAAAGATACTGTATCTCCTTCTTTTAAATATTTTGAAGCTTTTGGCAGTGATCCAAATACAAACTCGTCATTTTTCATATATTGTTCTTCATTTTCACTTATATAAAAAGGAATATTGAGTTTATTCATTAACTCAATAACTGCTCCCACATGATCCATATGTCCATGTGTCAAAAGAATAAATTTAGGCTTTCCATCCAACCTACTAATCTCTTTTTCTATCGAATTCGGCTGCCCGCCTGGATCTATAATTGCAAGTTCCTTGGTGCCTTCATCCATTATTAAATAACAATTTTCTTCATACATTCCCGCTATTAATGTTTTTATAATCAATTTGAATTCCTCCTAAAAATTTCTCTTACTATCTAATAATATGGTAACAGGCCCATCATTATTAATTTTGACCTTCATGTCTGCTCCAAATTCTCCACATTCAACTTTTAAGTTTGATGTCTTAAGAAGATCTAAGAATTCTTCATACAGCTTTTTAGCCTCTTCTCCACCTTGTGCTTCCATAAAATTGGGCCTTCTTCCTTTTCTACAATCACCATACAATGTAAACTGAGATATCACAAGTATTTCACCTTTAATATCCAATAGTGACAAATTCATTTTATCATTTTCATCATGAAACACTCTCAAATTGATAATCTTATCTTTTATATATTTTAGGTCTTCAAAAGTATCATCCTTAGATATTCCTATTAATACATTAAAGCCTACACCTATTTCACCAATTATATCTCCATCAACACAAACGCTAGATGAGCTCACTCTTTGTACAACTGCTCTCATGTTATCTCACCTTTCTGATATATATAAGATTCTAACTATTTACTCTATATACATCTGTCACACCTTTTAATCTTTTAAGTCGCTTCATTAAATCCTTCAGACTATCGACAGATGTAATTTTTATTTTTACATTAATTAGTGCCGATCCTTGCTTTGCTAAATTCGCATTTACAGCACTTAACTGTAGTTTAAGCTCTGTTATAACACTCATTATATCTGCTAGCAATCCATCTCTATCATCAGCTACAACTTGAATTTCTGCAAAATAAGATGTACCTTGTGCTGATCCCCAATTAACTTCTACTACTCTATCTTTATCTGTATCTATAAGGTTTTGCAAATTACTGCAATCACTCCTATGAACTGATACTCCTCTACCTTTAGTTATATATCCTAAAATTTCATCTCCAGGAACTGGACTACAACACTTAGCAAACCTGACCATAAGATTACTTTCACCTTTTACTGTTATTCCATATCCATTAGGTTCTGGTTTTCTTGCTGTTTTTGCAATTTGTTCCTCTATATTCTTATTTAAAATTTCCTTATTTTCTTTTTCCTTGTTTACCTTATCTACACCTATCCCATTGTCTTCCTTCAATCTTGCAATAAGAGTAGATACAGAGAATCCTCCTATACCAATTAAAGCATATAAATCATCCATAGAATGAATATTATATCTTTTCACTAATTTTTCATAAAAATCCCCTTTAGCAACGTCAGCATAGTTAACACACTGTTTCTTTAATTCCTTTTCAAGAAGTTCCTTGCCCTTTAGCATATTTTCTTCTCTTTTAGCTTTTTTAAACCAAAGCTTTATTTTGCTCTTAGATTGATTACTTTTTGCAATGTTTAACCAATCCATATTAGGTCCCTTAGCATTAGGCGAAGTTAAAATCTCTACAATTTCTCCTGTCTTGAGAGTATAATCTAAAGGAACTATCTTACCATTAACCTTAGCACCTACGCACTTATTTCCTACATCAGTATGTATTCTATATGCAAAATCTATAGGCGTAGCATTACTACATAAATTTATTACAACACCTTTTGGAGTGAATACAAATACTTCATCTGAAAACAGATCTATCTTAAAACCTTCAATAAACTCTTCAGCATCTGATGTTTCTTTCTGCCATTCCAACATATCTCTAAGCCATACTAGCTTCTTTTCAAAATCTTTTTGCTTATCTTGCTCTCCTTTGGCGCTATCTCCCTCTTTATACTTCCAGTGAGCTGCAATTCCATATTCTGCTGTTTTATGCATTTCAAAAGTTCTAATTTGAATTTCAAAAGTTTTGCCTTGTGGTCCAATTACAGTGGTATGTAATGATTGATACATGTTTGGTTTAGGCATTGCTATATAATCTTTAAACCTTCCTGGAATTGGCCTATAGATAGTGTGTACTATTCCAAGGACACCATAACAATCCTTAACAGAATGCACCAAAACTCTAATAGCCGTTAAATCAAAAATTTGCTCTATGCTTTTATTCTTACTAACCATCTTTTTGTAGATACTATAAAAATGCTTTGGTCTTCCATCAATATCCGATTCAATTCCAGAATTTCCAAGCTTTTGTTTTAAATCATTTACTATATCGTTTATGTAAGTTTCTCTTTCTACTCTCTTTTCGGCAATACTATCTACTAATTCATAATATTCTTTTTCATGTAAATATCTAAAACATAAATCCTCTAATTCCCATTTAATTTTAGACATACCCAGCCTATGCGCTAAAGGCGCGTAAATATCCAATGTCTCTTTTGCTTTGTTTTTTTGCTTTTTTGCTGGCATAAATTTGAGAGTTCTCATATTATGTAATCTATCTGCCAATTTAATAATTATTACTCTTATATCCTTTGCCATAGCAAGCAACATTTTTCTCACATTATCAGCTTGTTGCTCTTCTTTAGTTTTATATTCCATTTCTCCAAGCTTAGTAAGCTTCGTAACACCTTCTACAAGATTAGCGATTTCTGCATTAAAGAGGCTGACTGTTTCATCATAAGAAAACTCCGTGTCTTCAATTACATCATGCAATAATCCAGCTACAATAGTATTAGTATCCATACCTAACTCAGCTAGAATTTCAGCTACTGCTATCGGATGAATAATATACGGTTCACCCGATTCCCTTTTTTGGTCCTTATGAGCTTTTTCAGCAAAATCATATGCTTTTTTTACCATTTCAACATCAACATTATTACAATTCTTATCAATCTTTTCCAGTAATTTATCAATCATAAGGATTACGCTCCTTCTATATTAATTCATTTGAAGTAAGTATCTAAAACAAAACAACAGATTAGAAATTACAGTATAATTTTTAGGCAGATAATTTAGTAAATACTGATTCTTAGCGTCAGTCAATTTATCAGCATAAAATACAATCAAATTAATAAAGTATCCTGAATTCCGCTCCGCTTTTTTGAATATACCTAAATTCAAAGGCTGGTTTAATAACCAGCCTAACTTTTTAATAATTATATATTATTTTAGAATTATTTTCAACAATACATTTAAAAGAAATGGAATCCTTACCAATTATAATGCCCAGAAACAACTCTTAAAATACCTAAAACCACGACTTAGATGTCATATTTAACTAATGATAGTACATCATATCCTTCTAATTTATCTTTTCCTTTTAATTCTGTTAGTTCTATTACAAAATCAAGTGAAGCAACTATTCCACCTGCTTGTTCTATTAATTTAGCAACACCTTCTACAGTCCCCCCTGTTGCTAATAAGTCATCTACAACAGCAACTCTTTGACCTGGTTTGATTGCATCTTTATGAAGTTGAAGCTGATCTTCTCCATATTCCAATCCATAATTAACTGATATGGTTTCTCCTGGTAATTTTCCTGGCTTTCTTACTGGAATAAATCCTACTCCTAAAGCATATGCCACAGGAACTCCAAAAATAAATCCTCTTGCTTCAGGCCCAACAATCAAATCAATTTTTTTATCCTCTAGATGTTTAACTATTCTATTAATAGTTTCCCTTAACGCTTCTCCATCAGCAATTAATGTTGTTATGTCCTTAAAACTAATTCCTTCTTTAGGAAAATTTTCGATTACCCTTATTTTTTCTTGTAAATCCATTTTAACTCCTCCATAGAATTTAATTTAATATATCATTTATGATTCAATATCAAACAACTAATAATTAATAAATATTGCTTTACTATTTCATTAACTTTCCATATAGCTTATGGAATTATTTGTTTTAAGTCTATATAAATATTTAACAATTTGATCAGCTCTATCTTTATCATTTGTAGTTAAGAGCTCTAAGACAATTCTAGCATTATCCATAACACCTACCGCACCTATAGGCGGAATTATGAATTCAATTATATTATTTATACCATCATTATTAAACTCTTCCAAACTGTTAAATTCTATTATTGATCTCAATCCATTATTATTAGTATTCATCAGGAACTTATTTCCTTCTTTAATTAGTACTCCATTTTCTCCTTTTGATGGTACCTTTGCCCACTGAATACCTATAAGTATTAAATCTAAATATTTATTTATACTTTTCATATTATAATATATAGCAATAGCTTGCATAAGCTTAAAAGTAAGTCCACTTGTCGATAAGTTCTTATATCTGTATTGGCACCCCTTTTGGTTAGGATTTATATAAATATAGTCATTAACAAGATCACTTTCTTCATTTTCAAGAATAATTAAATCAATACCTAATTTTTTGCATAGCTCAACTTCTTCTTTAGATTTTAATCCAACACCTAAAGTTATTAATAGTTCAGCACCTAAAAAATCTACGTTATTTTTTATATCTACCGAATTTATTCTAGCATCAGCTTCTTGCCTATCATATATTAAATATTCTACATCAGCATTTAAATATCTTAAAACAAGAATTAACGATGAAACTGCACAAATCCCATCGACATTATATGTACCATAAACAACTATTTTTTGTCTATTATTTACCGCCAAAGCTAATCTCTCTATTGCTTTGTTCATACCCTTAAGTATAAATGGGTTATATCCACTAATATAATTTGGACAATATATACTTTCCCAGAATTTACGCATGGTTTATTCCTCCATAAAATTAGAAAACACCTTTATTATAAATGATTATAATAAATTTTACAATTATTTTGTTAACAAATGAAAAAACCCCCATTGTGCTGGAGGTTTCTTCATTTCCAGTAATTAAGCTTTTTGTAATTTTTTCTTTTGGCTTCTAACTCTATCTTTTAAGTATACCCAAATTGGTGATGCTATACATATTGATGAATACGCTCCACTTATGATACCTACAATTAAAGGAATCGTAAATGCTTGAACAGATGGCACTAAAAAATTCATTGCTATTATAGTAACTACTGTTGCTGAAGAAGTATATAATGATCTTGCTATAGTTTCAGTCAAACTTACATCTGCCACTTCAACTGATTTCGCTCTTCTCATTATCTTTGTGTTTTCTCTAATTCTATCAAAAATAACTATCGTATCACACATAGAATATCCAACTATAGTCAGTATCGCTGCTATAAAAGGTGTATTTACTGGAATATAAAATATTGAGTAAACAGAAATAGTTACTAATATATCATGAATTGTGGCCGCTATAGCCGCTACTCCAAATTTGAATTCAAATCTAATAGCTATATACACTAACATTACTGCAAAAGCCGCAAGTAATGCATATATAGAATTTTGAGTCAACTCTCTACCTACTGATGATCCTATTTCATTTTGTGAAACTAGCACTTTATCATCCAGTTTATATTTAGATTCTAAATCAGATACAATTAATCCTAACTTATCACTATCCAGATCTGCTGATTTTATTTCATATTGATTATTATTAATTGTATTCGTCGAAGCATCTGGTGCATAACTTCGAATTATTGTGTCAACATCATCTTTATTTATACTTTCGTCTAGTTGAAGTACTATTTCAGAACCACCTTTAAAATCTATACCAAAGTTTAGTCCTCTAACACATAAGAATCCCATTCCGATTACAATAATGATTAGGGATATTGAAAACCATATTTTTGTCTTTTCCATTATTTTAAGCATGTTTTTCATCCCCCTTTTTCAAAGTAACACCAAAGTGTGATGGTTTATTTATAATTCCACTTTCAACAGCTAAATTAACAAGTACTTTTGTTACTACCAAACCTGTAAATAAACTTATAACTATACCTATCATAAGTGTAATTGCAAAACCTTTTACTGCTCCAGATCCTATAAAATATAGAATTAGTGATGCAAGTAAAGTTGTCATGTTAGAATCTACTATTGAAGATAATGCATGCTCTGATCCTTTTTTCACTGCCGCCTTAACAGTATACCCTTTCTTTAACTCCTCTTTAGTTCTTTCAAACGTTAATATATTAGCATCAACAGCCACACCAATAGTAAGCAAGAATGCTGCTATACCTGGAAGAGTCAATGTAACACCTACTTCTATAAAAGCAAAAAGTGTAAGTGTTATATACAAAGTTAAAGCAATATTAGCCATTAATCCTTGAATTCTATAATGGAATAGCATGAATAAAAATACTAATCCAACTCCTATAATTCCCGCCTTAACAGAGTTTGGAAATGCTGTAGCTCCTAGTTCAGCTCCAACATTACTAACTGAAACTTCTTTAACTGGAAGTGGAAGTGCACCTGCATTAATCATTCCAGCTAATTCTTTATTCTTTTCTAATGTATCATGTGTTTCAATACTTGCTTTTCCACCTGAAATTTGCGAATTTACTCGCGCAGTTGATATTTCTTCGTCATCAAGGTAGATTGAAATATTTTGCCCAATATATTTTCCTGTTGCATCTGCAAACTTTTGTGCACCTTCATCATTTAATTCTAAACCAACTTCATATCCACCATTTTGTTGATTCATTTGTGCAGTTGCTTTTTTTACATCTGAACCTGTTAAAATTTCAGTTCCATCTGGCCCTTTAAAACTCAAATTACCAGACTTAACCAAACTATCTACTATTTCCTTAGAATTAGTTAATCCCGGTACATCTACTCTTATTCTCTTTGGACCTTCTGTTGCTACAATTGTTTCTGCAACACCAAGTTTATTTACTCTTAAAGATAAATGTTCCTTAGCACTTTGTAATTCTTCTGCAGTTACATCATCTTTTTGAATTTCCATAAGAACAGAAACTCCGCCTTGTAAATCTAGTCCTCTAGTTATTACTTTATCAAATGATTTAAATTCCCATCCTCCTAGAACAAATCCTTTAAATCCTGCAAAAGCTAACAGTCCAATTACAGCAATAATTAATATCAACAATGCTGAACTTTTGCTTTTTCTTTTCATCTTAATCCCCCTCTGCATATTATGTCTTTCATTAGGTTAGTATTTACTATATATTCCTTACTGAAAATTTTGGATTACAATTTCATTAACAGTTTCCTTTATTATGTAAAATACTTTAATATTTAAAATTAAGAAATTAAAGTCTTTAAGCTGAATTTTAAAGAACTTATTACTTCTTAATTTTAAATATTATTACATTCTTATGTTGCACATTGTTCATTATAGCACACTATAATTTCTTAATAAAGTTTTTTATTAATGTATAATATAACATTAAAATACTGTTTAACCTTCATTTAAATAAAAATGATTTCACATATGTATAACTTCTTTTAATCTTTGTAAAGTTAGTCATTAAAAACTGAAGTATCTTATAAATTTATCCCTAGCATCCCAGCAAGAGTACCTACAACCAGTGCTATAATCAATTTAATGAAATCAAAAAGCTTAAATGCTAATTCTCCATTAAAACTACTAGATAGTATAAACAATACTAAATAATATGATAGTGCTACTCCAAAGCCTACAAGCCATCCCTTTGATTCATTTTTCTTTGCTCCTATCATTGCTCCTAAACTTAAACTGCATAAAGATATTATTACATATATCATGTTAAAAATACCTTTACTAAATACTAGTTTAGTCATCAATAAAGATAGAATTGTAACTCCTATGAAGCTTAGAATCAAAGTTCCAATAGTACCTTTTACTACTGATCTAAAATATTTACTATTTTCCATCAAAAACACCCCCCAACACTTCATTTTATGAAATATTAAAGGGCATTATGATTAATCCATCTTTATTTTATGAGATATTCCGCTCTTCTCTAATTTAATTCTAGTTTTTGCAGGACCACTTTCAATTGTAACTGATTTTTCATCCATATGTGTAATCTTACCTATGATTCCACCTCTTGTCACAATTTCATCATTTACTTTTAATTCATCAATCATACCTTGATATTTCTTTTTTCTCTTCTTCTCAGGTAATATAAGAAGGAAAAAAAATATCACAAATACAAGTAAATAAGGTACTACGCTCGTAAGTAACGCTAACATATTATCCATACTTTTCCTCCAATGTGTTTATTATTTTTTTCTATTCATGATATGTAGTTTACATTTTATTTACTTTAATGTCAATATAAACCTACATTTGTTACTCATGTTCATTTAGAAATTGTGTAAAGATCTATATCCCACCAAATTCATAAATAATTATTTTCAATTATCTTCCTTCCCATTGTGATAATTTTTCTTCCTTAAATTGCTTAAAATAACCACCTTCAATTGCGTCTCTTATATCTTTCATTAACTTATTATAAAAATACAAATTATGTAAAACACATAATCTCATTGCAAGCATTTCCTTTGCTTTAAATAAATGTCTTATATATGCTCTTGTATAATTCTTGCATGTTGGACATTCGCAACCATCATCAATAGGTCTATCATCAAGTTCATATTTTGCATTCATAAGATTAAGCTTGCCTTCACTACAAAATACATTTCCGTGTCTCCCATTTCTGGCTGGAAGTACACAATCAAAGAAATCCACGCCTCTGTCGACCGCTTCCAATATATTGCTAGGTGTACCTACTCCCATTAAATATATAGGTTTATCTTCTGGCAAATGTGGTACAACTGCATCTATCACTCTATACATTTCTTCATGAGTTTCTCCAACAGCAAGCCCACCTATGGCATATCCATCTAGATCCATTTTAGTTATTTCTTTAGCGTGCTTTATCCTTATATCTTCATAAACTCCACCCTGATTTATTCCAAATAGCATTTGTTCCTTATTTATTGTATCTGGCATAGAATTTAACCTATCCATTTCATTCTTACATCTTTCAAGCCATCTTGTAGTTCTTTCCACTGATCTTTCTACGTATTCTCTAGGCGCTGGATTTTCAATACATTCATCAAAAGCCATTGCTATTGTAGATGCCAAATTACTTTGAATTTGCATTGATTCTTCTGGTCCCATAAATATTTTCTTTCCATCTATATGTGAATTAAAATACACGCCTTCTTCTTTTATTTTTCTCATCTTAGCTAACGAAAATACTTGAAATCCACCTGAATCTGTGAGAATTGGTCTATCCCAATTCATAAACTTATGTAATCCTCCAAGTTTTTTAACCACTTTATCACTTGGTCTTAAGTGAAGATGATATGTATTAGAAAGTTCAACCTGGCATCCTATCTCCTTTAAATCCATGCTAGAAACTGCACCTTTTATAGCTGCTAATGTTCCAACATTCATGAATACTGGAGTTTGTATAGTTCCATGAGGAGTTTCAAACTGCCCTCTCCTTGCTTTTCCATCCTTTTTTAATAAAGTATACCTTTTACTCACAAGCGTTCACCTCTTAATTATATTTTTACGAAACTCAGCTACCTTTGTTTACTGAGCAACTCTGAGATTCTTTAAAGAAACTAACTTCCATTTAGTTGTTAGCTGAATTATAAAATCAATATCTATTTTCTAATTCATCCCATTTTATATTGAAACACTTGACTATGTCACCTCATCAATGTAATCAAAACTTTTATTTAATAAACATAGCATCTCCAAATGAGAAAAATCTATATTTTTCATTTACTGCTTCTTCATATGCATTCATAACATTTTCTCTTCCTGCTAAAGTTGAAACAAGCATTATCAATGTAGATTCTGGTAAATGGAAGTTTGTAATTAACTTATCCACTACTTTAAATTTATATCCAGGATAAATAAATATATTAGTCCATCCACTTTGTTCCTTAACAAATCCATTTTCATCACCAATAGTTTCTAATGTCCTTGTTGAAGTTGTTCCAACAGATATAACCGCATTTCCTCTTTTTTTAGTTTCGTTTATTATATCTGCACTTTCTTTTGAAAGCATATAAAACTCTGAATGCATTTCATGCTCCTCTAGAGATTCGACTTTTACAGGTCTAAAAGTTCCAAGTCCAACATGTAATGTTAGATATACTATGTTAATTCCTTTATTCTTTATTTCTTGCAATAACTCTTTTGTAAAATGTAATCCCGCAGTAGGTGCTGCAGCAGAACCATTTTCTTTAGAATACACTGTTTGATACCTTTCCCTATCTTCTAATCTCTCATGAATATATGGTGGCAAAGGCATCTCCCCAAGCGAATCTAGAACTTCCTCGAATATTCCATCATAGAAAAATTCAACTATTCTATTTCCGTTTTCCTTTACTTCAACAACTTCAGCTTTTAACTTACCTTCTCCAAATGTAAATTTTCTACCAACCTTTGCGGATTTACCAGGCTTTGCTAGGCACTCCCATCTATCCTTTTCAATTCTTTTAAGTAAAAGGAACTCAATTTTTCCGCCAGTACCTTCCTTTTCTCCAATTAATCTTGCTGGCATTACTCTTGTATTGTTTAATACTAAAGTATCTCCTTCATTTAAGTATTCTATAATATCATGAAATTTCTTATGCTTAATCTCACCAGTTTTCTTATCTAAAACCATAAGTCTTGATGAATCTCTTTGTTCTAACGGATGTTGAGCTATCAACTCTTCTGGTAAGTAAAAATCAAAATCTTTTACGTTCATTTATTTATCTTCTCCTAACTAATAGCTTATTCTTATTATTGACACTTCTAAGGAAGTTAAACTTTCGAAAACTATATCAGTTGTTCAAAACTCAATTTTAAAGCGCTTACTAATAAATCCCTACTTATCTATTTATCAAAAAAGCTACCTTGTACTTTCCCATTATTACTTTTGCTTTTTGAATTGTTTACTCTTCCAAGATGTTCATATGCCTTATCACTTGCTATTCTTCCTCTTGGTGTTCTTATTATAAAGCCTTTTTGAAGCAAGTATGGTTCATATACGTCTTCTATAGTTCCCAATTCCTCACCTATAAAATAAGAAAGTGTTTCAATTCCAACAGGTCCCCCGTTAAAATTATCAATAATAGCTTCAAGTATTTTATTATCAACTTTATCAAATCCCTGATTATCAACTTCCAATAATTCTAAAGCCTCTCTAGCCTCTTTCAATGATACTAGCTTATTAGATTTTACTTCTGAATAATCCCTGACTCTTTTTAATAGCCTATTGGCAATTCTAGGTGTTCCTCTTGATCTCTTAGCAATTTCCAAAGCGCCTTCTTCAGTAATTTTACATCCAAAAACCAAAGCGCTTCTACTTACTATCTCCTTAAGTTCTTCATCTGTATAATATTCCATGGCACAAAGCACACCAAATCTATCTCTAAGTGGAGATGTAAGCATTCCAATCCTTGTTGTTGCTCCAATTAGTGTAAATTTAGGAAGATCAATTCTTATAGATTTTGCTGTAGCACCTTTTCCTATAACTATATCTAGAGCATAATCCTCCATAGCAGGATATAATATTTCCTCAACATTTCTATTTAGCCTATGTATTTCATCTATAAATAAAACATCATAATCTTTTAATGTTGTTAGTATCGCTGCTAAATCTCCTGCTCTTTCTATTGCTGGTCCAGAAGTGATTTTTAAATCCCCACCCATTTCTTTTGCTATAATATTAGCTAAAGTAGTTTTTCCAAGTCCAGGTGGTCCATATAAAAGTGTATGATCTAATGCTTCTTTTCTATTTCTTGCAGCTTTAATAAATATATCTAATCGCTCTTTTACTTTGTCTTGTCCTATATATTCATTTATTTTTTGAGGTCTTAAACTAAGTTCAGAATTAAAATCTTCTTGCATCTCAGATGGATTAACTATTCTTTCCAAAAAACCTCCCCCTTTTCTTATGAGTCATATATGTATAATTTTTTGCTACTTATGTCTTAGAAGCTTTATCCCATCAACGCCTTTAATGCATTTTTAATGATATTTTCTACACTATCATTCTTATCTATCTTTTTAAGTACTGATTCTGCTTCCTTCTCGCTATACCCTAGCGCAATTAACGCGCTTAAAGCTTCTGATAATGCCATAACATTCTCATTATCCTTTGTATCAATTTCCATACTGCTATCCAGTAATTCATCTGGCTTTAGTTTATCTTTGATCTCTAAAATAATTCTAGCTGCTGTTTTTTTGCCTATTCCCACACCTCTACAGATGTGTTTCTCATCGCCAATCATTATTGCGTATTTTAAATTATTAACTCTGCTTATAGATAATAAAGATAATGCTGCTTTTGGTCCAACTCCACTTACTGTTAAAAGAAGCTTAAACATCTCTAGCTCTTCCTTTGAATCAAACCCATATAATCCAATAAAATCTTCCCTTACTATTTGCTCAAGGTAAAGCATAATCTTCTCTCCATTCTTTGGCATAGAGGACATTGTAGCACCTGATGTAAATATCTTGTAGCCTATACCGCTATTCTCTACTATTACATAATCTTTATTTATCCCAATATATTTACCTTTTATATATTCGTACATCTATTTCACACCAACTTTTCTATATCTATAACTATATTTAAAATTTAGCTAAAAAACTAATTTCTACATTATTAAAACCTAACTTATACTTTATCATTTTCAGCCAAATCTTTCAACAATGTATTTTTTAATTAATAAAAGGCATGTAGTATTAAAATTACCAACATGCCTTTTATTAATTAAAATTTACCTATCAGAATTTCCATTATGATAAAAATTCTGATAAGCTTTCTTCCGCATCATCTTTTGAATTATATTCAAGTTCAAAATTCTTAATTTTGTCTTTATCTATCTCACTTAAGTTATCTACTTTTTTACTATTAGTATACACATCTTCGCTATTTTCAATTGATAAAGTTCCATTATCATCAGTTTTATATATAGCTAAAAAGCCATCTTTTTCTCCGATATAATATTTATTAGGTTTTACAGCTTTAGAAGCATCTCTTTTATAGGTCATTTCTCCATTAGATTCTACTTCTAAAACATATCCCTTATCTTTTAATGCCTTTGATAATTCCGTTTCTGTTAAGTTCTTATCTATATTTAATTCTTTCTTTAACTCTGACAATGTTAATTCTTTTTCTTTCTTTTCACCTGCATATAAATAAATTCTTATATTATCATTTAATTTATTATTTATTTCACTTGATGATACAGGATTATTTTTAGCATTTTTGTTACTTATATACTTTTCTGAAAAATAATATGTTATAGAAAATATAAGTGCTAATGCTAATGTCATACCTATGAATAATTTCTTTTTATTTACCATAATAATCACTCCTTATCAAGGAGTATAGCCATTATTTCTATATTTATACAAGAATATTCTTTTAATGTATAAATTAAGTATCTCCATAAAGTATTTACCATTTAAGATCGATTTCCCATTAACTTTTTCTAAAAGCATGTTTTATGGCACTTATTAATATAATCCATGTTATTTTGAAACAATTCCTATAATGCATAATAGCATTTATTATCAACACGAATATTATTAATTCAATATAATATAATAGTACTGCTATTATTGGCTTTGCGTTCATCCACTTCATATCTAAAAACATTGAAGTTAAAAATGATAATCCGAATACAACTGCACTAAGAATTATAAGTCCTTTTATCATTCCTTTAAAATCTTCATGACTTGGTGCTATTCCACTTATTAGTACTAGAAATAAAACTATAGTTATTATACCTTCTTTACTCACTATTATCCTCGGATCTAGTATTCTAGATATATCAGCAACTTTATCTTTTAATACAAATTTACTCTCTATAAATATGAATAATGGTATATTTATTATAACAGGTGCTATAGCTATAAGAAATTCCTTAATACTAATTAAAAATGGCATACTGCTTCCAACCCTTGATCTTATAAATCCTGGTCTGTTTCCTTTTGGCAAAAGTTGTACTTGTTCTATTTTAGCAAGACATAAAATTGCAACTAATAAATGTGCAAGTTCATGAGCCGGTGTACTTAAAGCATATATAAATTTAGCCATTCCTGCATTTATACTACTCAGTGCTCCTTGAAAAACCGATTGTATGAATCTCAATACATAGTAATACGAAAAATATATCAATAAAAAAATACCTACTGACTTAATTGCTGTTTCCATTTTAACAACGCCCCCACTATCTTACTCTATTTATAAAACCACATTTTTTGCATAATTCTTCTACTGCCTTTCTTCCAGAAAAACCATTATATATGTCTATAGCTCTTTTTGAACTTAGAATTTCTTCTAATGTATTGTCAAAGATATTACCAAGTGCTATGCTACCATCACTATCTAAACAACAAGGCACTACTGTTCCATCTACCAATATTCCCACTTGATCTCTAAGCCCATAGCAGAAGACTCTTTCTCCTAACTCCTCAACTTGCAATGATGGCCACTTAAATTTCTCTCCCATACTAAGATATACATTATTTTTTAGTTTAAAACTATTTTTTTCCTTTAAACTTTCTCTCAAACTGGATTTTATTTCGAAACTTTGTTCAAGAAATTCAAAAATATCAATATTCATGCTATTACTAGCAGTATACTTTGTATCTAAATTCCACAACCTTAAAGAAGTTATTATATTAGTTTTTTCACTAGCTTCTTTAACAAATTCAATTATATTATCTATATATTTACTAAACTCAACATGTCCCTCATTCGCTTCAAAGCTATGAAGCGAAATATTAACTTGCCTTAAAGCATTTGAACTAAGTAACACATCCTTAACTTCACTTATTAAAGTTCCATTAGTAGTTATATTAACCTTTAATGAATTTTCATTGCTTATATCCAAAAAACTCTTTATATTTTCATTTAAAAACGGTTCTCCCATTAGATGGAAATATACATAATCAGTATGTGATTTCACGCTATTTACGATATGTTGAAAACTTTTCTTATCCATAAACTTAAGTTCCCTATTTGTTTTAGGGCAAAAATCGCAACTTAAATTACACACATTTGTTATCTCTATATAAATCTTTTTAAATTTCTTCATTAAATTATTACTCCAATCAATACATTTAGATAAAAATAAAATATATTTTATATCTCAAACTAGTATATATTTTAATCCCCGCCTTTGCAAGAAAATCACTGTTTTCTTAAAATTATTTTACAATAAAAATTCCACCTAAATCTAATATAAAATTTAGATGGATATTTATGTTAAACACTTTAATTATAATAGTCAATTATTATCTTTACAAAAGACAAAGAGCAAGTGAATCTTACTAACTTCACTTGCTCTTTCTTAGTTACTGATTTTAACGTTGTCCGCCAACTGGGTACGACCGTCTGTCGTACATTGCTTCCGGGATTTTTTCGTTGCCCGTCACCAACTGTATATCTCTTGAGATATACTCTTCTGCCGGATTGAAGTGTCAGTACACTAAGATAAATTAAACCTTTATCTTGATTTAATTATATCTCATTTCATCATTAATTGCAATAGTTTTTTGAATTTTCTGAATAATTGTAATTTTTATAATAAAATCCATATACTAGATTTAATGTGAATATGTTTTCTTTTATATCTAATTACAAGTGCAATTTTATATAATTATTCTCTTAACTTTTATTTATCTATCCAAATATATAAATATAGGTTAATTTATAACTACTTTAGTCCCCTTAGGTATATTGTCATAAATCCATTTAGCATTTTCTTTGGCTAACCTTATACACCCATCTGATAGCTTCATACCTAACCTTCCATCTCTAACCGATCCATCCAAATTATAAATTATTGAATGAAATAAATAATTACCTTTAAACTGTGTATAATACCAACACTTGTATCCTTTATTTACGCCAAAATAGAGTCCCTTTATTCCAACCTTATAAGTTCCTTTAGGTGTTGGTGTTGAGGCTTTTCCCAAGGTGCACAAATAACTATTAATTAGGTTCCACTTATTTGTGCTTCCTTTAAAAATATTCACTTTAAAGCTTCCAGTATCTACCCAAATCAAGTAGTTGGTTTCACTAGAATAATTCTTAGAATTTACATAATCTGCATAGCTAATACGGTCACTCGACATATCTGCTCTAATGCCATTTTTTTTAATCCCAATACCTCTTAATACTTTAGATAAAATTTTTTTCATAATTAAAATCCTAATTTAGTAATACATATTAATATATGTCTTATATATTAATTTTGATTTATATTATTCTAAATGCTCCACTCTATATCCAATTTCTTTATTTGCCAGTCGATAACCTTCCTTAATCATTTCAACCTCGCTAATTTCGTTACCAAGCAAGCTGTCTATAGTAATCTGATTCCTATTACTAAAGTATTTACTTAAAAGTTTCTCTTCTATTTTCTCTTGAGATGCCAAAGTATAGTCATCCAAAATATGCTTAACATTAAATCCATTCTCCCTTAATGATCTTCCAACTAATATACTCCTATGACACCTTATAGGATCCTGCATAGCTCCAAGAAGTGCAATATTATAACCTTTCTGACATCCTGTTTTTAGCCTCTCAATTCCTCTTAAAAAATCTTCTTCCATAATTACCTTTTCAAAATCAGAATATCCTTCCTTATTATAAGAGTTTTTATCTTGCCTTTGAGCCGCAAGTTCTTTAGCCATATATATGTATATAAATCCTTCTTTTTTTAAAGTTTCAGCTATTGTTTCCTTATTATATTGAACATTATATTTCGAATACGGAGTTCCTCTTATATCTACAACAGTATCAATATTATAATTCTTTAGCATGTCTATTAATTTCTCTACAGGATAGTTAGAATGTCCTATTGTGTATATGTCCATTTACTTGAACTCCTCTCTTTATATTATATTATTTTTTCTTTTCCTGTAATTATACCTTGCTCTTTTCGTAAAATTCTCTTAATATACCCCTTACTTCTATCTTATCCACAGCTCTTTTAATTTTTTTGATATTTTAAATCCTGTCTACGAAAATATAGTAACATAAAAGCTAATTAGAAAATAAGAGCATGTCTATAATAATGTAGTTCAAAATATACGTTCTAATAACAAATATACATCTATCTATAATTAATAAAGCTTATACTATACCTTCATTATGGTAATAATCACTAAATGGAGGTGTTTTAATGGTTACTTTTATAAAAAACTATTCTCTTAAAAATATAAAAATAAAATTTTTAGCTCTATATATTCTGAATGTAACAGACATAATATTTACTATTTTACTCTTAAATACTGGTTTTTACGTAGAAGCAAATATTTTCATGGTAGAAGTAGTAAAAAGTCCACCTGTAAGTTTTTTATTAAAAATATTAGCTCCTGCAGTTCTTTTTGTATTCATATATTTTAGAATGAAAGATGCAACTGATAAACAACTAAAGTACTGTAACTACTTTATTAATGGAATCATCATATTCTACGGTCTAATAAACACATTTCATATTATCTGGTTTGCATTATTACCTATGTTTATTTTCATATATTGATTTGCTAACTCTTTTGAAAATCAATATCTAATTCTTTAAATATAAATTTATTATATTTATTAATATGTTCGAGTTTCTATCTCAACCCCTTTATCTTTGTGCTTTTCTATCAGTATTAAAATCCAACTTTTCGTAAATACACCATAGTAAGTTTATTAAAAATATAATTAATAACTAGTAATATTTTCAATTAATTGAACAACAAGAAAAGAATATATTCTTTATTTTTAAAAATGAATTTTTTCTAGAGACAAAATTCATTTTTTATGTTATAATTCAAAATGTTGCTAAGTTATTATAATAATTTGCAACCCGAAATGATAATAATGTCATATTTAATATTATTTTTATTGAAATTTTAAACTAAGGAAGGAGAATTTACTATGAAGAAAATTAAATTTGGTCTAGCATTACAAATTCTTGCAGGACTTATACTTGGAATTATAGTAGGTGGATTTTTTTATGGAAATCCAGCTGTTGAGGCATATTTAAAGCCTATTGGAGATATTTTTATTCGTCTAATAAAAATGATTGTAGTTCCAATCGTCTTTTCATCACTTATAGTTGGTATTGCTGGAGCGGGAGATATTAAGCAGGTTGGAAGACTTGGAGGAAAAACTCTTCTTTATTTTGAAGTAGTAACAACTATTGCTATTGTATTAGGACTTTTAATAGCTAATGTGTTTCATCCAGGCACAGGAATAAATATGCAAGAGCTTGCTAAATCTAGCATTGATGCTTATGTAAGCACTGCAGAAAATGTAGCACATCATAGCTTTGCAGATACATTTATAAATATTGTACCTACTAATATTTTTGATTCACTTACAAGGGGAGATATGCTTTCAGTCATTTTCTTTTCTGTTATGTTCGGTCTAGGAGTTGCTGCAATTGGTGAAAAAGGGAAACCTGTTATACAGTTTGCTCAAGGAACAGCTGATGCAATGTTTTGGGTAACAAATCAAATAATGAAGACAGCTCCTTTTGGAGTATTTGCTTTAATTGGCGTGACAGTTTCTAAGTTTGGACTTTCATCTTTAATTCCACTTGGAAAACTAATAGTTACAACTTATGGTTCAATGATTTTATTTATACTACTAATATTTGGACTAATTGCAAAATTAGTTGGGACAAGTATTTTTTCAATCATAAGAATTTTAAAAGACGAACTTATACTTGCTTATAGCACAGCAAGTTCCGAAACAGTTCTACCTAAAATCATGGAAAAAATGGAGAAATTCGGATGTCCTAAAGCTATTGCAACCTTTGTAGTACCAACAGGTTATTCTTTTAATCTAGATGGTTCTACTCTTTACCAAGCTATTGCTGCAATATTTATTGCACAATTATATGGTGTTAATTTATCAATACCAGCTCAAATTAATTTAATGCTTGTATTGATGCTTACTTCAAAAGGTATAGCAGGCGTGCCAGGAGTATCTTTTGTAGTTTTACTAGCCACTCTTGGTTCTGTTGGAATTCCGGCCGAAGGCCTAGCTTTTATAGCTGGAATAGATCGTATACTTGACATGGCTAGAACTGTTGTGAATGTATTAGGTAATTCTCTAGCAGTTGTTGTTGTTTCAAAGTGGGAAGGAAAGTATAATTCTATAAAAGGTAAAGAATATATAGAATCCATAAAAAAAGCTGCTTAATTCTACAACAAAAAAGTGACTGTTCATCTAGAAATTATTTTCTAAGTGAACAATCACTTTTTAGAGTCTGTCAAGACTTTCGTGTAAACTTCAAAAAGTAATATGTTTATTTTATAAGGTTGGAGGTAGAATAAAACTCCCAACCTTAATTTTATAGTTATTCAATATTATTACATTATATATGTATAGATTGAGTGAGTTAAGTTCCGGTATTTTTAAAACAAAACTTCGTCCAAACGACCTTCGAAGAAGATTGATAATTGAGCTAAAATTTGCGCCCAGCCCTTAATTCCTTGCGTCCATTTCTTTGTTATATCAATAGTTGCAAGATAAAGTATCTTTAGTAATGACTCATCGTTAGGGAAAATTGATTTACTTTTAGTAACTTTCCTAAGTTGGCGGTTATAGCTCTCCATTGCATTTGTTGTATATATTATTTTTCTTATTTCAGGTGGGTATTTGAAAAATGTTGAGAGTTCATCCCAATTGTTTCTCCAACTTTTTATTGCTATTAGATATTTGTCTCCCCATTTTTCTTCTAGATTATCTAATTCTGCTAACGCGACGTCTTCTGTAGGTGCTTTATATACTAATTTCAAATCAGCATTAAAGGCTTTTAAATCCTTATAAGATAAATATTTACTAGAATTTCTTATTTGATGAATAATACATCTTTGTATTTCAGTATTAGGAAATACTGCTTTAATAGCTTCTTTAAAACCGTTGAGACCATCAACACATGCTATTAGAATATCATTTATACCACGGTTTTTAAGTTCATTTAAAACTAATAACCA
>NZ_JAKGTE010000027.1:0-84335 GCF_022324665.1 Clostridium sp. YIM B02500 | reverse complement strand
AGTAAACTTGTGTTTCATTCGGATCAAGGTTGGCAATATAAAATGAAACTCTATCAAACAATGTTAAAAAAGAGAGGAATAGTTCAAAGTATGTCTCGTAAAGGAAAATGTTATGATAACTCTGTGATGGAAAATTTCTTTGGATTGTTAAAGTCGGAGTTATTCTATTTTCAACAGTTTGACTCTTTAGAACACTTTAAGGCAGAACTTGAAGAATATATTGGTTACTATAATAATAGAAGAATTAAGAACAAACTAAAAGGACTGAGTCCTGTTCAATACAGAATTCAATCCTTCATGATAGCTTAGTTAAATTTGTCTAACTTTTTGGGGTCAGATCATTTTATCGATGTTTATTGCCTTAAATATTATCTCTATAGGAATTGACTTAAATTTATGCTATTCCTCAATAGATATCTTATAACTACACTCAAATACCTTATCAGTTGATAGGGATATCGTACCCTCTTTATCACTAAATTCACCTGCAAAATCTTCATAATCAGCATGCCCAAACCATGGTTCTATACATAGAAATGGTGCACCAGTTTCAGGTGCCCAAATACCTAAGTCTGGAAATCCTTTAAATTCTATACTTAAAGACTTATCATGATTTTTTGATTTCAATGATATCTTATCAGATTTTAGATCATCAAATACTAATACTCCATCTTTAAAGAGTTCTCTAGAAAGTGGTAATGTATGAGTATCTCTAAGACATTCTGTCCTTTTACGAGAAAGATATGTATCCTTAGTTATCTCAATAATAGAACTTGTCTCTTTTTTATTGAATTGTAGATAACACTCCTCTAATTCTTCACCTTTCTCTATAGGACACATAAATGCTGGATGAGCGCCAATTGAGAATACTATATCCCTATCATCTAAATTTATTACTTTATATGTGACTATAATAGAATTTTCTTCTAATGTATATGTTACAAATAAAGAAAACCTATAAGGATATATCTTTAATGTGTCCTCTGAGTAATTTAATCCAAAAGTTAGTGAATTATTACTTTCTATTAATAAGGTAAATTCAGATATTCTAGCAAGTCCATGTGCGGGCATTTCATATTGAATTCCATCAACTTTAAATTTAGAATCCACCACCTTTCCAACTATAGGAAACAAATGTGGTGCGTGATATTTCCAATACTTCGCATCTCCGTTCCAAAGATATTCTGTACCTTCTTTTTGTCCTGTTATCGAATGTAACTCTGCACCATGGGTACTTGCTGTGATTTTTATTTTTGAATTTTCTATCGAGTAAATCATATAAATCATCCTTTCATAGATATTAAATTTATGATATATATATGTTGCAATTCACAATTACAGCTAAAATTCTTACAATATTTTTAGAATTATGATGAAGAATTATTTTTGCAATATATATATTTAATAAAAATTATGAGAGTTAGGTTCTTAAGTCTCCCTAACTCTCACATATATATATTAACTTAAGGGGGATATCATACGTAGGACTTATCTAAATTTCTTCAACTGTTACCTTATTAAAAAGTTCGTTTACTATAGATTCACTTACAAATCCTGTTTCTTTTTCCATAGCATTTGCTGTTCCGCAAGCTGAAGCAAATTTCAAAGTATCTTTGATATCATATTTTCTTTGCAGTGCTACTGCTATTCCTGCAACATAAGAGTCGCCTGAACCTACAGGGTTTACAGTCTCAATCTTTGGCACATTTACTTTATAATACTTTCCTTCAAATCCAGCTATTGAACCGTCTTTTCCTAAAGATATAGCTACAAGTGATATTCCTTTAGATTGGAATTCCTTTATTTCTCTTATAGCATCTTCTACAGACCTAATGCTTCTTCCTGTTAGTGCTTCTATTTCATCCTTATTAGGTTTAATAAAGTATGGTTTGCCTTCAATACCTTCTCTTAAAAGCTCACCACTTGTATCTAATAAAAATTTCTTGCCTTGAGAATTGGCCATCTCCACTAATTTCCTATAGAAAATCTTAGGCACATTTTTAGGAACACTTCCAGAGGCTACAACAACACTAGCTTTCTCAATCAAGTCTATATATTTATCTAAGAAATTTTGTTGTTCAATTTCACTTACTTCTGGTCCTGGTTCGAGTATTTCTGTCTGAACATTATCATCAGTAATAAATGCTAAACAAGATCTCGTTTCTCCACTTATTTTTACAAAATCTTGTTTTATTCCATATTTCTTAAGACTTTCTTCTATAAATTCACCAGATTTACCTCCAAGTAAACCTGTTGCTATACAATCTTCTTTTAAGATAGTTGCTACATTAGCTACATGTAAGCCCTTTCCTCCTGGTGTATTTTCTACATACCTTGCCCTCATTACTTGTCCTTTTTTTATATCATCTATTTCATATCTCTTATCTACAGAGGCATTAAGGTTTATAACTAATATCATCTTTTTTCTCCTCCATCTTGTATTAATTTTCTATTTCTTATAAAACAGAAATTAATATCTATTTGCGCTACCACAAACTTCAATCTTATGCTTCACTATCTTTTTCATAGCTTCTTTGCCTGGAGTCATATATTTTCTTGGATCACTTTCCTCTGGGTGTACCTCAAAAAACTCTTTCACAGCACTTGAAAATGGAATCTTTAAGTCTGTAGCAACATTTACTTTGCATATTCCAAGTGAAATAGCTTTTTTAACAAGCTCGTCCGGTACATCAGATGCTCCATGAAGTACTAGTGGAACACTTACTTTATTTCTGATTTCCTTTAACCTTTCAAAATCAAGTTTTGCTTCTCCTTTGTATAATCCATGTGCTGTTCCTATTGCAACAGCCAAAGAATCTACTCCAGTTCTCTCTACAAACTTCGCTGCATCATCAGGATTTGTATACATAGTATCTTTCTCATCTACGACTAAATCATCTTCTCTTCCGCCTAATTTTCCTAGTTCAGCTTCAACAGTTGTATCAAATTTATGAGCATAGTCTACTACCTCTTTTACAATAGCAATATTTTCTTCAAATTCATGTTTTGAAGCATCAATCATACATGATCTAAAGCCAATATCTATGTCTTTTTTAATTTCATTGACATCTTCAAAATGGTCTAAATGAATAGCTATTGGAATGTCATATTTCCCTGCTGCAACTTCTGCCATAGCTTTTATATAATCTGGCCCTGCATAATCTGTAATTGTTGAAGGTGTTCCAGCTATAATTACAGGAGATCTCATTTCGTGTGCTGTTTCTACTACAACTTGTAGTGTCTCTAAATTATGAATATTAAAAGCAGGTACTGCATACCCATCCTTTTGTGCTTTTTTTAACATTTCTCTAGTTGATAATATCATTTTTACTCCTCCTCTTAATTTGAATATGTACAATTTTTTATATTAATATTTCTAATTTACATTTAAGAATTACATAATGAGCTTTAAGTTTCTAAGCGTTTTTTCTTATTACACTTCTTCAAAGCGAAACGTTTAGCTTTAATGGTAAATTATATGTTTTTTTCATTATATATCAAAAACTTACTGCCTTCAAGTCTAATTTAATATCTTTCATAAATATTGAAAATGTATTTTTTATGTATAAATTCATCTTTCTTGCAATAAAATTATGATTATTAAAAACATCTTTCTATTTCTAATTCTTTAAACTAAATCTATCCAATTGCTCTTTTAATAGTTGTGATTGAGATGCTAACTCTTGGATTTCTGCTGCAACTTTTTGAGATGTATTTGAATTCATCTGAACTACAGTAGATATTCTGTCTAACCCACTAGTAATCTCACTTATTTCTAAGGTTTGATTCTCAGAAGATATTGAAATTTCTTTAACTAAATTGGTTGTTTGTTCAATATTGGTGACTATATTTTGTAATGATTCAACGGTTTCTTGCGCTAAACTAGTTTCTTCATCTACCGCCTTTATGGATTTTCCAATTATTTGAGTTGTATTTTTAACTGCTTCTGAAGATTTTTCTGCTAATATCTTAACTTCATTTGCAACAACCGCAAAACCTTTACCTGCTTCACCTGCTCTTGCGGCTTCTATCGCGGCATTTAATGCAAGAAGATTTGTTTGTTTTGAAATATCCTCAATAGTATTTATTATATTAGCTATTTCTCTAGATGATTTATTCACTTCTTCCATTGACCTCATTAGTGTATTCATTCTCTTACTACCTTCAGCCACTATCTCTTTAGTCGTACTAGAAAAATTATTTGCTTGCTCTGCATTTTGTTCATTTTTTCTTGCTTTATCTAATATTTCATTAAAGCTAAAAGCTAATTTTTCTATAACATTGGCTTGTTCTATAGACCCTTCTGAAAGAGTTTGAGTCGTTAATGCAATGCTCATAGAAGTACTTGCAACCAAATTGACAGCAGTATTGATATTGTTAAAAATATCATTTAACTTATAAATAATTTTTTCTAATGAATCTCTCATTGGTATAAAATCACCCTTATATTCCATTTCAATATCAATATCTAATTTTCCATCTGATATATTTTCTAAGATCGAAGATAAATCTATTATATATGATTTTAGTGTTTTCACAGTTTCATTTAAGTTTTTAACCATAATTCCAAGTTCATCTTCTGACACAAAAGTATCATCATCTTTGAGATTTCCTTGAGATATATCCGCGGATATCTTCATAACATGATATATACCTTTAATTATAATTTCTTGCATTATTTTAGCTACTAAAATTGCTGTTCCAAGTATGAATATTATCATTAATATATCTATTATGAAAACCACATTTTTATATTGGTTCGTTTGACTAACAAATTCGCTTGCTGTTTCCTCTGAAATCTTTGAAATATTAGTTAAGCAATCTAAAGCACCATCAATATTTTGTTTGTATGTACCTTTCATCATGCTTATTGCCTGATTATTGTTTTTTTCTAGAAGAGCTTCACTTATCTTATCCCTATATGCTTGTGAGGCACTCATATATACTTCAAATGAATCGATTAACTTCTTTTGCTCAGAAAACAAATTTCTGAGACTCTCTACTTTTTCTTCAATTTTTTCAGCTTCATCATTCGCATTTGCCACATTATCTTTTATCTTTTGCGGATCTGTTTCTAACATAGCCTCATACATATTTTTATCCATTATCATAAAGTCATTTCTCATATCCCATATCATGTTAGTAACATTATATGGTCCATTATATAAAGTGTTAGTTTTATTTGCTACACTTCTTAAACTTATCAATGTTGTGATGACGCAAAGAATTGTTAGTGCAATAATCAATGAGAATCCTATCCCTATTTTTCTTTTAATAGGGTAATTCTCTAATTTTGCTTTAAATATCTTATACATTTGAATCAACGCTCCTCACAATCTGTTAAAATTGTTATCGGTAATAACATTATAATTTATCTGTGATTTCCTAAAAAACAGTTTTAATGCAAGGTTATTCTTATAAATTTAAATTTCATATTTGATTTAGATGCGAATAGTAAATTTATAGTCTGTGAGCACTTGAAGTTTGATAAAACTTTGCGTTTATATCTTTATTATCATGAGTTACTCACAGACTATTTTAAATATCTTTTTTGTATTTCACTAAACTAGATTTCAAAATATTTTTCTTAATTTCGCTACAATGACCTTTAAAATATATTTTATTTATCGATTCAATACTACTTTAATGGATATAAAACTTTTTGTGATTCATCATCATTAAAGTTTTCTGGTGTTACAATAACACAACCTGTATCAACATTTTTTTCAATTTTTTCTCCATTTAAGCTTTTCATAATATTTTCTACTGCATCATATCCCATTGTATATGGTTTTTGAACAGCTGTAGCTTTTATAGTCTTATCTTGTAGTAAAGGAATAACATCATCTGATGAATCAAATCCAACTACAATAGCTTTTGAATTTGTTTCTTTAACTCCTCTTGCAACACCAACTAGTGATTGTTCATTAGCTCCATATATTGCTGTTATATCTGGATGTGCTGTTATTATATCTTGAGTAAGTGTCAATGCTTTAGCCTTATCACTATCGCAATATACTGTTTGAACAATTTCCATACCTGAGAATTCGCCAATAGCTTTTTTAAATCCTTTTTCTCTTGCTATTGCTGATCCGGCTCCTGGACTAAAACTTACTATTGCAACTTTTCCTTTTCCTCCAGTTAATTCTCCAAGTTTTTTACCAACTTGATAAGAAGCTTGTTCGTTATCTGTTGTTGCATATGATAAATAATCTTTAACATCACAAGCTGAATCTATTAAAGCTAATGGAATTTTAGCATCTATTAATTTTTGTGCTGCTGGCGCTACTGCCTTTGAATCTGAAGCTGCCAATACAACACCATCTGGTTTTTGGCTTACTGCATTTTCAACGAGAGTAACTTGTCCATTAATATCAGATTCTCCACCTGGTGCTCCCACAAAATCTATGCTAGCTCCATATTTTTTAGCTGCCTCTTCTGCTCCTTTTTTAACCGTTTGCCAATATGGTGATTCTACAGTCTTAACTACTACTGTTATTTTCTTATTTCCCCCATTACTACTACCACCATTACTTGCTTGATTTGATGATGTACCTCTTCCGCACCCCATTACAGCAACACTTGAAACCATTGCTAATGCAAGAATTAAAGCTAATTTTTTAGTTCTTAATTTCATAATAATTCTCCCTTCATCCTTCTTGATTTGTTCAATTATTTAAAATATAGTGTTTAGTATTTTTATATTTATAAAATTTTATTTATCTTGATATAATAATGCTTTAGTAAATACTTATTCATATCATTTTTTGTTTCATTATTGCATCAGTTATATAATAAAATTTTAATAATATCGTTTACTTCTCTTACATTATTTTAGCTGTTTTCTTTCTTCTATAAGTATCTAATGCAACTGCAAATATAATTACAAGACCGATTGCTACTTGTTGCCAGAATGCACTAACACTTAATAGATTTAGGCCATTTCTTAAAACTCCTATTACAAAAGCTCCAATTATTGTTTCTCTTATTTTACCTACACCACCTAAAGGACTACATCCACCAACTATTGCTGCTGATATTCCATCCATTTCATAGCTAAGTCCAGCAGTAGCTTGAGCTGATACTAATCTAGATGCTAATATTATTCCTGCTGCAGCTGCTAATAGCCCTGAAATCATATAAACGCCAATTTTAGTTCTATCAACATTAATTCCTGAAAGTTGTGCTGCATCTTCATTACTTCCTAAACAATATACATATCTTCCAAAAGTAGTTTTTCTTAAAATAAATCCGAATATAAATGCAAGAGCAAACATAATAAGTACTGCTACTGGTATTCCTAGCACTTTACCTCCACCAATTACATAAAAGCTTTCTGGTAATCCTGATACAGGTAGCGCACCTGTGATAATATATGCTGCACCTCTTGCAATACTCATCATTCCTAGGGTTGCTATAAATGGTGCAATTTCAAGCTTTGTTATTGCTAATCCTGTCAATAAACCACATAGAGTTCCTACAGCAAGACCTGCTAGTATAGAAATCGGTACTGGAACTCCATAAACCATAAGTTTACCTGAAACAACACCTGAAACCGCCAACACTGATCCAACAGACAAATCTATTCCCGAAGTTATAATCGCATATGTTTCTGCTATTGCTAAAACACCTATTACCGATGTCTGCAATGCTATTGTAAGTAAATTATTAACAGTTAAAAAATTTTCACTTAATATTGTGAATACTATTCCCATTAATAAGAGTCCGATAAGAATCCCTGAATTTTTTATTAAATATTTTAAATCTACAGTTTTTTCTTTTGAATTTACAACTACTTTTTCCATCTCCATACCTCCAAAACTTTAACTTATTGCATAAGAAAGTATATTTTCTTCTGAATAATCTTTTTTCTCTAACTCTCCTGCAACACTTCCTTCTCTGAAAATAATAACTCTATCGCTAACCCCAATAATTTCTGGTAGTTCTGATGATATCATTATTACACCTATTCCGCCTTCTACAAGCCTTTGCATCAATTCATATACTTCGTATTTTGCACCGACATCTATTCCTCTAGTTGGCTCATCAAATATTAATATTTTAGGGTTTCTACTTAGCCATTTTCCTATTATTATTTTTTGTTGATTACCACCACTTAAATTTTTAGCTAATTGATTCATACTTGGTGTTTTTATTCTAAGACCTTTTATATAAGATTCAGCATTTTCTCTAGCTTTTTTATCATTTACAACTTTAAATTTACTGATTTTCTCTAGATTAGATAAATTGATATTATATTCTACCGATTGACCTAAAGCTAGTCCATCTTTTTTTCTATCTTCTGTTAGGTATGCTATTCCTTGACTCATAGCATCATGTGTTGATCTTACCTTTATATCTTTTCCTTCTATTTTAAATTCTACAACCTCAGCTTTATCCGCTCCAAATAAAATTCTGGCTAACTCTGTTCTTCCAGATCCCATTAAGCCATAGAAACCTAAAATTTCATTTTTGTATAAGTTTACATTTTCTATATCAAGCTTCTTTCCTTGTTTAACTTTTTTAATTTCTAAGATAACTTCTTTTTTATCAGATGCCTCATATTTTGCTGTGGGAAATTTGTTGCTCATATCCCGTCCAACCATTGATGCTATCATGTCTTTCATCGTTATGTCTTTGTAAGCACATGTCTTTATAAAATTTCCATCTCTCAATATTGTTACCGTATCACATATTCTTTCTAGTTCCTCTAATCTATGTGATATATATATAATTCCTACACCTTTTTCTTTAAGTTCTTCTATTACTCTAAATAAGTTTTCTGTCTCGCTTTCTGTTAAGGCAGCTGTTGGCTCATCCATGACTAAAATCTTACAATTTACTAGTAGCGATTTTGCTATTTCCACCATTTGTTGCTCAGCCACACTTAAATTTGAAACCTTTTCATCAGGGTTGATTTTAAGGTTTAAACTATCTAGCAATTCTATAGCTCTTTCTTTTTGACTTTTATCATCAATTATAAATTTCAAGCTTTTGTTCATTTTTTCACGTTTAATAAATAAATTTTCCGCGACAGTTAAATCCTTAAATAGATTAAATTCTTGGTACACTATACTTACACCCAGTTTTAAGGATATATCAGGATTTAGTTCTTGTATTTCCTGGCCTTCTATAAATACCTTTCCAGCATCTTTTTGATGAACCCCTGCTAATATTTTCATTAATGTTGACTTTCCTGCTCCATTTTCTCCAACTAAAGCATTAAGTTCTCCTTTTTTTAATAACAAATTAACTCCTGATAAAGCTTTAACTCCTGGAAATGATTTTTCTATATTTTCCATTCTTAATAATTCATCCATTTTATACTTCACCACTTCCTATTATTTTTTCTCGCTAAACGTTTAGCTTTTTTTATTCAATTAACATCTAACCGTTATTTTATATAATGATATCACATTATGGTATCATTTACAATATGTAATTACATAATATTATAGAAATTTTCACCTCCAGTTTTTATTTACATACATTGTAAATAGCGGAGTTAATATTATAGTAATTATTACTGCAGCAGCGATTTGAGTAGTTGCAGATTCAACATAAATCTGAAATCTATTATCTAGTAACGCTAATGCCGAAGGCGTTGCTATAGCATTACCTGCAACACTAGATAGCGCAGCCCCTGCATATCCTGGTCTTTTATTTATAACCTTATCAATCACCACCAAAGGTATTCCTGTTCCTATAAGAACAATTAGTCCAAGTAAAACTCCACCTAGTCCAGCTTTTACAACGTTTTGTAAGTTTATAGAAGCGCCTATACAAAAGCCCATTAAAGGAATTATCATAGTTATTCCTGGTTTAAAAAACGCCCCTGTCTCTTCATCTATATTTCCAATTAACATTCCAACTAAAAATGGTCCCATTACACTAATAAAACTAATTATCGATATATTAGCCTTGCCACCTATCCCTAAAATTATAAGGGTAAAAAAAGCTCCTGTATTAAAATTTAGTATATTCTGAGCGGCTAAATCTTTTTCATCACCATACTCACTTACTAGAGTTAAATACAAATTATTATTGCTATTAGTAGCAGCTCCAACAATTGCAATTGTAGATATGCCTAGAATACCATCAAATCCGAAATATGCATTTAATGTAATTCCAATAATGGCTCCAGATAAAACTTTTGCAGCCAGCAATACAGCTCCTCTTTTAAAGCACTCTTTAATATCTCTAATTTTAAAATTTGTTCCTAAGCAAAATAAACATATTCCTATTATCGTAGCAGATCCTTGCGCTGAAAATAAAGCGGTTGTAAACGATCCTATTTTCATTACATCCGGTATAAAAGTGTTTATTACAGCAGCTAATATTAATGGAACCATCATTAATCCACCAGGCACTCTTTTTATAGTTTTTAAAATTTGCAAAATGTTCACCTCTGTTTGCTATATACTTTTTTCAATTATGTTTTGCTGGTCATTTTAGTTTCACTTTATATAATTTGCATAGATCTAGTGAAATTTTTATAGCATATACTCATGGGTAAATTTCTATCAGCTTAAAAACATAAGTGCCTGATATATCATTATAAATTCTTAAAGAGTTGTTATTGTCCCATCAAGATCCCATAGGTCTTCCCAACTTTTAGCACCTTCCCATAAGAATACTTGTCCTTTAATTAGACGACAATTCTTATCTGCCTCTTCAAGCTCTTTCATTTCTTCATCAGTTAAAGGATCTTCAATTGCACTTAAAAGATTGCTATAGTATTCATTTTCGTGAATTGAGAATGGAATTGGTGTATGTCCATGTTGAACTCCCCATTTAACACAAATTACTGCTGGGTGAACATTGTGCGCTTTTGCGATTTTAACTACTGTAGGTTCTTCAATATCTGCAATATCACTATCAGTTTTATCTCTATCTGGACGAGTTGGTGATCCAATTGGGCAGAATCCAATTACTTCTATACCATTATCTTTACAGAATTTATATAATTCTGGTTGTTGGAAACATGGGTGCAATTCCATTTCATTAACAGCTGGCTTAATCTTAGCATCTCTTAATATTAATTTTAATTTAGGAATTGTTACACTAGATGTTCCTATATGTTTTACTAGTCCCATTTCAACTAATTGTTCCATTTGTCTCCATGTCTTCATGAAATCTTCATGTATATATGGTTTTGCATTTGGATCACGAGAATCTACTGATACTCCTTTAGCATGGAAGTTAGGGAATGGCCAATGTACAAAATAACAATCTAAGTAATCTAATTGAAGATCTTTTAATGTTTTCTTGCAAGATTCTATAACATTATCATGTTGATCATTCCAAACTTTTGATGTTATAAATAATTCTTCTCTTTTGATTCCACTTGCTAATATTTCCTTATAAACTTCACCAATTAAATCTTCATTTCCATAAACACTAGCTCCATCAAAAAGCCTAAATCCTAATTTAGCTGCTCCTTTTACTGCATTTGCAATATCTTCAGCTGAAAAACGATCTGAACCGAATGTTCCCATTCCTATTCCAGGCATTTTAGCCCCTGTATATAATGTTCTTTGTGGCACTTTATTTGGGTCTATAGGTGTAAAATTCATATTTATCTCTCCTCTTTAATTTATTTCTTATAGTTTATTTTTTATAAATTCTTCTAATATGATTTATCTTAAAATAGCTATTAATCAGCTATTGATTAAGCTTGTCTATTCTTATATAATTAACTTTTAAATCTCAAACAATACTTTTGTGGCGCAAGCTTCTCTGTCTCTCATTATTTCAAATGGTGCTAACCCATCTTCTAATTTATATACATTTGTAATCATTGATTTTAAATCTATTTTCTTTTCTTTAATATATTCAACTGCTGTAGTCCATTCATATCCTGGATAAGGTGCACTATAAGACATCCATGAACCTGTTATATTTAATTCTCCTCTTAATATCTTTTCAAAAGTCTCTGGTTTAAGAGTTAAATCTCTAGTTGCAGTTCCTATATATACAACTGAACCACATTTTTTTACTATCTCTAAACATTGGGCTTGAGCTATAGGTGATCCTGAATTTTCAACTACTACTTCTGGCTTACCATGTTCAGTTAAATACTCATTTAAATCCACCTTCATTGAATTTATTACATCATCCGCACCTAATTTTTTTGCCAATTCTAATTTTTTGTCAACAACATCTACCATATAAACTTTGCCTGCACCTACTGCCTTCAAACACTGAAGTGCTAAAAGACCTATAGTTCCTGCACCGAAGACTAAAGCTGTTGCTCCTGCTTTAATATTAATTCTTTGAATACCATGTAGTGCTACTGTTAATGGCTCAATCATAGCTCCTTCTTTATAATCAACTTCATCTGGTAATTTAACTACATTTTGAGATTTAACTGCTACATACTCTGCCATAGCTCCATTTTGCCTAGAGCCTATAAATCCATAATTACTGCACATTGCAGGCCTGCCTTGCTGACAAGCTTCACATTTTCCACATGGTAGTAATGCTCCTGCTGTAACCCTATCGCCAACCTTAACGTTCTTTACTTTCTCTCCTACTTCAACTATCTGTCCAGAGAATTCGTGCCCTACCACTATAGGAAATGAATGTACGCCTCCATCTAAAGCTCTTGGAAGATCAGATCCGCAAATTCCACAGTACTTAACTTTTATCAATACTTCGTCATCCTTATATTTAGGTATTTCTAAATCTTGCAATTCTACCTTTGAAATGCCAGTTATAACTAATGCTTTCATTTCTACACCTCGCCTTTTTTGAATGTGTCTTTCAAATTTTCATATATTTCTAAATATATAGGATAATATCTCTTATATATTTCATGAGCCTCCATATTAGGTTCATGCACTCTAGTAATTTTTATAGTTCTTTGAACTGCTTCCCTATAATCCTTATAAAGACCAGTACCAACTCCAGCTAATATTGCTGCTCCTAAGGTAGTCGCTGTATCTGAAGTTGGAACTTTAATTCGTTTTCCTGTTACATCACTTTTTATTTGAGTCCAAGTTAAACTATTAGCAGCTCCACCGATAGCAATCAGTTCCTCAACATCAACATTTACCTCTTTTGCAGTTTGTAAATTATGCTCTAATGAATAAGCTGTTCCTTCTAATATAGATCGTACTATGTGTCCCTTTGTCTTATCATATCCTAGACCATAGAACACTCCTTTAGCATGTTTATCCCATATAGGTGATCTCTCACCTGCCATATATGGTAAATATATCACTCCATCTGCTCCAATATTGACACCCTTTGCTTTATTTACTAGTGCATCAAATGAATTTTCTCCAGTTTGTTCTTCCATATGCTTTTCGTATTCTCCAAATTCATTTCTAAACCACTTAAGACTTCCCCCACCAACTGTTCCTCCTTGGAGTAGCCATGCATTCGGAATTACATGAAATCCTAATATCAATTTTTTATGGCCAATTGGCTTATCTAAACAAATACTCATGCCACCAGCTTGTCCACCTTGCTCCTGCGTTTGTCCAAACTCAATAACTCCAGCTCCTAATGTTCCGCAAGCTGCATCTAATCCACCAGCTACTACCGGTGTTCCAATTGCTAACCCAGTTTGCTTTGCTGCAATATCGTTTACAGTTCCAACAACTTGATCACAAGGAACTATGTCTGGTAACTTTTCCATAGGTATTCCTAATTCTTCGCATAGTTTAGCATCATATTTTCCCGTTTTCATATCAAAGCAATGAAGTCCATATCCTTGGGATAAATCTTGTGTCATAGCACCTGTTAATTTGAATGCTATGTAACTATTGCTTTGAAGGAATTTATAAGTTTTAATGAACACATCAGGTTTGTTTTCTTTAAGCCATAAAATCTTAGGAGTTGTGTATGTGGCATCAAATGAATTACCACTCACTTCGAATATTTTGTCTTCTCCTATTTTTTTTATAACTTCCTCACATTGTTTTGTAGATCTTCTATCCATCCAGATCATTGCATTATGAAGAGGTTTACCTTCAACATCCACAGGGAGTGCAGCCCAACCTTGTCCATCTATTCCAATACCTTTTATTTGTTCTGGATTAATATGACTCTGTTCAATGCATTCCTTTGTTGCATCACACACAGCATTCCACCATTCTTCAGCATCTTGTTCTACAAAATCCTTTTCTGGATAATACACTGAGTATGCCTTATTAGATTGTGATACTACATGTCCATCTAAATCAAATATTGCAACTTTACAAGCTGATGTTCCAATATCTATTCCTAATAACAACTTTTCCATCGTTTCACCTCTTTATAGATTAATATTTCTAATTCTATTAACTTTACTCAGTTACAACGCCTTTTTTAATTAAAATATTTGCATATAATGCTGATTCGCCGGTAACTACAACCGCATATGCTTTTTTAGATCTTTCATAAAAATCCCATTTATCCATATATTCAAAATCTGTAAAATCATCATGACCATTCTTAACTATTTTTCTATATTCCTCCCAAATTGTAGGAACTATAGGATCACCTTTTACAACTTCCATCAATGCCACTGGTTTTTCAACATAAGTATCAAGAGGGAATAATTTTAATATAGCCTCCAGAACTTCTGGAACATTGTGTCCATCTAATCTAACTAACCTTTGAGAATATGTTCCAGCCGGAAAATTTCCGTCAGAAATCACAATTTCATCTGTATGACCCATTTCCATTAAAATTTTCAAAAGCTCTGGTGATAATATTTTCGAAATTCCTTTTAACATATTAGCTCCTCCTAATTGTTTCGCCTATTAACTTTCAACTATAGCGAAACGTTTTGTTTTTTATTTAAAAATCATGTGTAATTTCTTACACACGTATTTTCACTTAGCTTTTCCAATAGATTTAGTAACAATTAAATCTGATTTCAATCTATTTATTGATGGGAAATTGCTATTATCCCCACTCATTCTTTTAAGCAATAATTTTGCTGTCGTTTCACCTATCTTTTCCATAGGTTGAACTACTACTGACAATGGCGGATTCAATACCCTTATTAATTCCATATTATCGAAACCTATTATCGATAAATCATCCGGTATATTAATCCCCATCTCATTTATTGCCATTACTGCACCTAATGTCATTTCATAATTAGTTACATAAACGGCAGTTGGCGGATCATCCATGCTCAACAATTCCTTGAAAAGAGCATATCCACTATCCATCCTGTAATCTCCATATTTTATTAAATTCGAATCGATTTTAAATGAATAATCTTCATGTACTCTATAATAACCTTTTAATCTTTGCTCAGCGGTATACATTTCTTGAGGGCCTACAATTACACCTACTCTTTTATGTCCCTTGGTAAATAAAGTTTCTACTGCATTATATGATGAATTTAAATTATCCCCAAGTACCACATCACATTCTATATCTTTTAAAAGTCTATCAATAAGTATTACAGGTATTCCACTTTCTAATATATCACGTAACTCGTTTACTTCTTTCCCTGATGGTACTAAAACTATTGCATCTACTGACTTATTAACTAAGAATTCTAATTTCTTCTTTTCTAAGTCATAATCTTGCTTATAGTCACATATTATAGTTCCGTAACCGTCTTTCAAAAGAACATCTTCTATTTTTGAAACAATTGATGTAAAAAACAGATTATTTAAATCTGGTAGAGCGATCCCTACTGTTCTAGTTTTATTAGTCTTTAATCCTCTTGCCATTTCATTAACCGTAAAATTTAATTCTTCAATGGCAGCTTGAATTATTTCTCTATTTTTATCTAAAACATTTCCACCATTTATGTATTTAGATATAGTTGCTATTGATAAGCCTGTTTTTCGAGCTACATCTTTAATTGTCGCACTTATTATAACCACCTCCCTAAGTGAAACGTTTAGCTTAATTTAATATTATATCTTTCTATTTTATTTGTCAATAGATAATGTCTAATTTTACTAAACAAATTAGTAATAATTTGTTTTCTTATATTATTAATTAATTGAAAATATCTAAGCCAGTGCTCAAATTGAGGAATGCACTTAAAACCTATATCACTTTAGAGTTTTGATATTTCATTTTATTATCACTAAGATTACTGCCTAGTCTTGCCCTTTTTAGCATTCCTCTTTTTGGTTTATCCTATCTTTTTATTATTTATTTCTATTTTCTTAACTCCTCACTAAATAATTAAAATATTAATTACCAAAGTTGGATAATACGTTTAGCTTTGTACACTAACACTAATGTTTAATGTTCTTACTTATAATCTCCATAAAAGTTTCTGGAGGTACTACTCTTACGCTTTTGTTTTCTTTTAGCATGTTTGTAACTTTCTCTACATTACTTGTCTCTTTTGTCCATACATGAACATAAACAAATGTGTATGCTTCTGGATTATGGACATTTGTTTGTCCTAAACTAACTCTATCATTTATCTTTTTTACTAACTCTTCTTCGTCTTCAAGTGAATTCCAAAGTAGATCTCTGCAAGACACTAATGGTTTATTATTAGACCATAAAATTTCTCCTTTATAATTATCGTGTCTATGATAATCAAGATAAAATAAACCTTTGATATTTGATTTTTTAGTAAACTCATTCCATAGCTCAACATCATGAAAGGCGGAATCATCTATTATTGATACGTAATTTTCATTTACTCTTTTCATATAACTATTTAATGAGTCAACATATGAACTTAATTTATTACGTGGGAATTTGCTTGGATATATGTATCCATTTCCTGATGGAGCCACGATAAAATTATTCCTTGTATTTTCATTGCTTACGCTTTTATAATATAAATCAAACACAGTAGGACTTAAATAATATAACGCTGGAGTCATAGACCAACCTAAAGAAAGTTTGTCTCTATTTTCATAACCAAACCACTTAGGCGAACCATAATTAGTTCCAAGATTCCACTGCTGATTATCTCCATCTGACATTATAAAAGTAACATAGTGAACATTTTCTTCTTTAGGAACTTTTAATGAAGAGTTTTTATTAATATGAGGTTCTTTGAAAGCACTTAATGTAGTTAAATTATAGGACCAATCTGCTGCAACCATGCTTACACCATGTTTTGAAGCTGTACTTACATTAATAAACTCATCTGGCCCCCAGCCTAAACAGGTAGCGTTATTATCCACAGAAGAAAATATTTTATCTCTAAGAGATGTTTTATCTACACTTCCTTCGTAAAATATTAAAGATTTAGTCATTATAGCATAGTCCCTTAATGCATCAATTCTATCAGGAGAAAGCTCCATTACCATGGAATGATTTAGTCCTTTATTCCACAAATTATCATAGGCCCAATTTTCATCTGTATTTCTGCAATCTCCTTTACTTTCTATACCAAGTTCCTTTATTTTAGGTTCCAGCTTTTCATCAATAACTATAGCGTTTTTAAGGCCTGCTAAGGAACAAGCATTATTTATTGAAGGATCTTTAGTTTCACCATTATAAAGCACGTACCCTTTTATATAGTCTTTATATATTTTTATTAGCTCCCAAGGATCTGATATCATTTCATAAGGTACATTATGATTACTTTTTAAATCTTCCAACCATATTTTATAATCAGGCTGAGAAGAATTAAGTGTATATATTTGAAAAGAACAATGATTATTAACTAGCCCCTGAAGGCTAGTTATCATTGTTCTTTCACCAGGTGTCATCGAATCTAAAGAAATCGCATATAAAGATTTAGGAATTATATTATTTTTCATATAAACAGAATTTACATTTGATACCTGAATAGCATTAGATTTATCTGTTTCATCTATACTCGAAGCTTTACTATTCCACTCACTCCATTTAGTATCAAATGAGTCTCCGTTAGCTTTGCAATAATCATAAAATTTATTTAAGAATCCCATTCTTTCATTATTATAAAAAGACTTCAATGTAGTATCCTCAAAATTTGCTAATGCCAATTGTCTTTTAATTATGCCATCAGCATTGACATCTTTATAATTATTAATCATGTCGTACATTATCATGAAAGTAGATGTTCTTCCTATACCCTCTTTGCAATGAAAGTGAAGCCAAGAATCTTTTGGTTTATTTTTTATAAATTCCATAAAATAATCAACCATATCATCATTAGGTATTCCACCATCTCTAACTGTTACTCTTTCATATCCTAAATTTTTTGATTTAGTAAGTTCTTCTTCGCTTTGAACTGTTTTAACATCCATAGTTTGTTTAGAGTTGTTATAAAAAGTTATAGGTTCATTTAATTTGATACTTTTTAAATCCTCTTTTTCTTTAGCTATAACTTGATCTCTTGTAAGTCCCACATTAGCATTATTCTTTGCATCTGCCCAGCTAACTGAGAACCCATTTATGAATCCATGACATTCCTGTCTTAAATCTATTACTGTCATAGGCAGAGAAGTATCAATTGCCTTTGTTAAAAGATCTATATTATTCCCTGAAAATTGTTGACTGCCAGAAATATTCAGCTTATCTAACCCTTTAAGATCTAAATCTTTATTGTCCTTTACAACTGCTAAATCAGTAGTTTTTCGGAAGTGCTTTGGTAAAACACTATTATAATTAACTGAGTCTAAAATTAGATGTACTCCATTATCCTTATCCGACGGTACCTGAGCTATTGCATTGTTGTTCACTGCAAATGAGAAAATGCTGACTATCAGCAGCGTTAAAATTGTAATCCTTTTAAAATTTTTCTTCATATTGTTCCTCCTATTTTTAGATAATCATTAGTTATAATGATAGTATCCGATAGGAACATAATTTTTATTCAAAATAGTAATTTAAAATTATATAAATTCAAAATATCATATATTTCTTCTTGCACCTTAATCTATATATTAATATTGTATTTACTTTATTTGTATTTATCTAGAATCAATGCATTACAAAGTTTATTGTAATTTTATATACTTTTTATCCTTCCTCAAAATATAAGATATTAAATCTAAACCATTCATAGTTTAACATTAATAAGTGGAACTTTATGCCATGTGTAAGTATATCTATAAATTATAGACCTTTTATATAGATATCAAACTTTAAGACTAGATTTATGTGGTAACTTACCAAAACCATAAATATTTTGATTCCAAAAACTATGAAAATATCGTTGAAGGTTCTAAGCATCATGTAGCTTATGGTTTAGATTGATTAAATATAAGTTAACATTAGTGATAAATTTCAAGTGCTAAGTTAATAAAGTATAAGGAGGATGAGGACTAACATGTGCACAGCAATAACACTACAATCTAAAAAGATGGAAAATTTTTTTGGAAGAACTATGGATTTTTCTTATGATATTGAGCCAGAACTTTATGTCGTACCCAAACATTATCTCTGGAATAATGCTCTTAGCATGAATAAAATTTGCGATCACTATAGCTTTATAGGAATTGGACAAGAAGCAGGTGGAATGCTTGGTTTTTTTGATGGAGTAAATGAAAAAGGATTTGCAGCTGCAGCATTATATTTTGCAGGTTATGCTAAATACAAAAATCATAATGATTCCATTACCAGGGAAGCTGTTTCTTCCTTAGATTTTCTTCATTATATTTTAGGAAGATGTGAATCAGTAAAAGATCTTAAAGAAATATTAATGGAGATAGATATTGTAGGTCTTGAAGATCCTGTAACGCAAACAGTCGCGCCTTTACATTGGATTGCTACAGATAAATGCGGAGAATGTGTCGTCATTGAACAAACAGAAAAAGGTCTAACTTTATACAAAAATTCAATTGGAGTTATGGCAAATAGTCCTGATCTTCAGTGGCACATGACTAATTTACGAAATTACATGAATGTATCTCCAACTCAGACTAGTGATACATGCTGGGGAAACATTCATTTAAGGCCATTTGGTCAGGCAGGAGGAACTATGCAATTACCTGGAGGCTACACATCTCCAGAACGATTTGTAAGAACAGCATATCAAAAAACACATATTAAAGCGCCTAGTGACAGTTTAGAAGCAATAAATACATGCTTTCATATTATGGAAAGTGTTTCTATTCCAAAAGGGATAGTAATAACAAATAGAGATACTTATGATTATACAAAATACACTGCCTTTGTTAATACAAATACTTGTGAATACTTCTTTAAAACTTACGATAATCCTAATATTACAAGAGCAAGCCTTTGGGATAACTATAAAAAGAATACTGAGCTAATCTCTCTAGGAAAGTTAAGGCGTCCAATTAAATTTGAGAAAATATAGCATTGATTCTACCATTTAAAATATATAATCTACACTTACGAAGGATACAATATCCATGGATTTGACCGTGCTATAATTTTATGAAGGATAAAAAAGTTCACCATACAGCAATGATGAACTTTTTTTGAGTACATATTGTACTCTACTATTAATTTATTTTTACCACCTTTAAATCCACTTATATCTCAGTTAAACTATTTCTGATAAGAAAAAGTGTATTATTTTTTTAGTTCAATTACTATATCATCTAATGCAAATTCATTATTCTTAGGATGATTCTCATCTATAGTAGGACTTGTATCAACTGCTTTTCCCTCTTCATTACCTGATTCTTGATGTACATTATTTGATAAATGTACTTTTGGAGTTATTATTAATTTAGTTGCATTTGGATTTAACTCCCCAAAACTTGACATGGATTTTCCAGCATATCTTCCTTCACTACCTTCATTTGTTGAAACACTCGTTGCTTTATAAACATTTCCTAAATCATCTTTTAGTTCTTCTATTGGAATATCTACAATAAAGTATTTCTCCTGTAAATCCTTTGAAATTTCTTGAGAATAATTTAACGTAAATGTTGCTGACGTTTTAGAAATACTTTCTATATTTAATTGAACTCCATTTTTTTCAGTTGTCTTATTTACCATTTGTTTAACATTATCTAATGCTTTTAAATTAATTTTAAACTTCCAATTTCCACTTATTTCTTTAGAATTTTCAGAGCTCATATCGCCTATATCTGTAAAATTTAATTCAAAGTTTATGTCCTTTCTTTCTTCATTAATAGTAATAGTTTCTTGACCTACATAAGTATTCTTAGAGACTTTTTTTACTTCAGAATTACCCGTTGATCCACCACTATAATATTTTATAGCAATCCTTGGTCCATTCATATTGAAAAACGGATTATCGCCTAAATCTTTATCACTTATTATTTCATAGGTATAAGTCAAATTTTTCCCATCAAATATTGCTTCTTTTATTGTGACTTTAATACCATTACTTTCTTGCGTAACTCCCACCACATCTGCATATTCCTTATATTTATCATATGCACCTGTTCTACCATTATCTATAAACCTAAATATATCTCCAACTATGGGAATTACTGCTGCATAAGATGGATAAGCCACTCCTAAAGTTCCTGCACCTCCAATTAACAAACAACATAAAACTGCTGCAGCTATTCCCTTATTTCTATATGACTTATTTTTATTTATAGACTTCTTTAAATACTTTTTTACCTTTGCTTTTTCAATATCAGTCGCTTCTATCATTTCCATTTCATCTTCATCTATTTCTATATCATTTAGAATTTCATAAATATCTTTCATATTACACTACCTCCAAATTTAGCCTAAGTTTTTTCTTACCCCTATAAATTCTATTGTCTAATGCAGCTCTGGTAAGTCCAAATTTTCTAGCAATATCCTCAGACTTTTCCCCTAGAAAGAACTTCATAATAAATATGTCCCTATCCATAGGCTCAAGAGTGTTAATTAAATTTATCAATTCATTTCTTTCTTCTAGCTTAATAATTTCTTCTTCCACTAATTCATTTGTGCTTATTTCCTTATCCTCTATGCTTACATTCAGATTCTTAACTTCTTTCCTGTAATAATCAATAGCCTTAAATCTTGCTATCTTAAATATCCATTTCTTGAAATCAACTTCTTCACCTGTAAATTTATGTGAATTATTCCATACTGAAAGAAACACATCATTTATGCACTCCTCAATAATTCCATCCTTATTAAGTGGTGAAAGTACTTTATATACTGTGGATTTAACTAATGCCAGATATTTATCCACTATAAATTCTAGTGCATCTTCTTTCCTCTTTTTCAGCCTACTGATATAATTTTTTTCGGTACACCTCATTGAAATTTCTCCAATCCATTATTTTCATAAAAGCTCTTACACTTTATATAACGTAAATAAAAATTTTTTCTCTCATTTCATTTTTATTTGTTCTACATATTTCTATTTTATTACTATATAAAGATTTTCATATTCATTAAATTTATTAAACCTCTTCGTGTTAAATCAAAGTAAGACTCATAGTAAAACGATGATGCCTTCTCTGAATCTAAGAAATACTTTTTTACCTAATTGACTTTCCTTTAATATATAAATTTTAAATAATACAATTAATTTTTTATAAAATCATTTAGTTTATAGTTCTTGCTTATCCCCTAAGACCTAATGGATTAAACCTTTTAGAATTCATATAGATGAACCATAAAATTTTCTTTGTGTCTTTACTTCAACTGTTTTGATTATTTGCTGCTTAAAAAAATTTTAGAATACTTATGTAATCTATGGAATTAATGCGTATATCATATACGAAAACAAAATGAAGGAGGTAAAAATATATGGCTGTAACTAAAACTATTGACTCTGTTTCTCTTAGTATTGAGGTTCAAAAAGGATTAGATAAAACTGGCGATCCAATTTATACTAAGAAAACTTTCTCAGGCATCAAAACAGATGCAGCACCAGAAAATATCTATGCTGTTGCTGATGCAATTAAAGCTGTTATGGAAGCCAATACTAAAGACTACTTTATAAATGAATCTTCTAGTTTAGCAAATGCTTAAGCAGATAAGTGAGAGTCCAAATCTATGATTTGGTTTCTCGAACTTAGTTAAATCATGTATATGATTTAACTTCCTTGACTCTACTCTAAACAGAAAGGTGGTGAATTAAATGGAATATTCTTTATCTATGACTTTTTTAACTGCGGCTGGTGAAAAAAGTACTTTAAGTGTTTCTGGTGCTAAATCAAGTCTTACAAAAGACGAGATTAATGCACTTATGGATACTGTAATCGCTAAAAATGTTTTCAAAACTAATTCTGGTGATTTAGTTAAGAAATCTGGTGCTCAAGTTACTCAAAGACAAGTTACTAAATTTGATGTAGCTTAAGTCTTAAGTAATCTAAAAAAGGAAGCTTATCTCATAGTGGATAAGCTTCCTTTTTTATTATCTTCATTGTCTAATGATTCAATCATTCAAGTTAATACCTCATGAAAAACCATGCTTAAGATTTCTACGTCCCTCATGATTCAAATTTTGCCAAGATTCTATAAATGCCTCTTTCTCCGTTAACACTCATTTTTTACATTCTAAATAGTAAACTGCTAATCTTGTCCTGTCCCCTCTTCAGGTTTAATTTTTATTTTTAATATTTCAGAATATATTCTCATCACTTTCACATAATAAAATTAAGTTTATAATTCCATAATATTTTAATTTAGAAAGGTGAGTGATCTAATGAAAAAGTACCCACTGGCATTTTTATTTTTTTTAATATTAATCTTTCATATTTTTACAATCCCTGTTGGCGCTGAACCAAAAACCTTACATGAAGGATTTTATAAAGCTACAGATTTAAATTTATCCCACGGCATTCATACTGTACAAAATACTTCAACCAGTGATTATGCCTTTATTGCCATTTTCGATTCAAATCAAGTAACTAGGCAATATATGCGATTAGATCCTCAGTCAGACAAGTATATTTTAATACCTTTAGAATCTGAATTTGAAATAATTGTATCTAGTAAAGGTAGCATTATTATAAACTAGATAAAATGCTCAATTCATTTTCTTGTTATCTATAAAAATTTAGAGGTGATTATGTTTATGAAAAAATTTATTTATGCATTACTATTCTTCTTCTTTATTTCTTCTAATATTATGATTTCACCTTGTATGGCTGAAAGTAAAATTCTTAAGCGTGGTTTCTACAAAGTTGAAGATTTAAATTTATCTCTAGATGCTACACATACAGTTCAAAATAATTCTTTTAATGAGCGGATTTACATATTTATTTTAGATTCTACTGAAACTCCTGTTCAAGCTATTCGCATATGGCCCCAATCGCAAAAATTTAATTTATTTCCTCTCAAAGCTGGATATAAAATTATAATAACTGGCGATGGTGAATTAGTTATTTCATAAGAGATGCTTTTATAGTGTCTCTTATGATACGGTTCGCTTAAATTATTCTTCACTTCATTCCCTCCAATAAGACTTTAGAACTTCCCACAAATAAGTATATCTCTCCCCCAAAAATTTCTTCATAACTTATATAGAATTTGAATTTTTTAATACGCTTCATACCAGTTCACTAATTATCACTCTTAGTTATTTCTACAAAGACACCCTCGTTAATTTCTAGTTCTTTTCTTATTTTTTTTAATAATATCTATAACTACTATCAGTAAATATGTTATTAAAGACAATATTAAATAAACTATTATGGCTGGAATTATGCTGCCCATTCTATACCATTGATTAATAGGCAGTATGATTGATAGTGATAATAACAAAAATCCAATCAACATATTTTTTATTGATTTGAATGAAATAATAGTCTGAATTATAAACATTATCGGAAATAAAATATAAATACCAATTAAAATCCACTTACTATATGGGAAATGAGAATCTATAAATATAAATAAGAATGTTAATATACTCGGTAATATAGTTAAAAGTATTTTTTTCATAAATTATGACTCCTTTATTTAATACTATCCCATTTTCCATCTTTCATTTTCAAGGTTTTATTGCAAAAGCTTGCAACAAGATTATCATGTGTCACAACTAATATTGTCTTATTATGTTTTTGATTTAATTCTTGCAATATTTTCATAATTTTAATGCTATTTTCTTGGTCCAATGCTCCTGTTGGCTCATCAGCTAATATAATTTCGCTTTCTTGAGTAAGTGCTCTAGCAATGGCAACTCTTTGCTGCTGCCCTCCTGATAATTGCCTAATACTTTTATTTTTTAAATTCAATATATCTAATTCTTTCAAATACTTTATTGCCTTATTTATTCGTTCTTTTCGTGAAATACCTCTAAATTTAAGAGGAAGCATTACATTTTCTAACACGCTAAGATCTTTTATTAATGCAAAGTTTTGAAATATAAAAGAAATCTTTTCATTTCTGATTTTAGATAACTGATTAAGTTTCTTAAAGTCCACTTGAAAATCGTCAATATAATATTCACCTTTAGTAGGGTTGTCTATACAACATAATATATTAAGCAATGTGCTTTTACCACAACCAGAAGGCCCCATAATAGCTATAATGTCACCTTTATCCACCTTTAAGCTTATTCCATCTACAGCTATAACTTCGTTATCACCTTTTCCATAGGTTTTATATATATTTCTTAAATCTAATATACTCATTCTGTAAATCCTCCCATCATCTCTTTTGGAGTCAACTTATTTATTTCTTTAAAACTCATTAGCATAATTAAAATAATTGTTAATAACAATATCCCAATTGAAATATATAAATTGAATAATAAGTTTTCATTAATAAAAAATGCATAAACGCTTCCGCAGTTCTTTAAATAAAATAAACTTCCTCCTATGATTCCAATTAGTATATTTATAAGAAATTCAGAAGAAAATGTTTTAAATATATCTTTTTTACTAATTCCAAAAGAATAAAGAATTCCAATCCTATCTACATCTTCAGTTATTTTATAACTAATTGTAGTAATTATTGATGCAGATGCAATAATAGTAATTATAATTATTCTAAATATTTCATAGTACTTTTTTGATTTTATTTCTTCCAAAAATTTATCTAAATCATCACCAAAATCTGAAACAACTATATCATCAGAAATTTTTCTTATATTTGATTCTAATTCAGTTGAATTATTTTCTTTGTCACCATTGAAAAATATCGTTATAGGTTGATATCCAAAATTTTGAAAGAATGTTTCGTCACTAAGTGGAATAACAAATGACTTATTTAATAAAAATGAGCTATCTACACTATTTGTATAATCAAATGCTAATACATCCTTCTTAAATTGCCCTACAATTTTATAAGTTATATTATTAGCTACATAGCTAGTGCCAACCTTAACTTTTTTAGCCAAATCATTTCCGACAATTACAGGTACATATTCATCACTTCTAATCCATTCTTCTTTTGAAATTTCCTGAGTTATATTATTTTGATAATGTTCTATCATTCCATAATTGAATCCAATTGGATGTATCAACTCATCATTTGTATCTTTTTCTGTAAAATTAGACTCTAAGTCTTTAGAATTTAACCCTAAAACATCAATTGGAATATCCGTATACAGATCCCTTTGAATAAAACCGTAAGTATAATTATTTTTTGATATTAATTCAAGACTTTCCTTTATATCATTTTTATAATCTTCAATATCTTTGTTTTCCTTAAGGATCATCTTATAAAACGTCATGAACTTAGAATTATCTATGGAAATTGATCTGTTGTACCTATTTCTATATGACCTATCAAAGTTAATTAAAGAAACCAAAGACGCAGCATAAAATATCCATAAAGCTACTTCCAATATAATTAATACATTAACTATCAAGTTTCTTTTTATATCAAAAAAGATAAATTTGCTTTTCATACTACTTACCTTATTTCTTTCATTATTTTAAATCTAATTACATTAAACAACACTAGTATAGATACAATTATAGATATTATAAATATTAGCATTGAACTTAATATAATATTTGGAATGTTAACAGCTGAATATTGAGATGGGAAAGACTTCATCATAAAATCTATTGTAATTTTTGATAAAGCTAGTCCAGCAATAATTCCAATCGAAGATATTCTTATGAATTTTGCAAAAACCTCTTTAAATACATCAGAGTTTTTAGCCCCCAAGACTTTCATAATAGCAACTTTTTCACGTATATTTTTAGCAAAGAAATATGAAAATAAAAGTAAATTTGCTATACCAAGTATTATTTGATATAAGCTATTTTTAAGTTCGTAAACATTTTTGAATAAATAATCTATAACCGAAGTCCTCGAAATCTCTTTTTCAGAAACATTAATATTTTTCAGGTTAATTTCTTTAATGTCTATATTACTTATATTATTCTTATAAAAAATAACATTAGGAACCTTAGTGTTTATAAAATATAGAGATCTTATAGGAATTATACTGCTATATTTAAATACTTCAGTATTTCCAAGAACCCCAACAACTTTATAATCTTCATTAAATATTTTTATATAACGTTCCCCATTTTTCTCTTCAACTAATCTTTCTAAACAAAAACCTATAATAGCAACTTTTTCATTGCTCATTAACTCTTCTTCAGTTAAGTATCTTCCTTTAATTAAATTTCTACTTTCTATGTCAATCCCATTAGAGCAAGGCCATATATCATTAATATAAAACTTATTATCAACTTGTATTTGATCTTCAAATGGCTTTAAAATAATTTTCTTATATCCTGCCTCTTGAACAGCATCTACTATTTCTGATAAGCTTGGATTTTCTTTATCCTCATCTTTATTTACAACTTCAGCTCCATCAACATATTTAGTCTCATGTACTGTATCTATTTTTAGATACTTATAATCTTTATTAAATCGGTTTTGTTCTGTAACTCTATTATAATTTGAATATACAATACTTACTGTTAAACTAAATGCAAAAGTTGACACTAAAAAACCAATTATTAAAAATAGCTCTATCTTAGTATATTTATTCATATATTACTCCACATGAATATTAGTAACGCACTGATTTTTACTAATATTCTTATCTAAATTTTGATTTTAAACTAGCCTACCTTCACGTAAATGCACTTTTTCTAAACCTATGAGTTTGAGATATAACTCATCTTCCATACGTTTTGTGATGAGGTAGTGTATGTCCACTTTCCTAGCATCGTGGAGTTCTTGCAGCCCCTCTAGCATAGACATGATTATCACTACCTGAAATTGTATTTACGTCTAATGTTTTACATATCTTTATTTTAACATATATAACATTATTGCTAAGATTTATTTTTTCTTATTCTATATTTCTATTGCCACTGGACAAATGTAATTCTACTTCAATTTGGGCATTCGAATCCATCCAGCAAGTTTTATCATTTACCTTACCTACAAATGATAAACTAACAGAAATTAATATAGAATAAATTGTACATACAAAAATAAACGGTAGTTGGATTTCTCATTCCTAACTACCGTTTTTTACTTTTATGAATCTTTCATGAGCTAATATTCAATAATGTTATTTAATTTAATGACATACTTAATTTGAAAAATGACTTTAAAGAGATGTTAACCCTTCCTCTAATTTGATAAGATTAGTTGCAATTTTTATTCCATATAATATATTGCTTTTCTTAACTTGTATTGTTCTTTCTTCATATTATTATTTTCAGTATAGCTTAAACATTATATAATGTTATTGTCATATAGAAAGTCACTATCGTTCATTATCTCATCATAATTACCATCTCTAATAATCGCATGATTACTTGAAAAAACAATTGCTCTTTTAAATACCCCTTTTACATATTCAAAGTCATGGGTAGAACATAAAATAGTTTTTCCTGCATTATTTATAGCTATCATGAATTCTTTTAAAAATCTCTTAGTTTTAGGATCAAGTCCGTTCATTGGTTCATCAAATATATAAACGTCTGGATTTAAAACTACTACGGTAGCTATAGAAACCTTTTTCTTTTCTCCACCGCTCAAATGATATGGCTGTCTATCTCTTAATTCTTCAATTTTCAATAATTTTAGAGTGTCTTCTACCCTTTTTCTAACTTCTTCTTCATCCATTCCCATCTGTCTTGGCCCAAATGCAATTTCATCATATACATTTGAACAAAATAGCTGTACATCTGAATTTTGAAAAACAAAACCTATTTTTTTATGAAAAGCCTTCGAGAACTCTTCATTTTGCATTTTTTTATTATTAATTTCTTCACCTTCAAATAAATAACTTCCACTATCAGCAATTATTAATCCATTAATTAATTTCATTAATGTAGACTTCCCACTTCCATTTACACCTATTAAAGCAATGGCTTCACCTGCATCAATATGTAGGTTTACATTTTTTAGTGCGGTAACTTCAGCATCATATGAATAATTCGCATCTTTTATATCAATCATTAAATCACAACCTATCAAAATAAAAATATGTTAACACAAAAATTATGGTAAGAATAAAACAAACATAATCAACTAGCTTAAATTTAAATTTCGTATATACTTTATATGTTCCTGTAAATCCTCTAGATTCCATTGCTCCATACATCTCTTCTGCCATCTCTTTAGACTTTATAAACATAGTTCCTACGACTCCGGAAAGTGCAGTGCTTTTATGATTGTTTTTACCTACTGATCTTAATTTAAGAGCATAAACCATATTTAATGAAAATTCGCCTAAAATTATAATATATTTTATAGTAATATCAAGTACCAAAATAAATATATCTGGTATTCTAAATATTTTTAAAGTAATTATTAATTCATTCCACTGAGTAGTGCAAGTTAATATACTGACAGAAGCAACTGAAACTAATACTTTTAATGTGATCATTAAGGTATTATTACTATACCCTAAAAAAATAGCTGGTAACAAAATAATAAACGTAAAAATTGCCGCCGCCATACTTGCTTTGACAACATATTTTATTTCTTTTATACTTAAAAGATTTATTAGCACAAGCATAAACACAGTTGTAATTACAATAAAGTGAAAATTTCTGCTTAAGGAAACAAAAATAATTAGTATGAGCGTTGATATTAATTTAGTTAATGGGTTAATTCCAAATTTAGAGTTTCTTATTTTAGTTTGCTGCCTAAACATAGCAAGCACATTAAATATTGACAGAATGCTCTTATCTATAAAAGAATTCTTGTCTTTTAGCGGTGTATAATTGTCTTTCTTTAAAAGCCATTCTGGCATTAATAACTTCCTTTCTTATAACGTATATTAGGCACATTTAAAAGAGAACCCAAATATAAAATTTGGACTCTCACTTTTGTTTCACTACATATTGCTGAATTGATGGAGCACATATAAGTTAAACTAAGATTCAGATTTAAATCACCTCACCTGAATCAAGTTTCACTTTATACTTTTGTTGTCTTTTTCATACTTGCTATTATTCTAAATACTAACAATAGTATTGCAACACCTGCAACTGCAGATAAAATATATCCAAAATTATCTGGAAGACCTGCAACAGAATAATCTGGCATTAATGCATTAAAGCTAAATCCATTTTCCATGCCTTTAGGTATAAATCCTAACGTATTACCACCTGTTACTACAGAACTTATTTCATCAGTTCCCCATTCTCCCCAAGCTGTACCTGTAGCTAATAACCCTAATGGTGAGAGGCATATTAGCGCTATTATTAATCCATATACAGGCTTTGATTTTGTAGTAGCTCCCTCATAGATAATTCCTGGTGAAACTTTTTTTATAAAGCTTAATACGCCAACAGTTATAATTCCTTCTAATACTCCTGCGACTACAAGATGTGGAATAAGCATTGAAGGTATAGTAATTGATAAAGGATAAGGACAATATAGCGGTATACCTGCTGCATCTTTAAAAAGTAATGGCTGTACTCCGAATTCTATTGCTGCACATAAAGCGGCCAAATTTATTCCAATATAAGCTGCAATAAATGTCCCAATATATTCTCCTTTCTCTGTCTTAAATTTCTCTTTTAAAAACTTATAAATATAATAGCCTACAAATGGTATGACGAATGCCATATTAAAGCAGTTGGCTCCAAAGGCTAAAATACCTCCATCACCAAATAGTAATGCTTGAATCAAAAGTGCTATCGTCACTGAAATACATGCCGCCTCAGGGCCTAAAAGAATAGCAATTAATGTTCCTCCTACAGCATGTCCAGTGGTTCCACCTGGTAACGGAACATTGAACATCATCGTTAAAAATGATAGTGATGCCCCCACTCCCATAAGCGGCAATTTCTTTTTAGTTACCTCTTTTTTTACTTTTGTTACAGCTCTTGTCCAAACTGGAATCATTGCCGCCCCCATAACTGCACAGGTAGCTGGGCTTAGATAATTGTCTGGAATATGCATTTTAATTCCTCCTTTAAAGCATGTGAAGATAATTACACTTGTTATTTCCTCAATATGCCCAATTTTTAATAAAAACAAAACCACAAAAACTGATTACAAATAAAGCAATCAACCTTCGTGGTTATTAATAATCCAAATTAATCTATTAATTTATATATGTTGCAATTCACAATGCACATTTCACAACTACAGCCAAAATTCTTTTAATATTTTTAAAATTATGCTGAAGAATTATTTTTGCAATATATATTGTATGAAAACTGTATACCCTCGTAGTATACAATTTTATGATACTATACAATTCCAAAATTGTAAATATTAAATTACCTTTGAATTCTTGTTTTTATTTTTTCTTCAATATATGTAACAAATGAATTTAATCCTTGTCCAGTTCTTGATGATATTCTAAAGGTAGCTGCCAACGGATTTAATTCTTTAACATTTTCTTCTACCTTATTGTCATTAAAGTCAAAGTATTCCATCATATCATACTTACTTAATACAACTGCATCAGCTTTAGAAAATAGTAATGGATATTTTTCAACCTTATCATCCCCTTCTGGAATACTTAAAACAGCAATTTTAAAATCTTCACCAAGTTCAAACTCAGCAGGACATACAAGATTACCAATATTCTCAATAAAAATCAAATCAATTTCGTCTAAATCAAAGTATCCTAAGATATTATAAATTGCTTTTGATTCTATATGGCACTCTCCTTCTGTATTAAGCTGAATGACAGAAATTCCAAGTGAATCAATTTTTTCAGCATCTACTTGTCCCGCAATATCGCCTTCAACTACAGCAATATTAAATTTATCCTTTAATTGTTTTATTAGCTCTATAATCAAACTTGTTTTGCCTGTCCCTGGTGAACCCATCACATTTACTAAATATACATTTTTTCTTCTTAAAATTTCTTTAATATCATTGTTGAAATTTTCGTTTAATTCTAGCAGCTGTTTTACAACTTTAATTTTCATCCATTCACCTCATATCTGCAATTTTTTAATAACTTTATTATTTTGTGTTTCCAATAATCATATGAAATCTCTTCTCTTTATTCTATAATAATATATGTTAAGAACAAAATCACAGATTAATTTCAGTCAATTTAAAATTATATAGCCTTTTTATGAAATATGTGACCACCAATCACTTAATGTTACTAAAAAGCACTTGACTTATAGTTAACTTCAAGGTATAGAATAATATCAGAAACTATAAATAAAAATCTTATTTATAGTTTAGCACTAATTTATTTATACATTAACTACTTTTATTAAATTATATCTTTTAATCATAGCGAAAGGAATGATCATTAATATGAAAATTGCAGTAATAGATGCACAAGGTGCAGGCCTTGGTCAAAACATCATAAAGAGGATCCGTAAAGAAATAGAAAATGATGTTTATATTATTGCACTTGGTACCAACTCATTTGCTACCTCAAAAATGGTACAAGCCGGTGCAAATGTTGGTATAAGCGGTGAAAGGGCAATCAGTTCATTTTGCAAGACAACTAAAATAGATAGTATAATAGGACCAATCGGAATAATCTGTAGTGGAGGTATAAATGGAGAAATTACTACTATGATTTCCAATGCAATATTTAATATGGATTGTACTAAATATATACTTCCATTACAAAAGCATGGCATTTATATTCCTGGAACTAGAAATCTACAAATTAAAGATATAATTGAAGAAATTGTACTTGATATAAAAAATAATATAGAAAAATTCTAATCTAGTATTAATAGATTAAGATTACTTTATTAACACGCCTATAATTAATATCCAATAAATATATTTTTGCTTTTATATGATTAAACTATATTTTTCACTAAGTAAATAGAATAATCTTTTTAGTACACTTCTTATACTCTTGATAATCTGTCTTAGAGTTACTTTCTAATGTCTTTTCTTCAATCTTAATTCTATATCCATAAATGACAGCAATAATTGTTATAGTTACAATAGTTCCAATGATGCTTCTAAGAGCTAATGCTATTCCAATTAAATATAATATACTTCCGCTATATGCAGGGTGCCTAATGTATCTATATGGACCTGTTTGAATTATTTTTTGCTTTAAATCCACTTGCACTGATATGGTGAAAGATCTTCCAAGTGTCAATACTGAATACAACCTCAATATGATTCCAACATAGTAACTGCACAGCCTATCCAAAACATTATTTCAGGTAATATCATTAAATAATTCTTTCTACAAAAAAGATTCAGAAATATTATAGTTATAGTACCAAGTACTAGTATTAAGCAATATCCCCTATTCCTTTTTTCTTATTCAAGTCCTCTCTGTTTATAATGAAGTATAACTAAAAACAAATAGACAGTATATTGACTACATTGGAATAATATGCTATTGTAATTTTAGACAGTATATTGTCCAACTAAGGAGGAGATATTTTATGGATAACTATAAAGCGCTTTTTTTAATACAACAAATATACGCAACTCTGTTTTCTCTCACTAATAAAATTCAAATTAAGGGTGATGAATATTGTGAACCTTTAACTAGCAGACAGCTTATGGCAATGGTTGCTATTATTCATTTACCTGAAAATGAAACGACTCTAAATAATATTTCTAAAAAACTAGGTACAACAAAACAGAGTGTAAAACAATTGATTACTAATTTAGAGAACAAAGGATATGTAATTACTGTGCCAAGCCAATATGATAAACGTGCAGTTAATGTGAAGATTACTAAAGCTGGAACGGATGCCATGATGATAGGTGCCGAAAAATCGATGGAGTTTTTTGGGATGCTTTCTAAAGGTTTTTCCATTGAAGAAATGGAAATCTTATGGACATTATTAAAGAAATTATATAGGTTTGATGGCGAAGAGCAGGATGGTTTCGAAGAAGAAGCTGAATTTGATCTGGGTGACGATGCACTGGAAATACAAAAGAGAGCATTAAATGAATTTGATAGAAGAAGAAATGAAGGAAAATAAAAAATAAATAAAGGCGGTACAATATTATGAATGATATTCTATCTAATAACTCTCAAGATCTTAATGACTTTTTATCTAAGTATATGAATAAGTGGAAAATTCCCGGAATGGCTGTAGGTATTATTAAAGATGATGAAATAATATACTGCAATGAGTTAGGACTGCGTGATGTTAACAAAAATTTGAATGTTACAAAAGATACTTTATTTGCTATAGGCTCTGCAAGTAAATCTTTTACTTCACTATCAATAGGTATATTAGTTGATGAAGGTAAGCTTGATCTTGATACTCCTATAAAAAAATACATGCCTAGTTTTGAAATGCAAAATAAATATGCTGAAGAACATATTACATTAAGGGACATGCTTTGTCATCGTTCAGGATTGCCTAGACATGATATTTTATGGTATACAAATCCTTCTTTAAGCAGAAAAGAACTGGTAGATAAAATTAAATACTTGGAATTTAGTAAAGATTTCAGAGAAACATGGCAATATAATAATTTGATGTATGCCACAGCTGGCTACCTTGTTAAACTAGTTACAGGAATGACCTGGGAAGAATTTGTGAAATCAAGAATTCTTGAGCCTCTTGGTATGAACAGCACAAATTTCTCAGTAGATGCTTTAAAAGAGTCTTCTGATTACAGTAAGCCCTATGCGCAAAAAGGTGAAGAAATTAATCAAATAGACTTTAGAAAACTAGATGCTGTTGCTCCTGCTGGTTCTATGAATTCAAGTTTAAATGATATGTTAAAATGGCTTAGCCTTCATTTGAATAAAGGTAAAGTAAATGGAAAACAGATTATATCAGAAAAAACTATAAGTGAGTTACATTCACCTCAACTCCCTTGTGAGCTAATCCCTTTAAAGTTTGATGAATTACAATTTTCATCTTATGCCTTAGGTTGGTTTGTTGAAGCCTATAGGGGAAAAAAACATGTTAACCACGGTGGAAATATAGATGGATTTTGCTCCTATACAAGCTTTCTTCCAGACGAGAATATTGGCGTAGTTATTCTTACTAATTTAAATAATCCTGTCTGTGCAATGCCTATAGCATACCATATATACGACAAGCTTTTAGGCTATGAACATAGTGATTTTTGTGAAAAACTAGAGGATGAAGCTGAAAAGATGATGAAAGCAATGGAAGCTGCTACTAAGCCTAGAATAGACTCAAAAAAAGATAACTCAACTCCATCTCACTCCCTTGAAGAGTATACTGGCATATATGAAAATCCAGCATATGGTTCTTTAAAAATCGAAGTAAAAGATAATATCTTAAAATTAATTTATAATAATATAGACTATACACTTAATCATAAATGCTATGACATTTTTACCATGACAATAATGGAATATTACTTGATTGATGTAACCTTTAATTATGATAGTAATGGAAATATTAAAAGTGTTTCAATACCTTTTGAGGAGACTGTAAAAGAAATTTTGTTCATGAAATGTAAATAATAATAATATATATATTGCAAAAATAATTCTTCATCATAATTCTAAAAATATTGTAAGAATTTTAGCTGTAATTGTGAATTGTGCATTGCAACATATATAATAATACAGAATTGCATTTATAGATCTTCTTTATTTGCAATTCTCTTTATAAGTTCAGTACATTCTTCTACAGCCTTCTACAGCAATAATATCTGCTCTAAAATCTACTAAAAAAACATTGTGAAACTCTATTTTTTAGCAGTGAAATTTTCAACCTATAGATACTCTTTATTTATTAACAAATACTGATGATGCGTTTTTAATACTTACAAAACTCTAATTATCCCTAATACCAGACCAACGCAAAAACCACAAATAGCACCATTTATCCTTATCCACTGCAAGTCATCGCCTACACGCTCTTCAATCAATTTTATAAGAGTTTCAGTATCTAATCTTTCAATATTATCTCTAACTAATCTTCCTATATTTTCATGATTGGAATTTATGTAACCTGATACACGTTCCTGTATCTGCTGCTCTAATTTATTTATTAAATCAATATCTTCTGATATACTGTCTATTAAATTGCTTAGCATTGGCAGTATATTATTTCTTATGTAGTCTTCTTTAACATAACCTAATATTATATTTTTTAATTCATCTAATATTTTTATTGTAAAGTTATTTAGTTCAACATTACTGCCTAAACTCATTTTATACTCATCTATTTTTTGAATAACTTCTTCATTGTTACTTATGTTTCTTATATTGCTCTGCATTAATTCAAGCAGTGTAATTCTACTGGTATTATCATGTTTTTTTAAATCCTTTAATATTACAACGACTAAATCTTGAGCTATTTTTCCTACTTTATCTTTTCCTAAAACATTTAAGACTGTATTTAATGAATATTGCATTATTCCACTTATCTTTAGTTTATTTATAGAATTGAATACTATATTTCCAAGTTCATTCTTTACTTTATCTTGCTTTACTATCTCTTCAAGCTTAATAAGTAAATTATCTAAAATTTTCTCTTCATAATTATTTCTTAAGAATATGCCAATTAATTTTTCAAGAAAGTTTTTAGAATCTAATGTATTCAAATATTTTTGAATTAGTTTAAGCAAAGATGAAGAAACTTTTTCTATAGGAATATGCTCTATGACACGTTTAATAACATACATTCCTGCTTCTATTCCTTGCTTAGAACATATAATTTTTTTGCATATATTTAATATTTTTTTCACTACTTCTAATTCATGTACTTTATTTATAATACTTGATTTATTGAGCAAGTTGTTTTCAACTATTGATACTAAACCTTCTGTTATTCTTTTACGATTCCTAGGCAGAAGTGCAGTATGTGGAATTGGAATTCCTAAGGGATACCGAAAAAGTGCTACTACTGCAAACCAATCTGAAAATCCACCTACCACTCCAGCTTCAAATCCACTTTGCAATATAGTTATTATAGGTGTATTTTGTGGAAACAAAGTAATTATAAAACCTATAAACATAATGACTAATAAAATTAAGGCTCTTTGATTAGTTTTCATTTTCATATTATAGCCTCCTATATTGTCAGTATGTAAACATATTGTAAAATTTATACTAGACTGAGGCATAATAAAAAAATTAATTGGCAAATTTAAAGTCTGGATCTAATTTATCTAATTTTATATTCCAGTTTGAAGATTTATAAATATTATAATCAGAAGTTATTGCCATGCAAGAAACACCTTGCAAGCTATCTATAAATTTCAAGCCATTATCCACACCTGCTATAAAAACAGTTTTGGTTAAAATATCAGCAAGCATATTGCTATCAGGAATACTGCTGTCTACAACTATAGTTACACTCATTACACCATTATCTGTTGGATATCCTGTGCTTGGGTTTAATATATGATGATACCTCTTACCATCCTTTATAAAATATCTTTCATAATCCCCAGAAGTGGAAAGTGCTTGTTCTGATAAATTAATTATTCCTACATAATCTTGATCGCTGTCTTTTCTAGGATGCTTAACTCCAACATTCCATGGTGTTCCATCTGGCTTTTTACCAACTGTATATATAGAACTACCTCCAAGGCTTATAATCCCGCCTTTAATATCGTACTCTTTATAAATTTTTAACACTTCATCTGCAGCAAATCCTTTAGCTATTCCACCTAAATCTATTGCCATACCTTCTTTTAGTAACTTAATACTACTATCCTCTTCATTTATACTGATATCATTATATCCAACTAGCGGTAGTTTTGACTTAATCTCATCATCTGTAGGTATTCTTTCGTTATCTGTTCCTATTCCCCAAAGATTTACAAGTGGGCCTACAGTTATGTCAAATACCCCATTACTCAATTTAGAATACTTAACTGCGGTTTCAAGCATTTTAATAATCTCAGGATGTACTTGTACATATTCTTTACCTGCAGCTTGATTAATTTTACTTATATCACTGCTATCTATAGTCACACTTGCCATTTGCTCAATCTCATCTAATCTTGAAAAAGATGCTTCTATAGCTTCATTAGCTTTTGGACCATATGCTTTTAGCTGAAAAACAGTATCCATTTTCAATGCCGTTTTAGTAATAATCTCCTGATTCTTTGAACACCCTGAAAAAATAAGAATACATAGTATGCATGTCATTAACATAGATATTTTTTTAATCACTTTAATCGCCCTCATAATTCAATTTAATAAATTTATTAACCTACCAAACATTTTACATCATTTTAGAGTCATTTTATAGAATTTTTTCCAATAAAGTAATATTTTTATTTAACATTTTATAGATAAACAATATATAACTTAGATTTATGCGCATACCTCACCGAAATGAATAATATACTTTTGTTCCAGTTTCTAGGTGATTCTGATGGGTGATTCTAAGGCTATAAAGTTGCACCCAAAGTACTAACCTCAAAGAACAAGCTCTCAACTAGCACATTTGGAACAACTTATAGCCAAAGAATCACATCCATCAAAATTACCAATGAAACATTCCACAAAAATATATTACCCATTTCTAGTTGGGATATATTTCATAGTATAAATCTAACTTATAATTGGCTTATCTATATGGATGAACATATTAACAAATTTACTAAAACTTTAAGTTCATATCTTTACTAGAAATCATAAATATATTTGTGAAGAAAACATTTGAAAATGAGCTGTTAAAGGTTCTTAGCTGTAGGTTGTTCCACTTTAGCTTGTCAAACTGAAAGTTGGAGCATGCTAAAGTGGATACAACCTGCCGCTTAGAACCTTCAGCGATATTTTCATAGCTTTTCGGAATCAAAATATTTATGATTTCGTGAGTTATACGCCTAAGTATAGATTATAGTTGGTTTATTGCTAAAACTTACTATGAATAGTATAATCTTTTTATGTTAAATACTTTAATTATATGAATGTAAACTATAGTCTGCATTTAAGTAATAAGGGAATGGAGTGAAATTCTTCAACTACCCCAGTAACCGTGAAACTGACAAAATCAAAGGCATAATCAAAAATAACAAGTCCAATCTTTTATTTTTTGATTGTGTCTAACGTGCCACTGAGAAATTGGGAAGGCTTGAAATTAGGATGAAGTTGAGTCGGGATACCTTGTTTTATACACCGATAATATCCTCTGAGGGTGGGATATTAGGCACATGGCAATAAATTTCAAGTACAACGCTACCATGAATATTTTTCATCAGTCAAGAAGGTAAATTGATCTCATCATATCAAGTCTATTAGATCAGTCTACTTCCGAAGGATAGTTGAAAATAAGCTGGTAAATGAACTTGTTATTTTTTGAATGTGACTTAAGTAATCATGCGTTTTATGAAAATAAGACTTTTAAGTTTTATTCTGATTTTTATAGGCATGTTATTATGAATCTATGCATACTCTCGATGGTATGCTTTTTTTGTTACCCTTAAATACACTATATTTTAGGAGGGCATCATGAAACTAAAAAATAAATTTTTATCACTCTTTTTAATAGTTATATTAGCTATGAGTACACTTTTCGGTTGTGGTAATAAGACTGCAACAATGACAGATAGAGAAGGTAACAGCTTTAAGCTTCCTGAAAAAGTAAAAACTATAATATCTACAGCGCCATCAAATACCGAAATATTAGTTGGGCTGGGACTTTCAGATAAGCTAGTAGCTATAGATAAATATTCGTCAGATGTGGATGGTATCAATAAAGATTTACCTAAGATTGACTTTAAGAATCCAGATGCTGAAACTCTTGTGAGTTTAAAGCCTGACATAATAATAGCTTCAGGACATAATAAAACTGGGAGTGAAGACCCCTTTGCAGCTGTTAAAGAAACTGGAATTCCTGTTGTATACATACCTACTAGTTCAAGCATAGAAGACCTTTATAAAGATATTGACTTTATATCAAAAATCACTGGTACTGAGAAAAAAGGTGACGAGATGACAGCTAATCTAAAAGATGAAATAAATTCAATAAAGAAAATTGGAGATACTATTACTGATAAGAAAAATGTATATTTTGAAATAGGGTCAACTTCAGGTTTATATAGTTTTGGTAATAATACATTTTTAAATGAAATGATTGAAATTGTAGGCGCCAAAAATATCTTTGCTAATGAAAATTCGTGGATATCTCCAAGTCCTGAAGCTGTAGTAAAAGCCAATCCTGATGTAATACTTACAAATGAACCTACAAGTAATGCTGTCAATAATATAAAGACTCGTGATGGTTTTCAAGAAGTTACTGCAATTAAAAACAATAAAGTCTTTGCTATTGATAATAATTCCTCTTCCAGACCATCACAAAATGTACTGAAAGCACTTAAACAAATAGCAAAAGCTATTTATCCTGAGGAATATGCAAATGTATAAAAAAATTATTATATTATTAATACCCTTAACATTTTTAATTTTATGTATCGGAACTTCTATTGGAAGTTCTGATACTAGCTTAATCCATATTGCATCAATAATTGGATATAAAGTTTTAGGAATTCCACTACTTAAAGAGATTAACCCTAATGATGTGGCGATAATTTGGAATTTAAGATTGCCTAGAGTTTTTTTAGCCTTTCTTGTAGGTAGTTCCTTATCAGTTAGTGGTGCTGTGGTTCAATCATTACTTAGAAATCCACTTGCTTCACCATATACCTTAGGAGTATCTTCTGGTGCTTCTCTTGGAGTTGGATTTCTTATAATATCTGGTTTTTCAATACCTATGCTCGGCAGGCTTACTCTTCCTTTAACAGGCTTTTTATGTGGGCTTTTGACTGTATTTATTATCATAAAATTTGCCTACAATGTTGATAAAAGCATGTCAACTTCAACTATAATTTTATCTGGTATGGTTTTTTCTTTATTTTGCAGTGCAATACTTACAACAGTAACTGCCTTATATAGTGAAGATATAAAAAGCATAGCTCTTTGGGAAATGGGTTCCTTTTCCATGAAGGGATGGTCATATGTACAAATGGGAGTTCCATTTTTTATAATTGGAATAATAGGTGTTATGCGCTACTGCACTGAAATGGATATATTATCTTTTGGTGAAGATCAAGCAAAATCAGTTGGAGTAGATGTTAATACTATAAAGACTCGGCTCCTTATTTTCTCTGCTATATTAACAGGTTCTGCTGTAGCCTTAAGTGGAATTATTGGTTTTGTGGATTTAATAATTCCTCACTTAGTAAGAAGAATCATTGGAGCAAAGCATAAATATGTGATTCCAGTCTGTATAATTTTAGGCGGCTGTTTTATGGTGATTACTGATCTAGTAGCAAGAATAATTATAATACCATCAGAATTGCCAGTTGGCGCTATTACTGCTCTGATTGGAGCTCCATTTTTTGCATACATATACTTTAATAAGGCACATGAAAGAAAATAATTAATCAAAGTAGGTGATGATTTTGTTAGAGCTTAAAAATTTTTCTTGTGGATATGACAAAATAGATATCATAAAGAATATTGCCTTTAAAGCTAAAAGAGGAGAAATTCTTTGTATAGTTGGTCCAAATGGATGTGGAAAAAGTACACTTTTAAAAGCTATAGGCAGACTCATTGAATATAAAGGAACACTAACATTTGATTCAAAGAATATAAAAAATTTACCTGTGAAGGAATTTGCAAAACACATTGCACTTATGACTCAAAGTAACAATGTTTACTTTCCTTACACAGTTTATGAAACTGTTGCTTTAGGCAGATATGCTTATTTAAAAGGAGCTTTATCCTCTTTAAGTAAGGAAGATGATTTAATCATAATGGAGGCTATAAAAAGTGTTGGCCTTATAGATTCAAAAGATAAACTTATAAATGAATTATCTGGCGGCCAGCTTCAACGTGTCTTCATAGCAAAAGCCTTTGCCCAAGATCCAGAAATTATTTTATTAGATGAACCAACAAATCATCTTGATTTAAAGTACCAAATTGAGATTCTAGAATATTTAAGCCTTTGGGCAAAAGAAAATAATAAAATTGTAATAGCTGTATTACATGATTTAAATTTATCTAATTTATTTGGTGAAAAAATTATATTACTAAGCGATGGCGAAATAGTCAGCCAAGGTACACCTAAAGAAGTATTTCTAGAAGATAACTTAAAAAATGTATATAACATAGACGTAAGAAATTTCATGATTAGTTCTTTAAAGCAATGGCAATAAGATATATCGATAAAAGAAGTGAATTGATTGAATTCTTATTTTCTAATTAAATTGAATATAATCAAAATATAGATATCCAATAGACATTAGCTGACACATATACGCGCCCCTTTATTGGGGCATTTTTTACGCTAAACATTAGTATTGAGGATTTAAAGCTACTTCAAGTGTTCCATATAAGATTTGAAATGTTTCTGGTAGCATGACTTTTATCACCAGACTTAACGAATACCTTGCAATGGAAAAATATATCCGCTTTCAACCAAACTCATTACAATATATTTTAAACCCAATGCAATATGGTTATAAAATTATAATTCTATAAACCCAATTTTTTTATAAAGATTTACAGCAGCTGCATTTTCAGGGTGCACATATAAAATTAAATCATCGTATCCTAAATTCCCTAATACATTTATACTCTTTTTCAAAAGGTTACTTGCCATCCCCAGTTTTAAATATTTCTTAACTGTAAATAACTCTGAAACAAATGGTTTCCCTTTAAATAGACTGATAAGAATTACAGCAGCAATTTCCCCATTTTGTTTAATTTGAAATGAAGCATCGGGAATAAATGTGCCAAAAGTACTTTCAACAATACTACAAATCTCCTTATGTAACTCTTCTATTGTTTCACCATTGAAGTCTACAGTATCTTTAAATGCGTCTAACATAGAAACTGATAATCCATCTATATCATCAGAATCTATCTTATCAAATGTATAAATTCCTTTTAGTTCTTGTGGTGCAAGTTTGCAAATCATACCTATTCTTTCACTCATATACTATTCTCCTAATTTTTTTCTTATTTTGTCCTATATGAAACTTATACTGTAAATTATAATATATTTTCTAATATTACATTATTGTATTCTCAAATAAGCTTTTTATAATTACTTAGTTAAATCTACATGTTGTGATTTAAATTTGCCACCATCCTGACACATTGGACTATTATAATAAGGTTATAAAGATAATAAAAACTTTTTTTCATAAATTTTCCCCCTATAAATATAAATCAAAGAGTAACATTCATATCCCCGTTATGACATGTTACTCTTTATTTGGTTCAAACAAATTGGTTAAATAAAATCACTTTATTTCTTCCAGTATTTTTGGCTCGATATAGTGCTGTGTCAGGCATTTCAAGCAAATTATCAATTTGAGTTGTCGTATTAGGATACGATGCTATTCCTACTGAAATTGTAATTTTTATCTATCTATACTAGTGCTTTTTTACAACCGGTATCCATATTTCGCTTTTAAAAGTTGGTGAAGTTACATCTTTATTCTCATTCCATAAAATTTCTGGACCTTGTGTTTGTTCATAGTTTGAAGATGGAAACCATTCAGAATAAATGCGTCCCCAAACGTTTTGCAATGTATCTGGAAATGGTCCTACAGCTTCAAATACAGCCCATGTTGATGCAGCAACTTCAAGTTTTGATAAATTATTGGGAAACTCCTTTGTTGTTGCAACACCTATATAATGATCAAGTTCTCCTTTCTCCTCCATTCGTCCTTCTGAAAAATTTAAAGATGCACTTATTAGTCCTCTTGGTTCTGTATTAGATAACTCTTTCAATTCATTAATATTTTCAACAGTTAGGCTTTGCCACATCTTAGCAATCTCTGGATTTACTCCATTAAAAATTATAGGCACCCTTTTTTCTATTCCAATTATATAAAATGCTTCTTTCTCCTCAATTCTATAGTTCATTTCATTTCCTCCTTCAATTGATAATCGAAAAGTCATTCGCGGATAGGCTTTTAATGATTTTCCATTATATCGAGCCTCTGATGGTGTTATGCCATGTAAATTTTGAAACGCTCTTGTGAACGAATCTGCTGACTTGTATCCATATTTAACAGCTAAATCAATTATTCTTACATTTCTATTATTAAGTTCAAAAGCCGCTAAGGTAAGGCGTCTTCTACGAATGTACTCCGATAACGAAACACCCGCAAGAAAAGAAAACATTCTTTGAAAATGATATTCTGAACAAAATGCCAGTCTTGCTACTTTTTTAAAATCAATTATTCCATCAAGATTTTCTTCAATATAATTTAATGCTTCATTCATTTTTTTTAACGAATCCATTTGGTAACTCTCCTTTCATCAATAGAATATCAGAAATTACATTTATCCATCCGACTATTCCTGCACAATTATGTAGGATTTATTAATTACACAATCCCTCTACTTCTTTAACAATGCTTGATAATTCATCAATAATCTTCTTCATATTTTCAGCATTCGGTGCCAATGAATAGAATATATCTTCTATTTTTTTCTTGAACTCTTTTGGTATAATTCTAAATGTATCTATATTATCTAAAGAACCTTTTTCATTCATAATGTACGTTTCATTCAACGCATATATAACCTGAATAAGACAAGATATGACACGATAAATACACCCAGTAGTATATACAATATCATCTTTTAACATTCCTTTGTGTGCAAGTGCAATAGAAAAACCCGCTTCCCATAAAAACTTATTTACAATGCTTGTTTTTATAGATACAGGGTATGGAGTAATTTTATCTTTAAGATTCACTAAACTATTATTGGAACTCCAAAGTATTTTACAGTAATAAGTCTCTGCTACATAAATGGTATTCGCAAATCCATGAGGATGACCAGGCTGATAATCTATTGTTATTATCTCATTCAAACAATCATCTATAACATTAGATACTTTATTTAAATCCCTCAATAAAAAATCTGTTGGCAATCCGTCTATACGCAGCCATCCTCCACCATTTATCCATGGGCCCCATTCTCCAATCTTAGTTATGAGATTAGAACGGTGCGTATCATCTAATTCGGTGGCTAATCGATTTAATCCTTCTAAATCTAATTTGGAACCATCACTATAATATATACCAATATCTATATCGGATTTTGCCGAATAATTACCTTTCGCTCTTGAGCCTCCAAGAACAATGGCTTCAATACCTTTAACTGTTTGTAATGAGGTTAGTATTTTTTCTATAATCAAGTTAATCTCCATAATAAATTTCTCCTTCTAAATAAAGTCCCGCAGCTTACACCACAATAACATTGCGAATTATTCTAGATACAAACACTATTGTATTCGTACTATATCAATTCGTATTTATATTCTATTATTTTGCTATATTGAGTTCAAGATAAAGTTTAATTCTATATCGTTTTATAAAAAGAGGGTTACCTATTGCCCCCCCCCTTAATCATTCTTATAAATAATTTGCTTTATGGAATGTATAGAAAGACAATATTCATTTGCTAAATCTAGCATCTTATATCCATCTTTATATTTCCTTATAATTTCTTTATTTCTATTAGATAAAATCTTACGAATTCCAGATTTTTCTCCCCACTTTTTATAGCTAGATTGCTGTGCAGGGATATATATATATTCTCCTTGAATATATTTCTGTATTTCAACTAGTAAATGTTCTGGTAATACATTACTCGCATTTTTATATTTCATACATGCTTCACTCCTAAATATTAAAATAAATAGGATACAAAGTCGTATGCATAAAACTTTTATTAGTGGCTTAATACTCCATACAAAATGCCACTACAAGCACATACCGACTTTGTATGGAGTACATTTTGACCTATAATCATATTTTCACCTCCTAATATAACATTTCAAATTAGCTTATATATTTATTTATATAATTTTAAATTCTCTCCTTGATTTTCAATCCACAAGTTTAAAAGTTCTTTTAGATCCTCAACCGTTTCCTTATCTGTAGCACCTTCATTAGATTCGAGTTTTTCAACAACTTTAAACTCGAAGGCACTTTCTCCATAAGCTGCCCAATCTTCCTTTAATTTTTTAGATTTAGCTCTCCCCAAATTTAGCTGAAATTTGATTGATTCAAAGGGTTTATATAAATTTGTACATATATCCACGAAAGAATATCCATTAACAGTATTATAGATTTGAATTATTCCCATTTCTATTTCTTGTTGCTTATAATTATTTATTATCTCTTTTTTATTAATTTTATCCATAATAACTTCCTCACATTTCTTATAATATTTACTTCCATCATCATTTCTTCCCAAGTATCCATAGTCTACTAAGTATCGCCGTATTATTGCGTCATCCTCATAAATAGGCTTAATAATTCTCTTTACTTCAGCTTCCGTATACTCTTTATTTGGTTCAAACAAATTAGCAAACCTTGGTAATAATGCTTTTCTTTTCTCCTCTTTAGCCGGAAAACTTCTAAGTTTTGGATTAGCTATTTTACTATTCCCATCGTCAACTAACTCTATAGCTGCTAAAAAAGCTCTTGCTTGTCTCGCCCTTTCTCTTAGTGCAAATCTCATATTTCTTACTGTTGATTCTGCACATCCAAGCTTAATTCCGATTTCTTTATTACTATACTTGTTTGACACCATTTCCAAAAGCTCTTTCTGAATTTCAGTAAGTCCAGTATATTTCTTATCAAGCATCAGTATTCTGTCCATAGGGCTCCCATGCTCTGCTGTATGAGTGCTTATGTCACTACTATTTTTACCTGTATATTTTCCGCATATTAAACAAATAAATTCTGCTTTTTTGCTATCCCATATGTAACCCCTTTTAAAGTCGTCAATAGTTGCATCACGAATAAGCTCTTTCATTTTCCTCTCCTTGTCTATTAATTTAATAGACATTTTATCATTTTAATATATATATGTCAATTTTACTGTTTAAAGTTGGTTAATGAAATATCTCATTAACCAACTTTCAAAGAATATTCTATAGATTACTACATCATGCCAACTCATAGTCAGCACTGTTATATTCAGAATTATATATTTAAAGGATTTATTGTCACTGTTATTATTAAATTTCAAATGCATAGAAGTTCGTAAAGAGAGATATGATGAATTTTACAAAAGAAGTTTTTAGCGTTAGCGTGTAGTGACTGAACATCAAATAAATTAAAAAAGAGCTGACTATCTATTATTTATCAGCTCTTACTTAGGTATTTTTTTATATTCTATGTTCTTCATTGTTAAATAAAACCACTTTATTTCTTCCAGTATTTTTTGCTTGATATAGTGCTGTGTCAGCCATTTCAAGCAAATTATCAATTTGAGTTGTCGTGTTAGGATATGATGCTATTCCGATTGAAATTGTAATTTTTATAAATTTATTATCTGAAATATAAAAATCATTATCTTCAACCTTCTCCCTTAGTCTTTCCGCAATCTTAGCGGCTTTAGAGTCTGAACAATCTAATAATATTATAGAAAACTCTTCCCCTCCCATTCTAGATACAACATCATAATCCCTGCATGTATCAAGAAGTATTAAGGCTAAACTCTTTAAAATAGTATCCCCTGCATTATGCCCATAAGTATCATTTATTTTCTTAAAAAAATCAATATCTATAAACAACATAGATAGCTCTTCTTCTTTTCGTACAGCCCTCTGAGAAATATTATTGAAACTATTGTCAAATTTCCTTACATTATTCAAGCCAGTTAAATAATCTTTTGTTGCCTCATTTCTTAACTTTTGATAAATTCTAACTGTTTCAAATATGTAGTCTGCGTATTTAATTGAGATATACGATACTATTAAATATCCAGAAAAGTATAAACTCACTGCTTGAAAAACAAATTTAACATTTTGAGGTACTGTAAATGATGAAATAACTGATGCTATAACAAAGAAGATCATGGAATAAATATATTTACGTTTTTTTGATATCTTTAATAAAGAAATAATTCCAAATCCGATCCCCATAGCTAAAGCAATTGCTGATCCAATTAGTGATATATCAGACACTCCCAAAATTAAAGATCTAAAAATAGCTATCAGAATGGAAGCAATAATTGAAGAGAAAAAACCACTATAAATAGCAGAAAATAAAATTGGTATATACCTAAAATCAATAAAAGCATCTGGCGTAATATGTACACTGTTTATCATCAGTATCACACCTAATATCCCGCTATAAAGTCCCCATAAAAACTTACTTTTCAATGACATATCTTCAAAAATTCTTTTATTTCTAAGAAGATGCTGAGCAATACTCATAAACGCTATTAAAATACATGCATTTTGAAAAAACTCAAGAACCATAATTTATAACCCCTTTTTCATAAATTTATAACTGCTTATCCAACAAATTTAATATTTCTAAAATCCCCCATTATTCAATTCTCAAAGTATATTTTTATAATTTTCTAATTGAATTCTACATATATATTGTAATAATAAATTTACATTGAAAATTCCAATTAGGCAAGTCCTAAGTTAAGACCAAAATATAGAAATTCAATTGCAGCATATATATTAAGTAATTTTTATATCGGATTTTAATTGCTTATAATATAGATAACCCAATTAAGACCTGAACTTATGCATATAACTCGCCGAAATGAATAACATACTTTTGTTCCAGTTTCTAGTTGGGATATATTTCATAGTATAAATCTAACTTATAATTGCCTTATCTATATAGGTATCAAAAACAAGAGATATACCTATACTTTAATATTTGTGAATTATACTAGAAATTAGATACATGTTTGTGAAATCGGCATTTGAAATTGAGTTGTGATAGTTCTTAGTTGAAGGTTGTTCCATTTTTTGCTTGTCCTAAACTTGTTTTTGGAGCATGCAGAAATGGGTTCAACCTTCCACTTAGAACTATCCAGCGAAAATTTCACTAGTCCGCTGGAACAAATTTGTATCTAATTTCGGTTCTGCCACACATAAATATGATTTTAAATTGGATACCTATATTAAAGGTTACTGAAATTATAAGTAATACAAAACTTTTCTATTATATACTTCTTTAAATATCTTATTTATGATTTATCAAATTACCAAAAATATATAAAATATTAATGTGAATATTATAAGGCTGGCAAAATTATATGTGGTAAATTTAAACATATATTTTTTCCCATCATATTCTTTAGCATAAAATTTATACGATATCAAGCTTGCAAGCGAGGCAATAATTGTTCCCATTCCTCCGATGTTTACACCGACTAATATCTCTTTCCAAGAATTTGTGAATTTTGATAGCAAAATTGCACAAGGAAGATTACTAATTAACTGACTAAAAAATATTGAATAAAAGTATACACTTGTACTATTTGTTAATGCTTTCTTCATTAATTCATCTATAGTTGTCATATTAGATAAATTTCCTATCGCTATGAAAAAGCACACAAAAGTAAGTAATAAAAAATAGTCTACTTCCTTAAAGAGCTTTTTTTCTATAACAAAACTAATAATTAAAGTTATTATAAAAGCAACTCTATAATCAACTATATTGAAAACTGAAAGTAATATAAAAATAAACAAACTACAATAAATAATTGCGCTTTTTTTATCTTTAATTTCTATTTTATCTAAATCATATTCCAAATTTACATTTGAGATCCTGCGATTGAGAACAAATAACCATATTGCACCAATTATCACAAAAAATATTGTATCCCTAAAAAAATCTAACATTCCAACATCAAAAAAAGAAAATAAATATAAGTTCTGTGGATTTCCCATTGGAGTAAGACTACTACCAATATTCACAGCTAAAGTTTCTAAAATTATTATTTTCATTGGGTTAAACTTCGCTTTTTGAGCAATAATCATAGTAAGCGGTACAAAAGTTATTAAAGCCACATCATTTGTTATAAACATTGAAGAAAAAAAACATAGAGATGTTAATATTAATGAAACCATTCTAAGGTTTTTATGTTTTATTAATATTTCAACTGCTATCTTATCTAATAATTTTAACTTTTCAAAGGCAATTATTACTATCATAAGATTAAACATTAATATTAGTACCTCAAAATTTATATACTCTATTTTGGGCATAGAAATCAGAGACGTACCTAGTGCCAAAAATAATGATATAGTAAAAACTATTTCTGTTTTTAAAATTGATATAGCTTTATTCCAAAGCTGTTTTATATTCATAAATTCCTCCCGACACTTATTTCTAGATTAACTATAATCTTAAGCAAATTACAACTAAACACTCACTTTTATTCACATGCTGACGACATACATTCCAATAAACCCCATAAGTGCATAATTGCATGAAAAAGCTTGTCCGTTTGTACTAGTAACAAGTTAAGTATTTCTTCTTACCCCTGTATATTAATCCCAGCGAACATACTTTAGTATTATAGCATATTTTACAAATATCACATTACACGATTTTAAAAGAGTATTTATTATTTACTACGCTAAATCTTTCATATAAAAGTTTCTATCTCTAATGTCATAATAGCTAGGCATCAAATAAATTAATAAAAGAGCTGACTATGTATTATTTATCAGCTCTTACTTAGGTATTTTTTATATTTTATGTTTCTAATTATTTTATCCAACCTATAATTAAGAAATAAGGACACCAATATACTCCACAGAATATCTCCTAATGGATAAAAGAAATATTACTTTTTCTTATCTTTTTCTATTTTGTGTCTCTCTACAAACCTTCCCATTAGGAATGCAATTACGCCAACTCCAATACCTGTCTGCACGCAGAAAAGCAGGCTCTCCACCTCTCCTGGCAATTCTCCACCAATCCAAGTTTCCATAACTGGCTTAAACCACGGCTTGTACTCAGTACCTGTAATTTCAGAAACTACTTTACTTCCAGCATCATCAGATCCACCAAATTCAGCGCCTCTTAATGTGAATAATGGAATAACAGCAATTAATGCCGCAATAATTAGCAGAATTATAACTGTTTTCTTAGTCTTTGACATTAATTTTCTCCTCCCTTCACTAATCCAAGACCTGTTAATTCAGATTTTGCATATGTTTCAAGGCCAATTATAATAACAACTGTCAAAATCCCTTCTATAACTGCAAGTGGAACTTGAGTTGGTGCAAATACTGCAAGGAATTTAGCTGCCGATACAATAAATCCGCCGTTTTCAGATGGATATGCAAGTGCAAGCTGGATACTTGTTACACAATAAGTGAATAAATCTCCAATTGATGCAGCCAAGAAAATGCCTACATATTTATTAACTTTTAAAGCCTTACATAATCTATATATTCCATAGGAAACAAATGGCCCTGCAATAGCCATAGAAAATGTATTAGCACCCAGAGTAGTGATTCCCCCATGAGCAAGCAGTATTGCCTGGAAAATAAGTACAATGATTCCTAAGATACTAACAGCGCTTGGCCCAAATAATATTGCACCAAGTCCAGTACCAGTCATATGTGAACAGCTTCCTGTTACTGATGGTATCTTTAAAGATGAAAGTACAAAAACAAATGCTCCCGCCATAGCCAAAATGGTAATTGCCCTACGATTTTCAGCCAATGTCTTCTTAATTGATAAATAGCCTATGGCTATGAATGGAATGCAAATAACACCCCATATAATGCAAAATTGTGGTGGAAGATAACCTTCCATAATGTGCATTGCATTTGCTGCTGGAGCTACTCCAAAAATCAAAGCAAATGCTGCCGCTAGAGCGATAATTCTCTTTTCTTTCTTATTCATTTTTCTCCCCCTCAATAAGACTTTAATATTTCTAATATTAAAGTCTAAATAATAAAATAATATAAATTCCTATTTGTAATATGGCTGCTTTTTTTATATGCAAAATGATCTTATTTGCAGGAAAGTTCCGTATTGCAGCATAGCTGCTTTATATATATGTGAAATGATCTTATTTGCAGCATAGCTGCTTTATATATATGTGTGGAAATTTCTATTTTTAAAGCATTTCTTTAAATTCTTTTATACTTTTAGGATATGATTTTATATCCTTTAAAATATTTTTTTCTATAAGAGATTCGTAAACTTCTAACAACGTTGGTTGTTTCAAATTTGCTTGTTTTAAAATTTCCATGTTTGTAAAAATCTCTATAGGTGACCCATCTGCAATGATTTTCCCCTCATTAAAAACAAGAACTCTTTCAGCCCATCTATATGTAAAATCCACATCATGTGTAGATATTAACATTGTCTTTCCTTCTGTCCCAAGTTTCAATAAAACGTCTTCTAACATCATTGCATTTAATGGATCTAGAGCTGCTGTTGGTTCATCAAAAATTATAATTTCTGACTTCATTGCAATAATGTCAGCAATACTTACACGCTTCTTTTCTCCACCACTTAAATAATGAGGTGGACGATCCTTTAAATGAGAAATATTCATATATTCTAGTGCTTCATCCACCCGTTTTAATACTTCATCTTTTGGTAGTTTTAAATTCATAGGTCCAAATCCAACTTCTGCTCTAACTGTAGATGCAATAATTTGATTATCAGCATCTTGAAACACTATTCCTATGTTTTTTCTAAGTTCCTTTAAATTCTTTTTATTTATAACAGTATCTCTATAGATGATTTTTCCTTGTTCTGGGGTAAGTACCCCATCTACATTTAAGAAGAATGTGGATTTTCCTGAGCCGTTAGAACCAATGACAGCTATTTTCTCACCTTCATAAATATCTACATTTACCCCATTTAATGCAGACTTTCCATTTCCATAATCATAATGGAGCTCTTCAATTTTTAATATTAATTTTCTCATAATCGTTCCTTTCTAAGCACATGAAGATACATAACAAATTTAAAACTCTTCTTGTATGCAGAATAACCTCTCTTTCTAAAAAATGTTCTTATATAAAACATAACTACGCTTTCTAGATAAATGATCTTATGTGTAATATAGCTATCTTTTTTAAGAAAATGATTCTATTTGTAGCATAACTACCGTTTTTTAAAGAATGTTCTTATATGTAGCATAGCTACCTTTTTTTAAGGTGTATATTTTTCTTTGAGCTAGGCAAGGATGCAAGTGGATTTATTATTTTTTGAATGTGCCTTACCTTGCAAAACACCAAATTAAAACCAAAAACATTATAAATACTGCTGCTAAGACAATCTGCATAACTTCTACATTTTTATCTTCCTCTAAAAATACAAGGTCCCCATCATAACATCGTGATTCCATTGCATCATAATAAGCATTTGCTTTCCTAAGTGAAATGATAAGCATATTACTTGCAATACTCCCAAATGTATAGCATGAAGTTTTAAAATCACAATAACCTTGACGTGATTTTGCTGAGCTTTTCATTTTTGTAAATACATCCATTAAGATAAATATATAGCGATAAATAAGACTCATTAATTCTACAATAAGCTTTGGTACATGTGCCTTTCTAAGTACATAAATAATCTCAGAAGTTGGAGTCGATAAGGTCATCATCTGCAGAGCACTTATAGCTGCAAAAATCTTTAAAATTAAAAACACCATTTTCTTAAGCTGAGCAGTTGAAGTAAAAACATAGCCAAACCCAAGGTATAAATTGTACTGTCCTATTGGCTGCTTTGAAAAATCAATAGCAATAGTAAAAGTGCTGAGTAAAATAAACGTAATTGGAATTGCCAATATTGACAGGTATTCAGCTGCTGGAATTTTCCCTTTAATAACTGTAAGATAAGCCATTGCAATTATCACGGTAGCAGATACATATGGATTGTTAAATACAATGCATAGAACAAGCGTCAAAATTGATAAATAAACTTTAAATTCAGCATTCCAATGTCTGATTTTTGAAGCATAAGCATAGAAATCAATTGAATATCCTTCTCCATGTTTATGTCTAATTTTATGATTATGATGGGGAACTCCCTTCCTATTATCATTCATATTTTGATGTTTCCATATAAATACTAATAAGAAAATAGCCACCAGAAACACAGCACATAAAATAATTATTTTTTCCATACCTCATCTCCTTCGATTTTCTATCTATATATGTTGCAATTCACAATGCACATTTCACAGTTCACAATTACAGCTAAAATTCTTGCAATACTTTTATAATTATGATGAAGAATTATTTTTGCAATATATATATTTGCTTATGTACAAATTAACAATTAAAGTTTGCTAGTTATATATGCGTGCTATGGCATGATATGTGATTTATTATAGCTTGTCTGTAATTCTCATATATTTTTCTGCAAAATAAAAAGTCCTTCTAACAAAAGTGTTAAAAAGACATAATAACAAAACATATTTATTCATATAAAATATGTAAATAAATTTTCATTAAAACGCCCCCTCTATCACTCGTAGAGTTTAGTCACATTAAAAAGATAACAATTCGATATAATAGCTTATTTACTATCATACTTTATCGTCACATGCACATAATAATCCTCTATGAGATGCATCTATCTCATCATCTGACGAAAAATTATACATCGCTTAGACTTGCTATTTTCTTTAATGTGCCCTTTGGTGCAAAACATAGGCAGGTCTTCTGACTTAAGAATCATCATTTAAATACGCCTTCCCTATTTTTAAGTGGCATCCAATGTATTTAAACTCCTCTAATACAGCTACGGGATAGTTTAGGAATTTCACCTAATTCCCTTTTAATTAATTAAAAATCATTTTAAAAATTCAATTAAATTGATTTTAATTAAACCTACATTTTATTTATAAAATTTTTCTAATTTACATTTATATTCATAACCATAACATTTTTAGTAAAAAAAATCAATTCAATTTTCTACTGTATAGATAAACAATATATAACTTAGACTCATGCGTATACATCACCGAAATGAATAATATACTTTTGTTCCAGTTTCTAGGTAATTATGATGGGTGATTCTAAGACTATAAAGTTGCACCCAAAGTGCTGGCTTCAAAGAACAAGCGCTCACGGAGAAAGTTCTGCTTACCAAATGTAAAATTTGGAGCATCACTTTTTGGACTAGCACATTTTGAATAGTTCAAAGGAAACTCGACTCACTTCGTTCACTGAGTAATTTCAATTGACCAAATCATAGATTTGGAATTTCAATTAAGAATCACATCCATCAAAATTACAAATGAAACATTCCATATTATGACCCTTGTGGTTACAAAAGTATATCGCTCATTTCTGGTTGAAGGATATTTCATAGTGTTATCTATGGAATAAACTAACTTCAAAACTAAATTTATGTGGTAACGTACTGAAATCATAAATATTTTATTCCGAAAAGCTATGAAAATATCGCTGAAGGTTCTAAGCAGCAGGTTGTATACACTTATACCAGAAATACATATATTTTTATAACCTCAAGAGCCATAATATTCAGAAAATGTTTGAAGATGCATCTTATATATAAAGTATAAAATAAAATTTTTATCAAATAATATTATAGAAATAAGATTAAGGAGTGATTAATATGAAACATAACGAAAGCATTGGATGTTCTGTAGCAGAGTGCAAATATCATTGTAAAGAAGACGATTACTGCACTTTAGACAAAATTAAAGTAGGTACTCATGAATCTAGTCCTAAAAGTGTAGAATGTACTGATTGTCAGTCTTTCGAATTACACTAATAAAGAATCTATATTTTAACTACAGATTCTTTTTAACCTAAGAAAATAATATTATTATTAAATTCTTACTGAAAATAGAGATAGCATTCCTGGGTGTTCGCTATCTCTATTTCTTTGCTAAATAATAGAGATATTCTAAATATTCTTTCCTAATTTATCTTCATTTGCATTTCTTAATAGTATTTTTTAATATAAAAATCATCGTGTTCAATTATGCAAAATAATACGTATTAATTACCATTTCTTATGGCCCATTTAAAAATAAAATGCAGCCAACTCAATGACTGCATTCCTCATATATAATTTTTTCTTTTGCAATGGATTTATATTATTTTATCATACTACTATAAAAAGTTCTATATTATCTATCAATCAATTCTTTCTTAACATATTCATTAATAGTATATTCTTCTCCTTCAAATATCTCTGTCAAGTGTAGTATTATTTCTTGTTCTTCTTCTGGAAGATTTCTTATTGTATCTTTGATTGTATCTATAGTCACATCTTTCATAAAATAAAATCACCACCTTGATGTTATTATGAGATATTATATTACATGAATCCAAAATAATCCATAGTATAAATACTGGAAATTTGCTAATGCTATAAATGCTAATCTTTTATAGCTTGGCAGGTTGCCTAAAGACAGTAAATTAATTAATAGTTTACTGTCTTTTGTTCTTTTTTTAGGCCTGCTTAATATACTTATAATAGCTGAATATCTTTTGTATCATATATACCTAAGGGATTATATATCATATATAATCCCTCCTCGTAAAAAACTTATCAAACATAGATTTGTTAATTACATATAGATAATCCAATTATAAGTTAGATTTACACCATGAAATATATCCCAACTAGAAATAGGTAATATATTTTTGTGGAATGTTTCATTGGTAATTTTGATGGATGTGATTCTTTGGCTATAAGTTGTTCCAAATGTGCTAGTTCAAAGCTTGTTCTTTGAGGCTAGCACTTTGGGTGCAACTTTATAGCCTTAGAATCACCCATCAGAATTAACCAGAAACTGGAACAAAAGTATGTTATTCATTTCGGCGAGTTATATGCATAAGTTCAGGTCTTAGTTGGGTTATCTATATACTGCCATAATAAATTAAGCTTACTATATTAATTTATTATCTTTTCTATTTTGTAACATTTCTCTTGTTCTACAATATATTAATTAATATAATTGACATTTTCTCAATGCACATTATTTCTTAAAAGAAATAAACAGAAAATATTATCACCTTTCATGTTTATTTTTTAATATAAAAAAGCAGTAGTTGGTGACCTCCTGACTACTGCTTTTGTAAATAGAAAACAGAATTTATAAGTAAAATATGTACAAGATCAGCAGCTGCAAGCTACGTCTACTCACTACAATATTATATTTATATCTAAGTAACGCCCATTACATATCATTTAATTTGCTGTCACAACAATAAAGTTGTACTTCCCATCCTTCTAAAGGTGGATCTACTACATAATTTTCGTCAACATAACTTCTTATAAATTGCGCAGCTCTCTTCTCAGCATATTTTGCATTTAGCACATTACCGTCATCGTCCATTTCAATTACGTTAGCAAAGATTGCATATGCTTGTTCCATAGCACTTGGTTCTTCAAATATACACGAATAATCAATCCCCTCTAACAACGGATAACCTACAGTTCCATTTGCAATCCAAAATGAAAAAATTCTTAATGCTCCACTAAATGAATGACTTAATTTTTTCAAACAAATACCTCCTCCTTACACATGATCAATTCATATATTCATTGTTTATATATAGATAAACAATATATAACTTAGACTTATGTAATAACCTACCGAAAGTAAAAACATTGTTATTTCACAGGACTATGAAAATTTCGCTGAAGGTTCTAATCATCCAGTTGTATTCAATTTCGGCTTATATCCACATAAGTTCGCCTCTCATTGAGGAACCATATAACCTCTATAAATAAATTATAATATACATTGTTTCTTTACCTGATAATTAATATATTCTTTGAGTTTTATTTCAATTTATTAAATTTTTAATCTGCATTACTGTTAAACCTGTTTTTTCTGCTATGACTTCTGCATCTAAAATGTCCATAAGCTTTTTAGCTATTCTTATTCTTTCTTCCATTCTCCCTTGATTTTTAGCTTCATTTATTTTATCTCTTTCAAATTGTTTTTCAGTCTCTTTACTTCTCCAAAATGATATTGCTTCTGAATCAGTGCTCATATATTCAATTCCCTTTTGTGTTATTTTAACTTCCATTTCTCTCATTATCCCAAATTTCCCTTTGTATTCTAACATTCCAGACTTAGTGAGTTCTCCTATCCTCCAAAATATATAGTCATCAGAAATTTTCTCTTCACTATATCCCATTACACTTCCAACAATTCTTGCACATTTTCTAAATTCATTTTCTGTATACTTCAATATATTTATATCAAAATAATCTTCACTTACAGCTTGTACCTTGCCATCCTTAAAAATACGAAGTATTGAATTATTATCTTTTAATGATTCCCACTGATTAATTAAATCATGATATTCTTTATATTCAATTTTTCTTCTTATTTTTATAAATTCTTTTAGCTTCTCAGTAATAATTTCTGCTACCGCTCTATATGTATATATGATACTGTTACCCTCATAAATCTTCTCCGAAACATTTATAAAATAAATACTCTCTATTTTATTCTTCAATAATTCTAAAGCATACATCATTCCACATATATCACTACAGCATTCCCCATACCATAGATAAATTACATCTATATCCTTAATGTTTGAAATTTCTTTATAAAATTGCTTGTAAGCTCTTTTAAGATAATCAATTTCTTCCAAACGAATTCTTTCATCCTCTTTATTAATACTATCTACCCACTTTAATCTCTCACTTAAGTTTATGCCATTTTGGATTATTCCAATGGAAATATCATCAGGAAACACTATAACTTTTTTCCCTTCAAATAATTTTTTCTTTTTAACAGCATGTTTCAAACTGCCTCCCGCTGATTGCGAAAAGCATATATGTATAATACTCTCCATACTCTACCTCTAATAATTCAATATTAATTTTAAATGTATGTGTTGCAATAATAAACTTACATTTAAAATCCTAATAGGTAATGTTATTATTCCTATCAGGTCAAACTCTTAATTCAAATAAAAATATAGAAGCTCAATTACAACACATATAATTTATTTTTTAGCAAGAAGATAAAACTATGTTAACACCAATAACATTCCACCACTTATCATCTTTTGATATAATTCTTCGAACATACAACTCCATTACCGCCACTAGCTTCAAACCCGCATTTTTCAAGCATATTCTGAAGAATATATATTCTTCTCTGGTAATATTCTAAAGAATACATATTCTTCGGAATAAATATGGTAAAGAATATTAGAAAATTCTCTATTTTTTGCATATATCCTAAGTGAGCTAAGTGAAAATCAAAAGGTAATCTTCCAAGTATTATATCACAAGAAATAATATTCCAAAAAGTAATACTTTAGAAATAATTTCTTAGAAGTATTTAATTACATCAATAACACTTTGATCTTTGTATTTTAGTGTTCTGAGTATTTATTGACCATAAAATAATAACGTTATATAATCAGGCTATGGTTAAAGTGTTATTAAAAATTAGTGTCATAAGTGAACAAATATACTAGATATTTTTAAGTACTAACTTGTGGACTTTTCTCTTGAATGTGACCATGTGAATTAAGTTTAACTGATAATATTTTTTATAAGGAGATTATTATGGACTATATAAAATCTAATAAAGAGGCCTGGGAAGAAGCATTTGAACGCCGAGCAAAAGGTTGGTCTGAGGATGTATACGAAAGTTTACAAAACGAAACCTATCCATTCCTTAAGAAAGAATTGATTGAGGAATTACTTGAATTTGATTTTACTAATAAGACAGTAAGCCAATTCTGCTGTAATAATGGTAGAGAGTTGTTATCAATAATGAAGTTTGGTGCTAAACAAGGTGTTGGTTTTGATATCGCTGAAAACATGGTTTCATTTGCCAACGAAACTGCAAAAAAAGCAAAAACTAATTGCTTGTTTATAGCAACAAACATTCTTGATATTGATGAGAAATTCAATAATAGTTTCGATTTTATTTTCATAACTATTGGTGCTTTAATATGGTTTAAAGACTTGAATTTACTATTTGATAAAGTGTCCCTCTGCTTAAAATCTGGAGGAATATTAGTAATTAACGAAACCCACCCAGTTACAAACATGCTTGCTGCTTCAGGAGAAAATAATTATGATAAAGAAGTACCAAACAAGCTAGTTAATTCCTATTTTAAGGAGGACCCATGGATAGAAAATAGTGGTATGTGCTACATGAGCGAACAGTCATACAAATCAAAAACTTTTTATAGTTATTCCCATACTTTTTCGGATATTGTGAATTCATTAAGTTCTAACAAAATTGTTATTTCAAAACTTCGTGAATTTCAATACGATATGTCCACATCCTTTGCTAACTTAAACAATCTCGGTATACCTCTATCGTATATTCTCATAGCTAAAAAGCTAGATTAAATCATTAGTTTTCTAATCGATTAGCAATACTATGTAATAATAAACTCTTACTTTTTTCCAGTCGTGACTAGAGACAATAGATTAAACTTTCTGTATTAATTTATTGTCTTTTTTATGTTTGTAACATTTCTCTTACTCTACAGTATATTAATTAATATACTGGCATTCTCTCCATGCCATATTAATTTTTTTGATAGATAAACAGAAAATATTATCACCTTTCACTTTTATTTCTTAGTATAAAAGCAGTAGTTAGAAACCTCTTAACTACTGCTTCATTTATTTTATTTAATTATAACTGTATTAGTAATTTAATGTTTTTCAATTATATAATCCATTGTAACTATAATTTTATTTGAATATCTTAATTTTAAATATTATTGTTTGATTCTAACATTTTTTATCTTCTGGTACATTAGTAGGATCTTCAATTAGAGTAGTGAAAAAATAATCATGTTGATGTTCATCTGCAACTGTTGTCCTACCTTTTACTAAATGAATGTGTTTTCCACCTGGAAGATAAATAGCTGGACCAGTAGTGTCACAAATCTCGTGAAAATGATCACCAAAAGTATCTGTAAACTCAGCTACTTTATGGATATGAGTCTTTCCATATTTAATTGGAGGACCAGTCACACCAGCGATACGATGATTGTGCAATTCACCTTCATCATCTTCTTCATAATCTGTGCTTGATTCAAATTCATGATTATGCTTTTTTATCCTGTAACTTTTTTCATCATAATCCTTTTTATCGTTATAATCACATTTATTTTTATCGTAATTATAATAATTGTTTCCCATTTTCTTTTCTCCTCCGTTATTTATTATAAATCATTACAATGATACTTTCCTAATTTTATATTATGCTAATTCACATAATTTGCTATTGATTTTACAAAAAAAATGAAAGGTAGACTAAGTATTTCTACCTAATCTACCTTCACTAAACAGAGTATATGCAATTTAGTAATAATTATTATATAATGCTGATTTGATTCGTAGACGATTTTCTATCAATAACTATAATTACTCTATCTACATCTATATTTTATATTGTAGCTGTTATTCTTAATTTATTGCCTAATAATTTAAAGTGAATATAAAACCACACTAGCTCCAAACCCGCATTTTTCAAGCATATTCTGAAGAATATATATTCTTCTCTGGTAATATTCTTCAGAATAAATATGGTAAAGAATATTAGAATATTCTCTTCCTAAAAACTTAATATCAATTAAAATATTTTGCTTCAAAATTGATTCTTCATGTCACATGAGCCATGGTGAATTATACTATTTCTTATTTATAATCCTTACTCATTTTTTCTCGATTTTTCTTTCGATAAAAGATATATATTAAACAAAATTCCTAAAGCCCCAATAACACCTGATAGAATATATATCAACTCACTTGTTTTTTCCCATATTATAACTGAACTAATTATCATACACACAAATATAATCCATAAAACTGAAACGACTATGTTTATAATACTATTGTTCAAAGAATTTTTGTTAGACACAATAAGTCATCCTCCCTAAAATAATAAGATTGTCTAAAATTATTATGGTGCCAATATACCAAAATCATTAATATGAGTGTGACATTGTTTACAGGGCCAGCAATGAGAACCGAACTTATGCTAATCTCCGCCAAAATTTTCATAGTCCTATTTGCTCCATCTGACTTATGAAATTTTCACTGTAATGATCTAAATCAGATCATGCAAATATTTTTGCATGCCATAAATATCTAATTGCTTTTTCATATTTCAAATCCTGTCTTGTCCTCTTCTGTAATTTCTCTAATTACTTTACATGGTACACCCGCAGCAATTACATTGGCTGGAATGCTTTTTGTAACAACGCTACCAGATCCTATAATTGTATTATCTCCAATTGTTACCCCTTGATTTATATTAACACCTGCTCCGATCCATACATTATTTCCTATCTTTACAGGTTTTGCATAACATCCTCCTGCCACTCGTTCTTTTGCATAAGTTGCATGATTAGATGTATAAATTCCAACTCTTGGACCGAATAAAACATTATCCCCTATGTTTATCCCTCCACCATCTAACATCACGCAATCGAAATTGGCATAAAAATTATCTCCAATTGTAATATTAAAACCAAATTCACATCGAAATGTTGGTTCAAAGTGAACTCCTCTCCCAATACCTTTCAGTAACCTTTTTAATATTTCTTCTCTTTCATGCTGAGGCTTACCAAAACTATTATTATATTCATTTGTAAGAAATACAGTTTTTTCTCTTGCCTCAATCAATTCTGTCGTTAAATCATTATACATTTTACCAGATAAAATTAATTGTCTCTGTTCTTCTAAATTCATAATACCCTCCAACCATACTTTAGGATTTTTTTAATATTCTTAATTATCAAATAACAAGCTAGCTAAATGCTTTGCTTGCTTCCCACCAATCTTAAGTCCCTTGACACAATAATGACAGTAAGCGACCACTTTATCAGTAGTAATATTTTGGCAATGTTCACGCATCAACCTCTCTTGCTCTTCACTTGTTGTAGGAATAAATTTTCCATCTGCATTTTCAACAAATCGTTTCGGTGCCAACTTCAAATTTCGTTTTGGCGCTGGTGCATGCAAAGATACTCCGCAGAACTGTGTTCTTTCATAGTTCTCATCTTGCTCCACAATATCTACATTCATTTTCTTCAATAACCCACGAACAGCATCTTGCTCTGAACGGTTATCATAAGAACGCCAACAATCTTGTAATGTCATTTTTTCATGTGAATAATCTGGGAACTTAAATTCTTCATCATTCAAAATAAGTTCCCAAAGCGAAATCCTCTTCACTTCCTTCATAGTTTCTTGAAAAATAGCAGCACAATTATGACAAACATATACCATTGTACTATCCTCAGAAAACTCCTTATAATGTGGAGTAGCTCTCCAACGTGGCTGCATCCATTCCGGCATATCAGCCGTAAATTCCTCTACCTTATAGTTTCGAACACAGCACCTTATAATAGGCATATCAAATCTCTGTTTTAAATAGTCTTGAATTTTTGCGCTAAGTTCTGGTTCTTCTCTTGTAAAAGCACAGCTTGCCACATAAGTATAGTTTTCAGTATTCATAATAAAATCCCCTCCATTTATTGAAACAATCTTTATTATATTTGAATAATAAATCTTAACAATTCTAAGATTGTACTAATTTCATTATTAAAATCCAAATGACTCTAAATCTTATTATCTCTCAAATTTCATGATATAGTATTGCTTCCCATCTTAAGTAAATTATAACATATATTATTTTTTGTGAAATATATTCTATAATGATTAATCCATCAAATTGATTTTTCTTTTGATTAGCATATTTTTCAACCTATCACTCTAAAAATACAACTTACAAAGCTAGCTTTGCATCTCACTTCAAATCTATTGAATAGTGAAATTTGCTGACATATACTATAAATATAAAGCAAGGAGGGACGTGGAAATGAAAATTATTATTGAAAATATCCCTGCTGGATCGGAACCAGAAATAATAATAAAATGTAACGAGCCTGACGAATCATTACTACAATTAATTTATTCTCTCAAATCATCTTCAAAAAAGCTTATTGGATTTACAGATTTACAAATGCATATTATCAATCCTAAAGATGTATTTTATTTTGAATCTGTAGATAATAAAGTCTTCATCTACTGTAAGCAAAAAATTTTCCAATCAAGACTTAAGCTCTACGAAATTGAGTCTGAATATGAGAACAGTGATTTTTTTAGAGCATCAAAGTCAACAATTATTAATATTTCTAAAATAGAATCTGTTAGCCCAATTTTCTATGGCAAATTTGAAGCATTACTACAAAATGGAGAAAAGATATTCATTTCAAGACAATATGTTCCTGTATTTAAGAAAAAATTAGGATTATAAATAAGGAGGTTATACTATGAAATTTATTGGTTATTTAAAAAATTCTTTAAAAGATTTCTTTATATCTAGCGGATTCCTAATGATCCTTATTACAACGATTTCAGCGATTTATTCAAAGGAAACAATTGAAACTTCACAACTTTTTCAAATTATGTTATTCTCATTGGCGTATGTATTTTTTAAATTGGCTTTTATAAACAAAAACGATATTAATAAAAAAGTTCGACTAATTACTTTTAATGTTTTCTTAACGCTCTCAGAATTAATGATTTTATTATGGCTGTTGTTTTTTAGCCCAGGTAAGGTTATGAATATTAATTTACTTCTAGCATATATCTTTGCATTAGTTATAGTAAAATTTTTAGTTTATACTATGATGAGCATAAATGGCGAAAGGGAAGCAAAGCTTATAAATAAAAAATTAATTCAATACAAAAGCGAAAAAGATTAATAATATTTTTATTATCTATGTATATTATTTTAAAATTATGCTAATAATTAAAATACGTTTCCTATTTTCAATAAATAAAGAGATAGCCTTATTATCATTCACATGATCTTCTGCTATCTCTTATTTTTGTTATTCAGTAAATTTACTAAACAATAAATATTCTTTTAACAATTAACGACAATTAATATTTCTTACACAATCTAAAGCTTTTTGCTTTGTGTTTTCGCATGCTTCCCTTGCTCCCTGCTCGTATCCTTTACAGTATCCATCTTCACGTCCAGCTTCCACACCATCACAATACCCTTTATTACGTCCTTGATTATACGCATCTTCCAATGCATCTTTTCCAGGGTAATCCATTCTTGGACAGCACTCGGCATCGTCGCTAAGAGTTCCTTCGCAATTAATAGTATACATTATTCCAAGATCATCACAATCACAACACTCTTTGTTACTCATCTTTTTCTCCTCCGTAATGAATAATAAAATTAAACATTTATATTTAACAGTGTAAATTTATTTTTATATCTATTTCTTCATAGCATAGTTACACTATCATTAAGTTATGGTACATAAGAATCTCTCTACAATTCCATACTATGTATTAATTTATGATTTGCTATAAAAGAAATAATGAAAATATCAATTATCTTACTAATTTTTATCACATTTTTATTGCCGGATAATATACTAATGGAGTGGATATATTTTCATTATTAATTCTTAATCTCATACTAATGTATGATATAGAACATTGCGTTTCCTAAAAGACAAAAGCAGTAGTTAGGACCTCCCTCTCTACTGCTTTACTAAGTTTTATCACGAGAAGTGATATATATACATAAAAATAAGCAGTAGTCAGGTTACCCATTTCTACTGCTTATTTTATTAGAATTCCTCGTAAACTCTAGGATCTTGATTAGTTGTACGACCATCTTCACGAGAAAGTCCAGAAATGATTTTCATTTCATCTTCTGATAATTCAAAATCAAAAATATTAAGATTATCTAATTGATGCTCTTTTGATGATGCTTTTGGAAGTGGAATTGCCCCTAATTGTATATGCCAACGTAAAATTACTTGTGAAATGGATTTTTTATGTGCTTCAGCAATTCCAGCAATTTTCTCGTCTTTTAACATACTATTACCTCTTCCAAGAGGGCTCCAAGATTCTGTAAGTATACCATGTTCTTTATTACAAGCACGTTGCTCTTCTTGATTAAAATAAGGATGAAGCTCAATTTGATTAATACTAGGAGCTACACCAGTTTCTTTTATTAAAGTCTGTAAATGTTCTGGCATGAAATTGCAAACACCTATTGATCTAATTAAGCCTCTTTTCTTTAATTCAATCATTGCCTGCCAAGCTTCAACATATAAATTAATTCTTGGATTAGGCCAATGAATAAGATATAAATCATAATAATCTAATCCAGCCCTAAATAATGACTCTTCAACTGTATTAATAGCTTCTTTATATGAGTGATGACGACCAGGTAATTTAGAAGTAATTATAAGCCTTTCTCTTGAAACAGAGCATTTCCTTACTGCTTCCCCAACTGCGCCTTCATTTTCATAATTAAATGCTGAATCAATTAATCTATATCCTAAATCAATTGCCTCTTTGATGCTATTAGCTCCTTCTATACCATTTAGGCTGTATGTCCCAAACCCAATGCTTGGCACTTTAAGTCCATCATTTAATGAATATTCCGTAATGTTTTCTACCATAAATTATCAATCTCCTTTAAGTTTCCAATATTCTCATAAAATTTAATAATAACCTGTATTGCAATTATATTTTAACGTTTACTTTATTATAGCATATCTTTGATTCTTTACAAAAAAATGGAGAGCATAAAATTATTTTCACGCCATTGAGATTATTTTATATCTATATTTCTAATATCCATGTAGATTTTATTTTTGGTACTGCTAGCATAATAAAAATATTTCTTTAATTTTAGGTTTACATATTATTAAATTATTCTCTTATATATTATGAAAACAAAAATAAAGGAGTGATTCACTTGGATCAAATGGTATTAAAAACCCAACAATGGTTAAATGGAATTTACAAGGATAATTCTAATTACAAAATAATTCCTGAGGATGGGGCTACTGGCTGGACAACAATAACAGCACTAACAACTGCTCTGCAGATTGAACTTGGTATATCTACCCCTAACGGAAGCTTTGGCCCCGCAACAAGAAGTGCATTTGAAAATTTATCAATTGACTCTCAGCCACAAAATGACTGGTCTGAATCCGCTATTATATCTTATCAGCATAAAATATTTATTCTCCAAGGAGCATTATTCTGCAAAGGATATAATCCCGGCGGATTTACTGGTACATTTGGTACAAATACAGAAGCTGCTATAAAACAACTTCAAACTGATGCTGGATTATCTAATGCAAATGGCGTTGTTGATAGTATTTTAATGAAAGCTTTATTATCTATGGATGCTTTTCAAATGCTTACTTATGGTGAATATAAGGACAAATGTGATCAAAAAATACGTACTATTCAACAATACTTAAACAAAAATTATATTTCAAATACTTCTTTTAGTATAGATATAGGCTTAGTACCATGCAATGGAATTTATGACCGTTCTACTAATAAAGCCTTAATTTATGCTCTGCAGATTGAGGAAGGCATTTCTACACCAAATGGAGTATTTGGACCTTCAACTAAAAGTAAATGTCCTGTTTTATCATTGGGAAGTACTAAAACTAAATTTATATATTTACTACAGTTTGCTTTATATTGTAACGGTAAAGAATTTGATCCTAATGGATTTGATGGTGGTTATGGAAATGGAGTTAAAAATGCAGTTACAAAGTTCCAAAGTTTTTGCGGCTTAAATGCTGATGGAATTGCTGGAAGCCAAACCTTTGCATCACTGCTTGTAAGTACTGGAGATAACACTAGAAAAGGTACTGCCTGCGATTGTTCAACTACTATTACAGACGCAATTGCAGCTACTCTTAAAGCTAATAAATATGAAGTAGTTGGCAGATATCTTACTGGAAAATTTAGAATGACCTCATCTGAATTAAAAATTATATTTGATAATGGATTAAGAGTTATTCCAATCTTTGAAGTTGGAGGATACAAATTAAGTTATTTTTCGTATGACCAAGGTGTCTTCGATGCAGACTCAGCTATATTTGCTGCAGCCCAATTAGGTTTTACTAAAGATACAATAATATATTTTGCTGTTGATTTTGATGCACTAGATTCTGATGTAACATCTAATGTATTACCTTATTTTAAAGCAATAAGCGAAAAATTCACTAACGCAAATTCCATCTATAAAATAGGTATATATGCACCTAGAAATGTATGCAGCAGAGTGCAAAATGCCGGTTATTCTTGCAGTAGTTTCGTATGTGATATGTCTACTGGCTTTAGTGGAAATCTTGGATATCCACTTCCAAAAGATTGGGCATTTGACCAAATTTCAACCGTTACTTTACATGGCAATGCAGATATTGAAATTGATAATAATATTTCTTCTGGAAAGGATCCAGGTGTTAATAGCGTAGTTCCAGTCGATATCTTAGGAGCACTTAATGATAACAGTTTTGCAAAACTATTTGGCGTTGAATTCTCAACCCCTGATGCAGAAATAGAAATATTTAATAATGCATTTGTTAAAATCGCTATAGGAGCAGCAGTAAAAGCTGCCTTAGGAGATGACTCAAAAGTTATAAAATTTAAAGGTGGTGAATTTGATGGTGCCGATATACAAACGCCTCTTGATAATCTTAAAGCATCTTTAAATAAAGATAACATTGAATTGTCAACAATTCTTGCAAAAGCAAAAGATATGGAACTATCAATTAAAACATCAACTAATGGTACTAGTTTAAAGATTGAGCTTGAAAATTCATTTAACGTGCCTGAACATGATACATTTTCTCTTTCAGAAACTTTATCAATTGAATTTAGAGTAGATAAAGATAAATTGCTTGAAGATCTTAAACTTGCTACAAGCAGCGTAGTTGATTTTGTTAAAGAAAATCCCGCTATAGGTGTCATAATATGCATTGCAGTTGTTGCTGCTATATTACTTGCACTTCCTGAAACAGCTTTAGGTGCTGCAATTATATCTTCTTTTTCAGAATCAATTGAAGCAATTTCGGCAGTCATTGCAATTGCATAACTTTACTTTATAAAATATCAAAAACCTCCTCAAAATTGAGGAGGTTTTATAGAATTTAAAACTAAACAGAATCAGGATAACTATATTTTAATTCTAAATTTGTATTCTTAAGAATAGTATCTAAAAACAACTTCTTATCGTCCATTGAAGAAAACGACAATATAGGTATTACTAAACTTTCACCATTCATTGTAGGTATAAAAATATATTGTTCTAATAAATACAAACCTTTTATGGAGTTCCAATTATGAATTTTCTCTGAAAATCTAGTATTAGTTTTTATTCCTTTTTCTATAAATTTTAAATGCGTTGTCTCAAATGTATCTGTTAATTTATTTGTTCCATATATTCTTAGAAATCTTCTTCTTAGTGATCTGTTAAATATTTTTTTTCTAGAAAAGAAGAATATAATGTACATAATAATAATAGTTACAGTGTATAAAGTACTTCTAAGTAAAATCATCAATCCAAGCAGTATAAAAAAAGCAAGTACAGCATATGCACGAATTTGCTGTTTGTAAGTTTTTGTGTTAACAATATACTTCATATTAAAAGCTATTAATTCATCCTTTGAAATTTTAAACTCTATCTCCATAATACCTCCTATTTTGTGGCTTATTCTAATCTTAAAAGTATTAGATTAAATTTATTTATTTAAAACAATCTTCATATTATCTTTTAAATTAGTTTTATCTACTTGAACTAATATAACCCATTTCCATGTACCATCAAAACCTTCTATTCCATCAACTTGTGCAACTGATGATTGTTTTAAGTTTACTGTTAAAGTATCATTGCCTACATTTATACTTTCAACTCTATATCCTTGTACTGAACTATTTACGGAAGGTATTTGTAAGTATAAAATTGCCATTTCCTTATCAGGTGATTTCATTGGAATTTCTCTTGGTGTAAAATATTTATCTTTAAACCTTTGAAACTCTTCATTAGTCAACATTAGAATCGTATCTTGCTGAATAGCTTGTTCTTCATCAGTTTTACTAAACCCAATTACATTAGAATAAAATTCTTTAAATGCTACATTTTTATTTGTCGAGCATGCAATCAAAAATTGAAACATAATTATGGTAGTAAAGATTAAAAGCAAAACTCTTTTCATATTATACTCCCACCCCTATTAATTTCATTTTTATATCTATGAAAATGATTCAGAAAATGTAGACATAGCATATATATATAACCCCAAAACAATTACACTTATAATACCCATTGAATAAAAAATCACTTTCCATATTTTACTCTCATTCAACTACTTCCCTCCAGTATAAAAATCTATAATTAGTAATATTAATTACTATCTGAACCAAATTTCTATTCCATATAATAATTATTATAACATATATTTCAAATCACCACATAAACTGCTCATATCATAGCTCTCTACGATTCTTTTACTAAGGACATATCAGAAAAGTACAAAAAAATAGAGGGCACAAGATTACTCTCATGCCCTTTAAACTATTTTATATCACAAAACCAACTTCCTAACGTATCTTTTAATTCTAAACATTTGCTCATAGGCAAATTTTGAGTTTCAACCCAGATTCCATTTTCATTTGAATTAGCATAAATACGAATATCTTCAAAATATTCTTGCACATATTCCATGTCAACTCCGGCAAAACTTCCATCCCCTCTATATCCAATTGGAAGATAATTAGTTCTTACATATCCATTAGTTTTATTAATTATTCCATCATTAAACTCATTCATATCGCAATCAGTATCTATACCATTTACACATCCTGTTTCCGAATATTGGTGCCCCACTCTATTAGCAAAGAAATTAGAATTTAATTTCCATGGATTATTATTATAATTCGCCTCCCATAGTGGATAACCAGCAATTCTGTCATCCAAGTTATCTGTAAAGCTAGTATAAGTATAGATACCAATTTGCATATTTGATATCTCTTTAAATTTAGCAATAAATCTTAATATATAGTCCATTAGCCCATCAAAATTACTTTCTACGTCTAGCATTGGAATTAGATCATTTGCTTTATCCTTTATAGCATTATAAAAACTATTAGCCTGAGTTTCTGGCTCACTAGTTCCAACCAAGAAATGATAAAATCCTGTTTTTAATCCTTCGCAATGCGCATTGGAATAATTAACCTCTAAACATCGATCTTTAAATGTCGTACCTTCTGTAGCTTTAATGTAAACAGCTTCTATTCCTGAATCTTTAACCTGTCCAAATTTTATGCTTCCATTATGATTACTTACGTCTATACCTTTCATATATACCATCCTTTCTACTACACCTCTTTTATTAGTTATTTTTATATAATAAAAACACCTACTTTTTGATATGCTCCCTTTATAATAGTCAATTAAAATAATAAACTTGACAGTATGAAGGGACAATATCATTTCCGTAAGTGTTTTTAGTTCATCTACTATTATAGATGATTTCAATATTAATTTTTTATAGATATTATTTAGGATTTCTAAAATTTTTCTATTAATTTTATTTTGCTCCAAGTGAATAATTTATTTATTTAATGCTGTTTATCTATGAATTGTTTTACTGATATAATTCTAATGATATATTTAAAGTAACAATAATTTTCAGCTTTTTGTAACGAAATCTTTTTTTAATAGTCATATATATAAATACTAAAAATCCACCTAAATCTTTGAATAATCATTTTAAGATTTATATTGTAAAAGGGGAGGAAGATGGAAAAAACTGATTTTGAAATAATATATGAATTATATGTTAAGAATGTATTTAAGTTCTTGCTAAAATTGACTAAAGACTATGATTTAGCAGAAGATTTAACGCAAGAGACTTTTGTAAAGGCATTTAATAAAATTGAAAGTTTTAAAGGAAAAAGTAAATTGATTGTTTGGCTGTGTCAAATAGGAAAAAACTTATATTTTGATTATTTAAAAAAGACATCTAAAATAGTTGATATTGAAAACATACAAGAAATGGAATTTAATACTAAAAATCTTTTAGAAGATGATTTTGTTAAAAAAGATGAATTAAGTTATATTTTAAAAATAGTTATGCAAATGTGTGACCCTTACAAAACCGTATTCTTTAGTAGAACATATTTAGAATTAAGTTATAAAGAGATAGGGAAAAAATATGGAAAAAATGAAACTTGGGCTAGAGTTACATTTCATCGTGCAAAACTAATGTTACAAAAAAGCCTGAAGGAGATGAAAATATGAAATGTGAAGTAATTATGGACTTGTTACCTGCATACATCGATAATACATGCAGTCCTGAAAGCAAACTTCTTGTAGAAGAGCATTTACATGATTGTGCACAGTGTAGCAAACTTTTTAAAGATGCTACAGAAAATATTGAGGTCAAAAGTTATGATGATAGTGACACTTATGTTAATCTCCAAGAGAAAGATTTATTACTGAATGCTAAAAAGAATATACGATTTGAGACCATAAAAAAAATATTTAAAGTTATATATGCTGTGATTATTGGTCTTAATATATTAGGAATAATTGCTGGATATCTTTCTATTAAAATAGGTTATGATTTAGAATATCCCAGTTTCTATTTTGGAAGTTTAGGAATTAAAACATATAGTGTCTTATTTATTATGTTTATGCTTCCTTTATTTTGCAGTATCTTAGGAAAAATTATTTTAAGTAAGATGAATTATATTAAATCATATGGATGGAAAATTATTTTAAATGTTTTAGTGTTGTTAATTTCTATCATGATAAGTTTGGTTAGTGGATTTATGTTAGTTTTTGTAACTCCACCATTAGAGTCATATACAAATTCACCTAAGAATTACTTACATGTTGGTAATGATATGCGTAAATATGAAGCCATTTATAAGAATTTTTTCCCTGAAAAAGTGCCAGATGATGCTGAAAATATCGACTATTTCTACAGAAAATATAACGGTTTATTTGAAACAACAAGTAGAATTTCAGCTTCTTGGTCATTGCCAGAAGAATCTTATAAATACTATAAACAAATAATTAAAAAAAGTTCAACAATGAGTGAAATTGAAGCTAATAAATATGAAATATATTTGTCTGGCTATGCTTCTCCCCCTAACTTAAAATTAAATTTTGAATTTAATGATGAGAAAAAAGAACTAAAATATACTGCAATAATTGAAAAGAAGTAATAAGCTTATCATTAATAGTTAGTTTAGGAAATAAGATCTTCGAAAAATCAAAGAGTCTACAATAAAATGCTGTAGACTCTATTTTGGGTATTTTATATACATGAATATGACTGTTGATTATAATATTATTATATATGTTGCGATTCACAATGCACATTTCACAATTACGGCTAGAATTCTTGCAATATTTTTAGAATTATCACGAATAATTATTTTTGCAACATAATATATTTTTAAATTATATAACTAAAAAAATATAATCACTTAAACTACAATTCTTTTTTAGTATAAATATATTTCAAAATAGATATTATGAAAGGAGCTTTTTTATGTTTATCATTTTCATGTGTGTACTTGCAGTTTTTTTATTGCTATCATCGATTAGCCTATATTTTAATATTTTTGAAGGATTTAATAAAAAAATTATTAAAATACGTGGCTTTAATTTTCAATCATCTAGTGAAAATTATTATAAAAAATTAAAACTGTTAGGAAAAAGTGATTTCTTTATTTTCCTATGGTGTTTATTTTTAATTATAATCAAACTTTTTTTCAACGATATTATTACTAGCACAATTGATATGTTAATAAGTGTAAGCTTAATCTTATCAGTATTTATAGATAATTATATATTTTCAAAGAAAATAAAAAATATTTAAAATATGTTATAGTCTCAAATCCGACCACGTTTCCTTTGGAGTTTTCAATTTTACAACAAGTATTTCCGAGGAAATACCTTTCAAAAAATCATTATGATATATACTTTTCCATCTTAGTTGCTGCCTGCTTTTCTAGCTGCTTGATCCTTTGATAAGACAGCTTTAATTTCTCCTGAACAACATAATACTTTCTATGTTCTATATGAACAATTTTTATAATGTCGCTTTCTTCTTCAGTCAATATAGTAAGTGCATTTTCTATCCTTTTTAATTCTCTTTTCTTATTTGCTTGCTCCCTATATAAAGCTTCTTTTCTTTCCATTAACTTTTCTGCTTGCTGTTCCACACTTGAGGTAATCTTATAAGTTTTACCTGTTCTTTCTCCCATCTCTATTCCACTTATTCCTATGATTTCTTCCTCAATCTCCTGAACTCTTATATCTATATCTTGTATGTCCGCTAAAATCTCTCTATATCTTCTTACTTTATCTATTGTACTGTTCATATTAACCACCCCTAGTTTCTAAATTTCTAAAAATAAGTAAAATTCATTTTGTATATAATAGGTCTCCATATTTAAAATTTGATATATCATAAACAGAAAAATTTGGTACATGTTTGTAACCTCAAAGTTCATACTATGAAGTAGGCATTTTAAAATAAGCTGCTTAGATTCTTAATGAGAAGTTGTTCCATTTACTGCTTGTCACATTGAAAGTAGGAACATGCAGTAATAAGTGTAACCTTCCATTTAGAACATTTCAGTGAAATTTTCATAGCCTTATAGAACAAATATGTATTCAATTTCGGTTGAGATTTATGTAAATTTGATTTTGAACATTATATTATTTCAACTAGTATAGCTAGATGAATTTAGATCAAAAGAAATGGGGAATGATGCCACAATTTTGGTTATTAAAAACCATTACAATGATGCATTTATATGTTATGATTTAATTGTAATCATTCCCAATTCCTTGTTTGCAGAGTGATATTCATATATCACTCCTCCTTACTCATTAGCCTTCTTACTTACTAATCTTTCAAAGTTTCCTTATACCTCTCCACAAAATAGATCTCAATTTAATCAAGTTTTATATTCACACTATGATTTATAGATAACACAATTATAAGTTAGATTTATGCTATGAAATATATCCCAACTAGAAATGATTAATATACTTTTGTGGAATGTTTCATTGGTAATTTTGATGGATGTGATTCTTTGGCTATAAGTTGTTCCAAATGTGCTAGTTCAAAGCTTGTTCTTTGAGGCTAGCACTTTGGGTGCAACTTTATAGCCTTAGAATCCCCCATCATAATTACCCAGAAACTGGAACAAAAGTATGTTATTCATTTCGGCGAGTTACATGCATAAATTCAGGTGTTAGTTGGATTATCTATAAATAAAACTATTTATCATCTTCTACTGGCATGAAGCTTGCATCTAAGCTAAACATTAAGAAATAAAATCACCAATTAACTCCCTTTTATAGACTATTAAGTTCAGCTCTAATCCACTTTAATTTATTCTTTATCAATTCTATTTCTATTCTTAAATTATCTATTCCATCTAAGCATGTAAAATAAGCATTTTCTGCTACATCTCTTTGAAGTCTTAATTCTGCAACCTCTTTATTTCCTTTGACTAATTCCATTATTAAGGTAGCTGGATATTTATCTTCCCTAAGTTTTAATATTTCCTCAGCTTGTTTTACTTTATATTCTTTCTCTGCCTGAGCCTTTTTAAGCCCCAAAGTTTTTAACTGTGTATTGCTCCTGTTTAATGCTATAATGCATGTATTTAATCTTTGTATAATTCCTTTTGAATCCATATTATTTCTCTCCTCAACTTTATTAATTAAAACTTTATTCTTGATATTTTCATCATTTTTACTTATTTCATTATTTTCATAATCTAATGAATTAATTTCTTTTATTAGAGCAAAATCATTTTCGCACTCTAAATCTTTGTTTCCATCTGCATAGCTATATTCACCTTTCAAAACCTCTCCCCCCATCAACTCAGCACTTTTCTTCTCTAAGAGTTTATTTGCCTTATCTCCAAATTCAGCATGTTTTTTAAAAATTATTTTCCCTGGCATATTGCTGCTTTTTAAGCATATGCACCAATGTATATTGGACATATTCTCACCTCAGTCTATAATTATTTTCCGTGCCTTGAATTTCAACTATAAAATCCTTGGTCATTTCATATATTCTACTTCCTATTGCTTCATCAAAATTTAGCAGTCTTTCAACTGTGAACTCACTTGAAACAATAACTGGCAAGTGATTAAAATACCTATAATTTATCAGTTCAAACATTATATTTATGTCTGTTTCATTAACTTTTCCTTTATATAAATCATCAATTAATAGAATTTCGCAGCTTTGATATTTGCTTAAGGTCTTTTTATAATATTCTTTGTCTAGTATATTTTGTTTAAGGCTTGTAATTACATCTCTATAAGGCATGTAAACAACTTTTATATTATTTTTCAAAAAGTTATTTGCAAGAGCTAAGGCAATATGAGTCTTTCCACTTCCTGGATTACCGCAAAGTAGAATTGAATTTTTCCTATTTGATCTTATCTCGTCAAAACTCATATAATAATCTGTTGCAATAAATTTCATTTTTTTAGAAGTTCTTGACCATTCTTCAAAATTGCTAAAGGTCTTTTCTAAATTTTCTGGGTTTATCCCACTATTTTTCCATAGCCTTTTGACATTTTCAATCTCTAAGCACGAACATGGTGTCATCAGTGGCTGTGCATGAAATTGAGCTTTTATAATATAACCTGTATCTTTGCATTTTTCACATTTAAAATGGCCTGTCTCTTGTGCAGCCTGCACCTGCTTTTGGTTTCCGTTCTGGGATTTTAATATTGAATTTTCTCTCACCTGATTTAATATTCTTTGAAGTGCGTCCATAAATATACTTTTCCTCCTTCAATGGATATAATCCCTGCCAACAATGCTCTATGCTGTTTTCTAAAATCTTAATTTGTGTTTCTTCGTCTTGAGATAAATCTTTTAATTTATTCAATAATATTTTTAATTCCCTTTCCATTATTGGTTTTTTAATTCTTTGTCTCATGTTTATAAATTCTAATATACTTTCAATTAGCGGCTTATTTTTAGTAAATTCTTCTATAAATACATTATTCTTATGATTATTATAGTTTTTATTATTCTTGTTAGTTGTTAGCTCTTTGTCAGCTGTTTGTGATATGCTTGTTAATTCACTGCTAGAATGACTGACATTTTTCTCTTGCTTCCCTTGGTAAAGTTCCCAGTTTACTATCTTTATAAGTCTTCCAGTCTTTGTTACCTCTTGTGTTAAAAAATCATATCTTTCAAATTTCTTAAGGGCAGTTCTTACATTTTGAAGTGATATACCATCACCACTTTTCTTAACTATTCCCTCCAGGGAAGTTACAAATTGACCTGCTTCTGCTTTAAACTTTGTTCCTTTCCATTCCCACTCTCTTTTTTCATGATTTGCCATACTTAGAATCGTAATCAATATAACCTTCTGCTCTAAAGTTGAATTTAACCAAATAGCCTTTTCAAATAAAACTCTGTGAATCTTAAACCAGCCCTCGCTCATCTTATCAACTCCTATACCATCTTATAGCTTTCGTATTCTTTATATATCATCTTGCATCTACTTCTCTTCCCTTATCGCACATCCAAAAGGAATCATATTCATATGTGGCACATTTTAAACCTTCTAACTCTTCGTTATCTTCTTCGTAATCAAAGCTCTTTAATTCAATAGAATCTGCTTTGCATACTCCATCTTTATAATTTTTACAGGTTCTCCAGTTACACTTAATTAACAATTTGAATTCCCCCTGACATAAAATATCTATCTCGATAACTTTTGTTTTTCACCTCTTCTAATGCACTCATAAATTTTGATGAATCTTTTATTGTCTACCCTGTTATCTTTAAATCTCTAAATATGTCATCTGTTGAGCATTTATAAATATCTGCAAGTCTTTTTATCAGTGCTGGCGATGGTCTTGTCCACCCTTGCTCTAACTTATAAAATGTACTTTTACTTATTTTTAATGCTTCTATAACCTCCTCACTATCAAGACCAGAGTTTAATCTTCTTAATCTTATTGGTGTTAATTTCATATATTCTCCCCCATTCAATCGACGTTCTTAGCTGCTTGTCTGTCTTACTATACTTATATTTTATCAGTTTTTCCGATAAAATCAAAATCCGTTTCTATCGTCAATAATGATATTTTTATCAATTATATCAGTCATGCTTATATTTTCTCTTTTTCCCTTAATCTTCCTAATTAATTTATCAGTATATATGATAAATATGCAAAATTAATAAGGGTTAGATATTCTCTAGCCCTCATTAATTCTTTAATCATATTGATTTTTACAAACCTCTTCTACTTAACCACTTATATCATTGTCTTTCAAAATTCAGAAGTTTTATACTTTTAAGCAAAGAACAAAATCGCAGGCGAATAAGATTTCTTTTTTATTCTTTTTAAAATACAAAAACTAGTCAATCAACCTTTTTTAAGTTATACCTTCAAGGAGTACCTCGTCCACAAATTTTATTGGAATATAAATTCCTAAAGAATAAAAAAACAGCCTACATATTTAATGTAAGCTGTCAGACTCTATATAATATGCGGGCAATTCATCTCCTCGCCTTATACCAAAATCTTAGGCGACATGGACTTTTTATTATTTTTATATTCCTTACAATCCAAAATAAAAATTGATACTCGCCTGAAAATAAAGTATGTATATATGTTACAATTTACAATCCACATTTCACAATTCACAATCACAGATAAAATTCTTGTAATATTTTTAGAATTATGATGAAGAGTTATTTTTGCAACGTATATGTTTTATATATTTACATGGGTCCTCTTATATAAAACTGGTATTGCCAATGCTATAAGGAGTATCCCCATAAAAGCAGGTGCTGAATGACCAATTGATACATAGATTTGTCCACCAATGATAGGTCCAATCATTCTTGCTAAAGCCTGAATAGATTGACTGCCTCCTTGAATCCTTCCTTGTTCACTTGAATCCACAGATTTAGAAAGCATCCCATTGAATGAAGGCCCAAATATTGAATCACCAAAACCGAATATAAACATTCCAATGATAAAGAGAGGATAAAATGATAACAAAGCGGATAGAGCAATAAAAGCATATCCTATAATCTCCGACCCCATGCCGAGAATCGCTATTTGTTTATCATTAAGTTTTAGCAAAAGCTTTGGCATTATAAGGCTCTGTGAAATGATATCTTGAAAGCCCATAATTGAAAACATGAGTCCGATTACTGTAGGCTTCCAGCTAAAAGTATCTATTGTAAATTGTGAAAATACTGCTTGCAAAGATCCGTTTGGTATCCAAAGTAAGAACCCTGATATAAGTAACATTTTTATACTTTTCATAGAAAGTATGCTTGCAAGCTGTGTAAATGGATTTAGTCTCACAAAAGTGATCTTCTCTAATCTATCTTCATTGTGAAGACTCTCAGGCATAAAAAAGATTCCATAAATAACATTTAGTAAAGTTATTATTGCCCCAAAATACATTGGTACAGAATAACCAAACTTAGCAAGTAATCCACCTAAAGTTGGACCAATTACAGTACCTACACCTACAATAGCGCTCACCCATCCAAAGTATTTAGTTCTCTGATTACTAGGAATTATGTCTGCAAAATATGCAAAAATAGTACTTATAGTCCCACCTGTTATACCATCTATTATACGCCCGGCAAATAGTATCCATAAGGCGCCTCCTATACCAAAGACTACGTACCCGATTGCTGAACCCAATAGACATACTAAGAGTACTGGACGACGTCCATATCTGTCGCTCAAAGCACCAAGACCTGGAGCTGCCAAAAACACGCAAACTGCATAAACAGATGTAAGGAGTGTAACAACTATAGCTTGTTCTCCTGCATTACTTGTATAAGGCTGAACTAAGAATGGAACGACTGGTGCTATGATCGTAAAGCCTATTCCACAAAGAAATACAGATATAAGACCGAATATTAAAGCATGTTTATCTATAATTTGTTCTGAGTTTTGTTCATTATTTGATTTAAATTTGGACATTTAAACCCTCCTATCAATATTTGTTATTTTGTAAAGATTTATGAGTGATGTTGATATAAACTGAGTGAATCCTACTGCTAATAGTTGTTATTTTGTTTCATTAAGAACTATTATTACCGTGTAACAAATTGGGTATTTTTGACCATCCCTCCAAAATGGAGGAATGAGCAAAGATACCTAGTATCCTTATTACTTTGAGATCCCTTCCGAAACAATTGTTTTTCCTACATCTTTTAACATAATGTTAAGATCTTCTCTTTCATTTGCTAGTCCATTTCTCAAACCAGTAACAACCGGTACCTCTTTAACATCAAATTCAAGCAGCTCAAACATGTGCTTAGTATAATCAATATACGACTTGAATAGCTCAGGATCTGGATTTCCCTGATTAAATGTAAGAACTAGTCTTTTTTCAGCTGCATTTTCTTCCTTGAAATATGGAGAGTATCGTGGAGAAAATCGTGCAAACATCCTGTCAATGATGATCTTTCCTTGAGCACTCATCTGCATCATATAAATCGGCGAACCAAAAACAATCACATTTGCACGGTCAATTGCATCATTAAGTTTTTGCATATCATCTTTGATAACACACCCCTGATCACCTTTATGACAGGCCCAACATCCTTGACATGGTTTGATATCAAGATTATTGAAATCAAAGTATTGAGTTTCAACACCTTGTTCTTTCGCACCTTCGAGTATTTTATTTACTATCCAGGCAGTATTACCTTCTTTTCGTGAACTAGCACTAATTCCGATTATATTCATACTTTTTCCTCCTTGCATATCTTTTATATCTATAATTTGTTTTGTACTTTCTGATTTCATTTTAAATTCTCCTATAGTAGCAGATACTTTTTTTGTTTACCTCTCAACAAAATCATCTTAACACTATTTTGTTTACCTGTCAACAAAATATCATCAATAAAAATGCAGCCTATTACAAATAGTTTTAGGCTGCCTGTTGTTTTATTATAGATAAACAATTTAAGAATTAAACTTATTAGATGAACATATTTACAAAGTCGCTAAAACTTTGAGTTCATATCTGCACTAGAAATCATAAATATATTTGTGTAGAAAACATTTGAAAATGAGCTGTTAAAGGTTCTTAGCTGTAGGTTGTTCCATTTTAGCTTGTCAAACTGAAAGTTGGAGCATGCTAAAGTGGATACAACCTGCTGCTTAGAACCTTCAGCGATATTTTCATAGCTTTTCGGAATCAAAATATTTATGATTTCGGCGAGTTATATGCATAAGTTCCGGTATCTAAAGTACATTAGAACTAGTTTCTTGTTCTTTAACGGAACTTTGCTTTCCTTGAAGCAGTTTTGCTGCAATAGCCGATACAATTGGAACTGTAAGTATAACTGCTAAGCTCCCGCAAACAGCATTAAGAATATCAATTGCAACACCGTTTGAGTTAATCAATTGCCTAAACTGTACTTGGTAAGAGTACATTAAAATAAAAGAGAAAATGGATTCACCTAGGAATGCTAGAATAAGAGTATTACTCATAGTCCCCATCATATCTCGTCCAATATTCATACCTGAACTGAATAATTCACTAAAGGACGCATCCTGATTTTGCTTCTTTAATTCATTGATTGAGGTAGCAATAGAAATAGCAATATCCATTACAGCTCCAAGTGAAGCAATAATAATACCTGTAAATAAAAGATCTTTCACCTGCAGCTTACTTTGTCCAGCAATGTTAAGCAATGCATCTGTATCTGAAGATGTATAACCAGATATACCTAGAATCCTACTAAAAATAAGCATAATTACAACTGACACAACAACACCTGCAACTGTTCCTAATACAGCGGACAAAGTTTTTCTATCAAAGCCACCCACTAGAAAGAGGGTTACGCAAGAAGTTACAATGACAAGCAACATAGTTGCCAAGACATCAGACACACCCATGAAAAGTAATGGAACAAAAATAAATAATACCGTGGTCAATGTAAATATTATCCCTAGCACAGAATGAAAACCACGCCATCCACCTACTAAGCAGATTGCTCCAATAAAAAGGCCTATAAGTACAAGCAAAGGAACAACACGATATGGTGCAAACATATAAACATTTACGTACGATTTATCATCAGTAGATGTATTAACAGACACCACAATATCCTGTCCATTATGAAGAATAAAATTAGTATCATAATTAAGGGCATTATTAACCTTAAAAGTCTGTCCTTTATATTGCCCACTTTCTATAAGTACATCTACAATTTGTCTTCCAATGTAAAGCCCAGAAAAACCTGATGAATTTATTACCTGTTCATCAATTGAGAGAACTTTACCCTTTTCATAATGTACTTCTCCACCAGCTCCTGAACTAAATGGATTATAAATAGGCGTATGTGAGCTAAAAAGTATAGCCAGTATAATGTAAACAGACAAAATGGCAATAGATCCAATAATTTTGCCCCCTATCTTAATAGATGAAATCCAACCTAATTTTATATTCATAATATTCATGCTATTCTCCTACTTCTATACTGCCTTATAAAAAGCAGTTTAATTTTATATGACAAACAGTCCAGTCAATATAAACTGAACTTTTGTCTTTTACTAAGTTATGCTTATTTATTATTTCTTTGTAATAGTGTAGCTATCAATTAATGATTGATTACCAATTGTATAATCATTTGCTGCATAAGTATTGATTGTAAATGTATCATCAGTGAAACTTACATATGAGTACGATGGAACATACCCCTGCCATCCAACAACACTAAATGAATGGTCAGCACTTCCGCCAATTGTATCATTATTACCCTTGTTGAAGTCATAATATTTACTTCCTGTACCTGAATCAAGAGTAAAGTAAACTGTTCCCTTAGGATTAGTTACACTGTCTGGATATTCTTTTTTTGCATAAGTAGCATTTGGATTTGTAGTGCCTGGTACAGAAGCGTTGCTACTATTTTTCAAAGTTTCAGGATCACCAGTATTAGGATCAACAGCACTTCCATTTAACATTTGTGCAGTACGAGTATAGTAGTGATCATGTCCTTGTAGCACAACATCTATATTGTATTTATCCATCATTTTTGTCCAAGTATTACGTATTGTTAAAACTGGATCATCAAGTTCATTTTTAGTATTGTGATTAGCTTCGCTGTATGCAGATTGGTGCCATGTAGCAACCTTCCACTTTACATTTGGATTGGCTTTAATAGCCTCTGCTATAAATTGATCATGATCAGCAGTACCATAGTTATTTGCATTCAATACTAAAAATAATACTGGACCAGCAGTAAACCAGTAGTCACCATCATTTCCATATTGTGTAGCACCTAACTTACTTATATTAGGCTGATTGTAGTGATAGCCATAATATTCACCCATTTGATGATCATGATTACCACAAAAAGCAGCTAAAGGCATATTTTGCATGTAATTCACTGTAGAATCTGGATTAAAGAAATCCCTATATTGATACCATTGTCCATCAGATGAATTTGAAGGTTGAACTAAGTAATTATAATCATTAATTTGATCTCCCATTGAGAAAAGGAAGTTTAAGTCCTTATTTTGAGTCACTAGTTTCAGCATATTATTCCAGCCTGTTTTATCATCATTTAAGTTCTTATGACCACCTGTAGCATTAGATTTGGCAGTACCTTTAGAATTATCAAATGCACCAATTTGTGGATCACCAAAAGCAGCGAACGTTACTTTATCTGTAGGCAGTGTGGTAATCGTATAAACTGGACTCCAATTACCTTGTCCATCACTTACAGAATAAGAGTATTGTGTATCTGGATCTAATCCTTTTACTTTCACTTTATTTGAATATTCACCAGTTGGAGCTCCTGCTGTTTTCTTCCCATTATAAACATTATCCCCATTATTAGCAGGGGTAGCCTTTCCATTAATATCTGTAAGGGCTGTCTCATTCTGATTAATAGATTGTGTAGCTTTTACAACAGTTTGTTCCGCATCCTGAATATCTGCAGAAGTTGGAAATTCTGTACCATTCATATTAGATGTACGTGAAATTTTTATTTGTGTCTTTCCAGAAGATTGTGTGAACCAAGCAAAATCAAGCTCTTTTGGATCAGAACCAACATTTGCATTAATATTATAAGGTCCTGTAACCTTAGGTAATGAGAAATTTTCAATACCTGATGTACCAGCAATTTCAGCATTAACGTTCCTTATAAAAGGTATACTGGCAGACGTAGCCATGACTGTAGCTACAGCAATTGGAAGCATGAATTTAACTTTCTTACTAATTTTCATATAATCTTACCACCTTCTAAATATTTTGTTCTTATATAAATTTACTCCTTTTATTTTAAATACCAGTTAACTTATAGTTAATTTCACTTTAAATATCATATTTTACCTAAAATTACATATTCTTACTAGCATTGCGTTGGTAAGACTACGTTACAAACAATTTTATTACAAAGGAATTATGAAATCTCTAGTATAAGACACACAAAATTTTAACAATGACAGATAATCATTTCACATATAAATTTAAATTCAATTCTGTTAATCTATAGGGCTCCACAATGATATTCAAACTTATGAAATTTCGATATGGCTGTTATTCAGGAAATTTAAACAGTGAATATGTATTGTTATCAATATGGAACCCTATATAGATATCCAATTCAAGAATTAAACTTATGAATAGTAATTTCTAGCATAAACTAATGATTTAACCATG
>NZ_JAKGTE010000026.1:0-85814 GCF_022324665.1 Clostridium sp. YIM B02500 | reverse complement strand
TAGCTCAGTCGGTAGAGCACATGACTTTTAATCATGGTGTCCCGGGTTCGATTCCCGGGTGAGCCACCAATTATATAATACAAATTGAAGAGTTTGAATTGAGCTTAGCATTAGTATGCTAGGTTATTTTTTTATTCTCAAAAATTCATACTTGATTCAAATCTGCAAATACTGTGTTCCTTGTAGTATAAATTATGAAAAAGACTGGTTTTGAAGATTGCCTTTTAAAAGATAATATATTCCACCTACCAGATTTCGATCACATGCATTTGAAAAGACAGATGCGTAAAAGTCTCCGGTTGATTTATAATTTATAAATCAACCGGAGACTTGTGGAAAGTGAAAATAGATAAGTGATATAAACAATAAACTACATATTATAAATACCATACTAGAAAGGAGAAACATTTTTATGCAGCAGGCATTGAAAATAAGCTGTTAAAAGCTCTTAATTGTAGGTTGTTTCATTAATGCTTGTCACAATGAAATTGGGAGCAAGCATTAATGGTGCAACCTGCAATTTAGCACTTTCAGCGAAATTTTCATAGTCCTGTGAAATAACAATGTTTCTCCTTTCGAATGCTTATTGCATAAGTCTAAGTTATCTTTGAAATATTATGTTTAAGCACTTTTGCGTTTCTTTGAACGAATAGTCCAGATGATTAGTCCTATGAAGAACCCGTAAAGTGCTGGTATTATCCATCCAAATCCATAATCAAAGCCAGGTAAATATGAGTGAGCAAAATTCACAAGTTGCTTGACGATTAAATTCTCTTGTAGAGGCTGAGGCAATGATTTACATAAATCAAAAAATGCCGCAATAACTGTGAATCCTGTTGTCCATCTATAAACATCACCTTGTTTATTAATGAAAGGCGCTAATAGAGATAGTAGGATTAAAGTAATTACTAAAGGATATAAAAACATAAGTACTGGTATAGATAGTTGAATGATATTACTTAATCCAAAGTTAGCGATTATGAAAGAGAAAACTGTAAATAAAACAGCATATTTTTTGTAAGAAATAGAGTTTGGAAACATTTCGCTGAACATTTCAGAACAAGAAGTTATCAAACCAATAGCTGTTTTTATACATGCGATTCCAACAATAAAAGCTAATAATATTTGTCCAGTAAAACCAAAGTAATGATTGCTTACCATAGATAATATACTTCCACCGTTATCAGCACGATTAACGCTGCCTAAGCTTGTAGCACCCATATAAGCTAGAGATCCATAGATAATAGTCATTCCTATAACGCTAACAAGGCCTGATTTACATGTCTCTATAGCAATTGATTGAGGGTTTTTAACTCCTAGTTTTTGTATGTTAGAAATAATAATAATAGCAAAGGCTACAGAAGCAAGTGCATCCATGGTATTATATCCATCTAATAAACCAGTGAATAATGGCTGAGTTGCATAATTTCCTTGAGCAGGAAATTGACTTGCTTGTCCCATTGGATTTACAAATGTAGCGATTAATAAAATTGATAATAATACCAAGAAAATAGGGGTAAGATACTTACCAACCCAATCTAAAATTTGTCCTGGTTTTAATGAAAAATAAATAGTAAAAGCAAAAAATATTAATGAAAAAATAATTAGTCCTAATTTCAAATATCCATCAGAAATAAAAGGATGAATTCCAACTTCAAATGCAACTGTAGCAGTACGTGGAATTGCAAATAAAGGGCCAATTGTTAAATACAATAAGCATGTGAATATACTTGCATAACGAGAGCTAATAGGCCTCGCCATATCAAATAAACTTTCACTTCTTGAAAGAGCAGATGCGATAATCCCTAATATAGGTAATCCTACTCCAGTAATTAAAAATCCAATAGTAGCTGTAAAAGCGTGATCTCCAGCCTGTTGTCCCATTTGAACTGGGAAAATTAGATTACCAGCACCAAAAAATAGTCCAAATAATAATGAACCTATTAATAAGTTTTGCTGAAAGCTTAGCTTTTGTTTCATAAATAATCCTCCTTAAAAATTTTCGTATTATCAAAATAATTATACTTCTTTTATTAAAGTGTTTATTTTTTTGCATTTTGATAATACATTGTCAATTTTTAATTATAATATATTTATTTATATTAGTAAAACTCATTTTTAATATATTAGTTAAATTATTCTACTTAAAAATTAAAATGAAAGGGATATTTACATATATTGAAGTGAAATCACTTTGTCGAATAAATATATATGTAAACATAATTTTTTTATAAGATGATTTTTAATAAAATATTATAAATTTAATTGTTGTGTTTAAAAAAAGATAGTGTATAACACTTAATTAATAAAAAAGCCAAACGCTGTGCTATTTTATTCAAACACTGTGTAAAGAATATATATTTTTCTTAAACACTACGAGTAAAAAAATAAACAGTTAGAAAAGCAATCAAACAATATTGGATTTTTACTGAAAATATTTTTAAAAATATAATTATAAAATAAAAATATTTTCAAAAGAGCGGGAAATGGTAAAAGCTTTATATAGTAAGGTCTTACACTGTTTAAATGAAATAAAAGGAGCTTTTAAATACTAACTTTTGAAAAAGTTTTTATAGAGTTTGGCATCCGTATTGCTTTTGTGTAATGGCATGGAATGAAGATGATTTAAATTATATAGAGCGGAGGAGATTAGTTATGGAAGAATTAGAAATAGCAATTATGAATATTATAATCAATTCTGGAGATTGTAAAAATCACGCTTATATGGCTCTTAACAATGTGAAAGAAGAAAATTATGAAGAAGCTGAAAAAGAAATGGAATTAGCAAATGATGCTATTGCAAAGGCACATGATGGACAAACAGTGTTTCTACAAAAAGAGGCTAATGGCGAAAGAATAAATATGTCAGTATTGTTTGTACATGCACAAGATCATTTGATGACTGCAATAACAGAGAAAAATTTAATTGAGCAAATAATTGAACTAAGAAAAGTTATAAATGGATTAGTGAAAGTGTAATTAAAAAACAGATTAAATTTAAAATAAATTCTATACAAAGATATACTTTTTTGAAGGAGAGGATAGTAAATGATAAAAATTAGATTATTTTGTGCGGCAGGAATGTCAACAAGTCTTTTGGTAAATAAAATGAAGGATGCAGCTAAAATCAGGGGAATAGAGGCAAATATTGAAGCTTTTCCAGAAGGTCAAATGGATAAACATCTAGATGGTGTAAATGTTGCGTTATTAGGACCACAAGTTGAATACACATTAGGAAAAGCGAAAAAAATATGTGAACCATTGGGAATTCTCGTAGATGTAATATCTATGGTTGATTACGGAATGATGAATGGGGAGAAAGTATTAGATTTTGCGCTAAGATTAGCTAACTAGTGAATGGACAAATATGTAGAAATAGAAGGAGTAATTAAATTATGAAATTTTCTAAGGATTTTCTATTTGGAGCAGCTTCTGCTGCATATCAGGTAGAAGGAGCATATAACGAAGATGGTAAGGGAATATCAAATTGGGATGTATTTTCCAAGATTCCAGGAAAAACTTTTGAGGGAACTAATGGAGATATAGCAGTAGATCATTACCATAGGTATAAAGAGGATGTAAAGTTAATGGCTGAAATTGGAATAGAATCGTATAGATTTTCTGTTTCTTGGCCAAGAATAATTCCAGATGGTGACGGAGAAGTTAATCAAAAAGGGATAGATTTTTATAATAATTTAATAGATGAATGCTTAGAATACGGAATAGTTCCATTTATAACATTATATCATTGGGACATGCCTCAAAATTTAGAGGAAGATGGGGGATGGACAAATAAAAGAACTGTTAATGCTTTTGTAAAATATGCGGAGGTATGTTTTAAAGCATTTGGTGACAGGGTGAAGCATTGGATTACTTTTAATGAAACTGTTGTATTTGCATCGCTAGGGTATCTAGCAGGAGCACATCCACCAGGTATTAGGAACAATCCTAAAAAGTATTTTCAAGTAACACATAATGTTTTTACAGCACATGCCAAAGCGGTAAAGTCCTATAAGGAAATGAAGCAGTTTGGTGAAATAGGAATAACTCACGTTTTTTCTCCAGCATTTAGTATAGATAGCAATGAGGAAAATATTAAAGCAGCATACCATGCAAATCAGTATGAAATTAATTGGTATTATGATCCGATATTAAAAGGAAGTTATCCAGAATATGTAGTTAAACAGTTAGAACAGAAAGGATGGCTTCCAGAATGGACTCAAGATGAATTAGATGTAATAAAAGAAATGGCGCCAAAGAATGATTTCATAGGTCTTAATTATTATCAACCGAAAAGGGTTGCAAAGAATGATATTCAAAATGAAAGTCAAGAAAGAACTAGAGAGAATTCTACAGGAGCACCAGGAAATGCATCATTTGATGGAGTTTTTAGAACCGTTATGTTAAAAGATAAAGTTTATACAAAATGGGGATGGGAGATTGCTCCAGATGCATTCTTAGATGGATTAAGGATGTTAAAAGATAGCTATGGTGATATAAAAATGTATATTACTGAAAATGGTTTGGGAGATGAAGATCTGATAATTGAGGATGAAATAGTAGATGTTCCAAGGATAAAATATATCGAGGCACATTTAAAAGCGGTGAAAAGAGCCATTGAAGAAAATATAAATTTAAAAGGATATTACGCTTGGTCTGCAATTGATTTATTGAGCTGGCTAAATGGATATAAAAAGCAATATGGCTTTATATATGTTAATCATAAGAATAATTTAGATAGAAAAATAAAATTATCAGGATATTGGTACAAGAAGATAATAGAAGAAAGAGGAGAAAAACTTTAGTAAAGACTTAGTAGTTAAAAGATCCTAATATGTATTCATTAAGCGCGCAATGTTTACTTATATTAAGATTTGAAACTTTAGGTAATATAAAATTTGTTATTTAGTTGAGTATTTAAGGAGGAATTATTATGTCATCGTTTCAAAATAATTTAAATGAGAAAGTAATACCGATAGTTATGAAATTTGTCAACTTAAAAGGTGTTCTTGCCTTAAAAGATGGTATCTTATATACATTACCTCTAACGTTAGTAGGTTCAATATTTCTGTTATTAGCGCAATTGCCATATCAACCATTAAATGACTGGTTAGCTGTTACATTAGGTGCAGGGTGGACAGATCCTTTATGGAAAGCATATGGAGCCACATTTAATATAATAGCGCTTATGGGGACAATAGGAATAGCATATACTTATGCTAAAAATGAAGGTTATGAGCCTTTATCTGCAGGAGTAATATCATTTGTAGTATTTGTATTAACAACTAGCTCTTCTGTAGTAACTAAAAGTGGAGAAACAGTAGGAGATGTAATCCCAACAGCATGGTGTGGGGGAAAAGGTATGGTCACTGCAATTATTATAGGATTAATAGTTGGCGCAGTTTACTCATGGTTTATGAAGAGAAATATTACAATAAAAATGCCAGCAGGTGTACCACAAGGTGTTGCAAACTCTTTTGCAGCGTTAATACCAGGAGCGGTAATAATAGTTGGTGCAACAGTACTTTATTCAGTATTTAACTGGGGATTACACACAACTCTTATCGAATGGATATATAAAGTAATTCAAACACCTTTACAAGGTATGACAGATTCAATAGGTGGAGTATTATTTATGGGATTTGCAATTCCTTTCTTATGGTGGTTTGGGGTTCATGGTTCAACAATAGTAAGTGGTGTAATGTCAAGTGTATTGACATCGAATACATTAGATAACGCAGCTATAGTTACAAGTGGAAAGGAATTAACAATAGCAAATGGAGCTCATATAGTAACACAGCAATTTTTGGATCAATTTATGACAGTAACAGGGGCTGGTATGACAATAGGTTTAGTTGCGGCAATGTTGGCATTTTCAAAGTCAGCTCAATGCAAGCAATTAGGAAAACTCGCGATAGTACCTGCAATATTTAATATAAACGAACCAGTCACATTCGGAACACCAATAGTAATGAATCCTTTTATGGCTCTTCCGTTTATAATTACTCCTATGTTATCAGGAATAATACTTTATTTTGCAATAGCAACAGGAATAGTTCCACCATTTGGTGGGGTAATGGTTCCGTGGACAACTCCTCCGGTAATTTCAGGTCTTTTAGTTGGTGGTGTTAGAACAGCAATATTGCAATTCTTAGTATTAGTAATGTCATTCTTTATATATCTTCCATTCTTTAAGAAGTTAGATAATATAAACTATAAGAATGAGCAAGCTGCGCAAAGTGGAAATGGCGTGTCAGCATAAGTAAAATATTTAAGCAAAATGTTGCACAACTGATTTTAAGTTGTGTAACTTTTTTATTTTAACTAATAAACCTGCCTTCTAAGTGAAAGATGTAATATATCATATAGTTTTTTTGCTATAATATTGGTATAATGCAATAAATAAGGAATATGAGGTGGGGAATTTGGATCCGATTAGTTTGATGAAATCTATGGCTTCAACATTTACGAAAGTTGAACTTGAAATTTATAATAGATTAATGTCTGATCCGACATTGATTATGAATAGCACGATAGTAGTACTTGCAGAAGATCTTAATGTATCTAATTCTGCTATAACAAGATTTTGCAAAAAGTTAGGATATAAAGGATATGTTGAATTTAGATATGATTTTTCTTGTTATTTTAATAAAGAAGAGGAGGACAATGAAGACCATATTGTTAATAGAACAGTCACCACATATTTATCTGTCTTGAATATATTGGAAAAAATGATAAGCGAAGATGAGATTAGAAAATTAGTATCAAAAATGAAAAAAAGTAATAATATTCGAGTAATAGGTATAGGTGAATCGGGATTAATTGCTAAGTATCTAAGATATCGTATCTTCAAATATAAAAGAAATATCGAGGCATTGGATAATAAGTTCGAAATAGATGAAAGTTGTAGTTTAGCAGAAGAAGGAGATATGCTAATTGCTATTACCAATAGTGGGAAAAGTAAGGAAATTAATAGACAGATAGTAGAAGCATATAATAATGGTATAACGACTGTAGTGATAACAACTAATGATATTGCGGTTTTAAGAAGCAAGTCCCATTTTTACTTTCAGATGCCTTCAGCTGGACAGTTTTATAAACCAGGTGCATATGACAATCAGCCAATTATTATAATTTTTTTAGAGATGATAGTTAACTTATTTGCGTTTTTTGACGAAGAGTAGTAAAAAATAAGAAAGATCCAAATTCAATTATAGAACTTACCGTATATTTCATTTATAAAAATATATAGAATTTATTTTTTTATAATAAAAACCTCCTAGAAGTAATGCTATGCTACTATTTCTAGAAGGTTTAATTTATTACAAACTAAAAAGTTTTTTTATTTCCTCATATTTTTCGTGAGTAAGTAATGCATCTTTGTCTGTATTTTTAAGTTTGACAATATAGGTCCATCTTCCGTATGGATAGATCTTTGTAATCAATGATAAATTGATAATATAGGATTTGTGACTTCTAAAGAATTGAGTATGGTCTAGTTTTTCTTCTATATCGGATAAAGAAATGGAAGTTGTGAAGCTATCTGTTTTTGTATATATAACAGTGGAACTTTCTTCTCTTTGAACTAAAACAATTTCCTTTGTGTCTACAAAACTTATGCCTTCTTTATTTTTTATCATAAGCTTATCTAATCCTTTTTCGTGTTTTATTATTTTATCTATACCATCTCCATAGCTTGGTTTATTTAAATTTTTAATTCTGTCTAAGGTTTGCATTACTCTTTCTACTTTGAACGGTTTTATCAAATAATCAAAAGCATACAACTGGAAGGCTTCAGACATATATTCTGCATGGGCTGTTGCAAAGATAATTATAGTTTTAGGGTCTATATCTGTCAATATTCTAGCACAATCTATACCGTTGCACTTAGGCATTTCAATATCAAAGAACACCACATTAGGGCGGTGCTCTTTAAATATGTCTATAGCTTCTTCACCATTATCTGTTTCTCCGACAATTTCAAATCCACCAGATTTATCTAGTATTTTTTTTATTATGGTCCTTATTCCTATTTCATCGTCAACTATAAGCACTTTTATATTCATAGAATAATTCTCCTAATTTAAAATCTTCTTTTTCTAGTTTTACTTTTTGGTTTTCCAACTATCTCTGAAAGTATAATAGCTTGTTGAAGTCTAACTGGTGTTATTTCCTGGGTAATAGAATCTATAATTCCCTGTGGATTTGAAGAAGCTGCTTCTTTTTTATCATAATAGCTATTTTTTGTATTATTATAAGAATCCATGTTTTCACTAGCTATATCGTCAATGGAATCACCTTCGTCATATTCTTCATCGTCATTCTCTAACTCTGTATCAGAAGTGTTGTTTATACCATCGTTCATTTCGGTTGCATTTGGATATTTGAAAACAAAATTTCTTGAATTATTGTTTAATATGGACGTAGGATTGAATATAGCATTTGCAAGAATTTTTAATAGATTAGTGGTATCATCATATTTCATAGTTTTCACTCTCCCAGGAGTCTATTTTTTATCTCTCTGCTCTTTGCTATCACTAGAAAGAGATTGGCTTTTATTTCCTGCGCTAGAAATTGAACTTCTCATACTTGTATCTGCAATAACATTTTGCATATCATAATAATCCATTATTCCAAGTTTTCCTTCTCTAAGTGCATAAGCCATTGCTCTTGGTACTTCGGCTTCTGATTCTACAACAGCAGCTCTCATTTCTTGCTCTTTGGCTACAGCCATTGCTCTTCTTTCTTCAGCTTTAGCTTGAGCTATATTTTTATCAGCTTCTGCCTGTAAAGTTTGAAGTTGCGCTCCTATATTTCTGCCTACATCTACGTCAGCGATATCAATGGATAGAATCTCAAAGGCTGTACCAGCATCTAATCCTTTATCTAAAACAGTTTTGGAAATAGCATCAGGATTTTCTAATACTGTTTTATGGCTATGAGAAGAACCAACTGTAGTTACTATACCTTCACCAACTCGGGCTAGTATAGTTGCTTCACCAGCACCTCCAACTAACCTTTCAAGGTTGGCTCTAACTGTAACTCTAGCTTTAACTAAAAGTTCTATACCATCTTTTGCAACTGCTGAAACATTTGGAGTTTCAATAACCCTTGGGTTAACGCTCATCTTAACTGCTTCTAATACGTCTCTACCTGCTAAATCAATGGCAGCTGCTTTTTCAAACTGTAAGTCTATATCAGCTCTATGAGCTGCAATTAATGCATTAACTACATTATCTACATTACCACCAGCTAAATAATGGGCTTCTAGTTGATTGACATTAAGTCCCATACCAGCTTTTGTTGATTTAATAAGTGGAATTACGATTTTAGAAGGTACAACTCTTCTAAGTCTCATACCAATCAAGTTGAATATGCTTACTTGAACGTTTGCTGCTAAAGATGACACCCATAATCCTATTGGTATAAATCTAATAAACACAGCAATTAAAAATACAACTGCTATTACTACTATAAGTAAATTAGTAATCATTAATTATCTCTCCTTTAAATATAAATTTATATTTTAGATTTCTTTACTAGTAATTTTACTCCACTAACTTTAAATATTTCTACATTAGTGCCTTTACGAATGTATTCTCCTTCAGAAATTACATCAAATTTAACTCCGTCTATATCGACAGAACCAGTTGGTCTTAAATCGGTAACAGCAACTCCAGTCTTTCCTAACAAATAATCTAAATCTGAGGAACTGATATATCCGTGTTCTTTCTTTTGTTCATCAGGAAGAATTAATGGTTTAAAGAGTTTTCCTTTTGTGAAAAAGGTTAGAACAACACCTAACATTATTCCAAGAATTGCTAAAATTCCTAATGCCATAACTAAGGCTTGTGCAAAATTCTCTGCAGTTAATACCACTGCAAGTATTAAACATATAGCTCCGGCGATTCCTGGCAACCCAAAGCCTGGAATATGCATCTCTAAAAGCACTAATCCGAACCCTACTATTAGAAGTAAAACTGTAAGAACTGTTATATCCGGTAAAAATGCACTCATACTTTTTGTACCTCCCTCCTTGGTATATTAATATAATAAGCCACATATTGAAGTTTAGTAACATAAAACTTCTAAGTTATACATTTTTTAAGTTCAAATGTCATTTATAAGAGTGCTGGCATTTTTGAATATTAATTTGTCAGATTTTATTATTCTTTTTTTGGTAGAATAACTTCGAAAGATGTTCGTTTATCATTTGATGTAACTTCAATCGTACCAGAAAAACATTCAACAATTTCTTTAACTATAGCGAGGCCCATGCCATCACCTTTCTCATTTTTTGTTGAGAATCCTTCTTTAAATATGTTGCCTATAATTTCAGGGGGGATGCAATCTCCATTATTGGATATATTGAGTCGTATATTTTTTAGATCTTCTGATAATTCAACAAGCATATATCTATTGCTTGGTTTTTGCTTTAAAGCAAATATAGCATTATCTATAATATTGCCAATAATTCTGCAAAAATCCCATGGTTCCATATTAAGATTATTTAAGTTACTTTTTATTTCAAGCTCCATATCTATATTATTCTTTTCGGCTACTTGTAATTTTGCCTGAAACAATGCGTTAACGGCTGGCTTTGAAGTCTTTAGAGCTTTGCTAATTCGTACTATATCTTTATACACAGGTTCTATATAGCTTCTTGCTTCCTGAAATTCTTCAAGTTCCATTAATGAGTAAATTACCTGAATGTGATTCAAGTAGTCGTGACGTTGAGATCTTAATGTTTTATTGAAGTCCTCAAGGTATCTTATAGTATCTATTAAATTATTACTGCCTTTTTTAAATAAAAAATTATAAAATATTATTCCTGTAATGACACTATTAATACCTATGCTTATAGCTACGACATAAATGATAAAATTTCCTTCAATCATATGTGGATTTTGACTTTTGTAGTAAATAAATAGAGTTATAAAGATTATTTGTATTAAGTTTAAAAATATAGATGCTAGTACAATCTTAGAGATGTTGTAGGGTTGCTTTTTTATTATCATACTTTACCTCCTTGCAAATAAATGACAAATATATTTTACCATGTTTATCTTAATATTAACCTTGAATCACCTAAATTTATTCTTAATCAGTGATATCAAAAATAAGAGCTGTTTATATAGATGTAGGAAAATTTATGAAAAATTTTAGGATATCATATATGCTACAATTGAATTTTTACATTTGAGTCTTAACGCAGCTCACATAACTTAAATTTTAAATGTGAATTTATTGTTGCAGCATATATGTGAAATATATTAATTTTAATTACCAAATATAATAAATAAATATGTCTGATTTTATTGAATGTACAAGGAAAGAGTGGGTTAGTTTTTTATGCAAATAGTGAAAAAAGGAGTTTATATACTTAAAACAAAGAGGAATAAATTGTAAAGTTTAGCATGTATCGCACAAAGATTTATAGTATAATATAAGATAATAATAAAGGATAATTAATTATATGGTCTTGTAAAATTATACTAATAAATATTTAGGTTATTAACAATAAACGTAAAATGAATTATATTTAATACGTTTTTGATGAATATGGGGAGGATTTATGAAAGATAAAGAAATGTTTATTGAAGAATACGGCGATTTTAAAATGAGAAAATTAACTGAGGATGATCTAGAACAGTTTAATGGGCTTTTACGTTATGCATTTCAAATAACGATGGAAGATCTTTTGCATACTGGTTGGACAGAAGAGCAAATTATGCATGCTAAAATGCCGATTCTTAAAAATGCCTATGTTCTTGGTTGGTTTTATCACGGTAAGTTAGCTTCAATGATTGTAGTATATTCAATGAAAGTAAATATCCATGATAGTATTTGCAAAATGGGTGGGGTTACTGGAGTTGCTACCTATCCTGAATACACTGGAAAAGGGTTAATTCATTCTTTGATTAAGCGAGCTATTATTCATATGAACGAAGAAGGTCAAGTTATTTCTTGTTTATATCCATATTCAATCCCTCTTTATAGAAAGCATGGTTGGGAAATAATTTCTGATAAAATAACTTTTACAATCAAAGATTCGCAGCTTCCTAAAAAAAGAGCAGTAGAAGGAATGATGGAGCGTGTAGATTTAGAATGTGAGGATCTTTTAAATGTACATGATTATTTTTCAATGCAGAGACATGGTGCAATGATTAGAGATGAGCTTGCGTGGGATGAATATTGGCGTTGGGATAGTGATGATATTATTGCGGCTATTTACTACAGTAAGAATCATAAGCCCCTTGGTTATTTAATCTATTATATTAGAAATGATATATTTTATATTAAAGAAATGGTTTATTTAAATACTGAAGCACACCACGGAATTTGGAATTATATAAGTGCCCATTATTCTATGGTTAATGAAGTGAAGGGAAATAATTTCTCGGGAGAACCAATGGCTTTTTTATTTGAAGATAGCGAAATAGTTGAAACTATTAAACCATACTTTATGGCAAGGATTATAAATGTAAAAGAATTTATAATAAAATACCCATTCCTAGTAAAAGCACAGAAACTTAAGATAAGCTTCAAAATAAATGATCCTATTGCTCAATGGAATAATGGCATTTTTAATATCTATTGGGATGATGAAGAAACAGTCTGTGAGAAGAGTGATGATATGTATGCTGCTAATTTAGTAGAAATGGATATTCAGACATTAACAACTATGCTTATGGGATATAAGCGTCCTACATTCCTATATGAGTGTGGAAGAATAAAAACAGAATATTATATGCTCAAAATTTTAGAACAGTTAATACCAGTAGAGAAGCCTTATTTTTCAGACTATTTCTAAATTTAGAGATATAGAAATATATAGGTGGTTATATATCATTTACTTACAGTGGACTTTTAAACTGTGTAACAAAATCTCAAACTACAAAGGCGTTTGTGATTTTGTTCTAATTGATCAAGGAAGTATAACTTATAGGAATAAATAATAGTCTTGAAATATGATTTGTTTCAAGACTATTTCTACATTAATTATAAATGATTATAAATTTAGAAAATAAATTAACAATATAATTGTATTAATAAATAATATAAAATTAATAAAAAGATTACTATATTCATGTTGCATTAAAGTATATTGAAATTCTAAAAAGATTAAATGTATTTAAATAATGAAATGACAGAGCATAAGTAGGATAAGAATTTTTTTGTTAAATACTTATATAGCTTTTGAATTACTTGAACTATCATCTTTTACTTTTACCGTTTGGCCAATTAAAAATATACATATCCCTATTAAGATAATTAGTGATCCGATAATTTGATTATAAGATATGGATTCTCCGAGTATTAAGAATGCTAATGTACACGTTCCAACAGGCTCACCTAATATACTCATGGAAATAGTTGAAGCACTTAACCACTTAATTAGCCAATTTAAAACTGTTTGACCAAGTATTGTTGAAATTAATGCTAAGCAGAAGAACCATAACCAATCAGAGTTTGCATAGCCTATTAGGGGATATTTTAATATGACAGAATATGCTAATAAAAATATACTACTGCTTAAATAACAAATGAAAACATAAGCAACTAGAGATAAATTTTTTCTTACACTTTGTCCGATGAGGAAATATGCTGTAATAACTCCAGCTGCCAGTAAAGCAAGTATATCTCCTATCAAGGCTATCCCACCAATTTTAAAATCTCCAAATCCTATTATACAGCTTCCGAATATAGATAAAAAACCACCAAATAGTGATAGTTTCTTTAATCTCTCACCAAAGAAAAAATAGCTTCCTATAAAAGCAAATAGTGGCTGCATAGTTACAAGAACTGTTGAACTTGCAACTGAAGTAAAACGCAAGGATTCAAACCAAAGTATATAATGTATTGCTAGAAAAATTCCTGATGAAAACACTGCCGCTAATTGTTTGAGTTTCAATTTTTTTATTTCTAGTATGTATTTTTTGTTAAATAGTATTACAGGTAATATCATCAATGTTGAAAAAACTAATCTATATGTAGCTATTATTGGAGCTGGAGCTGCCGATAGTTTTACAAATATAGCAGATGTAGAAATAGCTAAAACTCCAAAAAATAAAAAAAGGTAATGTATAATTTTATGTGAATTCTTCAAAAAGATTACGTCCTTTCTAAATAAAAATAATTTCAGAATATTTCTTTGTAAATATAATCATATGATTTAAGACTTCTTTCAAATGTATAAAGACGAGTAACTTGTTTATCATGTATATCTGTCTCTTACTTGGTGTATTCTTCTGTTTTCAACTTTTGAGTCGCTTTTGTGGTAGAAATTTTATCCATATGATATGTGAACTTTAACTATCATATAATATGTTTGTTGAAAGTTCAACTATTATTATAGATAAGCCAATTATAAGCTAGATTTATACTATGAAATATATCCCAACTAGAAACTGGAATAAAAGCATATTATTTATTCCGGCGAGTTATATGCATAAGTTCAGGTCTTAGTTGGGTTATCTATAGGTTCATTATTTATAGTTTAAAAGTATTTATTATATAGGTCATTTATAATTATTGATTATGCTTCTGATTGTTTTAAATTCTAAAGAATATATATTCTTCAGAATATGCTTATAAAATGCGGGTTGAAAGGATTCTAGTATGAAAATAACATTGATTTTAATTTATAATTTACTTGCTTTTATTTTAAGAATACAGATACATAAAACTGTTTATATTAATAATTTCTTAGGCTATAATATAATAAAGATTTATTTTTAGAGGAATTTCAATGGAAAATATAAATGAGAAAAATAATAATTTATATGAACAGTTTTTAAAATACTCATATGCAGATTTAAAAGAATTGTTTAAAAAAGCAAAGACAAAAGAGGAACAGGACTTTTATATTTCTTTATCTGATTTGGTGTTGCAAAGGGAACAAGAAAGAGTACTAGGTAAAAATAATATTTAGAATAAAACTGTGATATATATAAAACATCAAAAACAAATATTATTTATATTAAAGTAAAAATGGTGGTGTTAATAAATGTTTAGTGGAAGAGATATTACAGATGAACAATTGTATTTTGCAATATATTGCATAACTGCCTTAAGCCGTAATTTAAATATGGATCCAAGTGATGTTTATAAACTTATTTCTGAAAAAACAAATATATTGGATGATTATATAATTAAATATTATGATACATTGCATACTCAAGGTGAAGATTATATAGTTAGTGAAATTGTTCAATTATTAAAAGGTGAGGAGTTAGAAATATGATAGTTTATCATGGATCTAATATTGATATAAAGGAGCCTAAAATAATACAATCTAATAGGGCACTAGACTTTGGATTTGGGTTTTATACAACTACATTTAAAGAGCAAGCAGAAAAGTGGGCTCTTAGAAAATGTACAAATCTTAAAGGTGAAATTGAAGGAAAACCAACTGTATCAATATATGAATTAGATTTAGAATTGGCGAAAAAGGATTATAAAGTACATGAGTATGAAGGTGTTACAAATGAGTGGCTGAAGTTTATATTGATGAACAGAAAGGATATAAACTCAAAATCTCCGTATGATATAACTATTGGAGAGGTAGCTGATGATCAAGTATTTGCTACAATAAATCTTCTTTCAAGAGGATGGATAGATATTAGTGCTGCAACTCAAAGATTAAAATTTAAATTACCTAATAATCAGGTGTGTATTAACAATCAAGAAGTTATTGAACAATGTTTAAAATATATTGGTATGGAGGTAGTAAAATAAGATGAAAATGAATGAATATGATGAAATTATGGTTATGCTTGTAGATGATATTATTGAAAATATAAGCAACCTAAAATCTATAAGTAAGTATGAATCAATGAAATTATTTTACACATCGCCTATATGTAAAATGCTTTATCAAAAGAATACAGGGTTGTATACGCAAAGTGCGGCAAGTATAGCATATAGATGCATTAATTAAGGGAAAATAAGGATGATATTATTTAATTGTTAGAATCAATTCATTATGGAAGGAGAAACAGATGAATAGTACTGAAAATGATAAGAATTTATTAATAATAGAGGCTGTTGAAGGTTTTGCATTTAATCATAATATAAGTAGTATCAATGCATTTAAAATATTTGAAAAATACGATTTATTTAAATTAATCCGCTCCCAATATGATGTTTTACATACTCAGAGCCTGGAAGAAAGTATTGAGTTTATTGAAGATGTGGTTAGGAGAAAAGAATATGTTAAGCAATAATGAACTAATGCTATTTCATGGAACTAATCAGCTATTTTACGAGGTGGATTTAGAAAAATCTAAGAATAAGCGTGATTTTGGAAAAGGATTTTACACTACCACATTAGAGTTACAATCAAAAAGCTGGCAGAAAATATGTTTATTAGATATGGTGGAGATGGAATTTATGTAATGAAATTCAAATTGAAAGATATTTCTAATCTAAATGTAAAGGAATTTCAGGGACTGAATGAAGAGTGGCTGAATATGATAAAAAATAATCGCCTAAGTGGAGGAATTCAGCATGATTATGATGTTGTTATTGGGCCAGTGGCAGATGACAATACAATGAGAACGGTGGCATTATGTAGAAGGAATTTATGATGAAGATATGGCCTTAAAACAATGGAAATTCTCAAAATCAAATAATCAAGTTTCGCTTCATACTAGTAAAGCACTAAGTAGATTAGAATTTATAGGGAGAGATGAATATGATAAACAAATATTCATATAAAGGACAAGATATAACATTAGATATTATAATGAAGATTGAAAAAGTTGTGAGAATAATATGTGAAAGAACAGGAAAAACATTTGAAGAAGCTACTAAGGAATTGTATGAATCTAGGACATACAAGGCATTACAAAATACTGAATCTGTTTTATGGGCTGAAAGTTCTGAATTCATAGTTGATGAATTGTTTAGAGAATGGGAAAATAAATAATTATATAATCCTAAATTAGGCTAGTTATTTCTAGCCTAATCAAACATACAATTAATTTTCTCATATTCCTTCTTATTCTTATCTTTATTAATCTCGGCATAAACAAGCATAGTCATTTTAATATCAGTATGGCCAACCCAATCCATAACAGTACGTGGATTTATATCTTTGCTTAGGCAGTTGGTTATAAAGATATGTCTTAAACTATGGTAATGTATATCTGTTTTAATTCCCGCTTTTTTTAATGCTATTTTTAAATGTCTATTGGGTTTCTTATTATCTAGATAGTCACCATTTTCTTTGCAGAAGATTAGATTATTGTTCAAATATAATTCACCGAATTTAAGTTTATTCTCCATATTCTTTTTTATGATAGCTTTTATTATAGGTTTGAGCATATCTGGAAGAGGGACTTCTCTTATACTAGTTCTGGTTTTAGGAATAGTAACTCTATTTTCATATATCTTTTTACCATCCTTATCTCTTTCGCCAGTCCAGACATATTTAACTGATTTTAATATTCATATGATTGAAGTCTATATCTTTAACTTGCAGTGCCATAGCTTCACCTAAACGTAATCCACACATTAAACCCATTAGGATTATTCCGTCTAGATCATCACCTTCAAGAGCGGATATAAAGCGTTTTTGATCATCTTCTGAAATATAGTTTTCTTTTTCATCAATAACGCTATGATTTTTAGGATATACTAATCCTTCTACAGGATTATATTTGACTTTGTTAATTGATTTAGCATATCTAAAACAATTACCTATGCAGCTATTCATTGTTTTAACTTGTGATACTGTATGCTTTTTTAATAATGCTGTAGTTATTTTTTGTAATGATAAAGTATCGATATCAGTTAATTTAGTTTCGTTAAGGCCTTTATTAGGTTTTATATAATTTCTATAAATACCTTCCCATTTCTCAAAAGTAGAATCTTTTAAAGAAGGTCTTTTTATATTCCACAACCAGTCATAATAAAAATTACCTAAAGTTGAGTTATCACTTCTATTAGCAAAGTTATATTCATATTCCTTTAACTTAGCTTTAGCTTCTTTTTAGGTCTTTCCATAAATATCTTTTCTTTTTTGTTTGCATGTTAATGGATCATATCCGGTAGTGACTATAATACGCCAATATTTCTGGCCATTTTTAGTTACCCATCCTGCAGAACCCTCTCCGTTTGACCTTTTTGCCATAATTTTTCACCTACTTGAATATATAATTATAATAAAATTAGGACAATATCTTTTGGAATTAAAATCCTATAATGTTATTTTGTGTTTGTTGTTACAAATCTATTCTTTTCATATCTTTTTGAATAACCAGGATCTATTTTTTCGAATTCATTAAGGGAATCTCTTTCATATGCTTTCAAAGTTACAAGTCTATAAAATAAAACTGATAGCTCTTCCATATCTTCTTCACTAATATGATCTGATTCACTAAAAGGGCATAGGGATAAAATAAATTTAAAATATTCATGAGGACTCATTATAGATGTTCTTCTATTAAACAAATCAAAAAAATATTTCTTATCTAGCTCATCCATTTCATGTTCAAAAAGAACACGCTTTTCTTCAGCAGCCAAAATATTATTTTTAATATCGTTGTCTATAGCATTTAAAATTCCTAATTTATTTGAATAATAAGCATTAGTACTATCTTCTAATAAATCAGAAACATATAAATTTAAATTATTTGCTATTATTTCTAAAGTTGATATGGTTGGAGTTCGTTTATTATTTTCATAATTATAAATAGCATTTCTTGATAATTCGCATTTATGTGCTAACTCTTCTTGAGATAAATTGAGTTTAGTTCTATGTAATTTGATTTTTTCTCCTAAGGTCATAATCATCACTCCTTAGAAATATTTTACAAACATTTCATACAAATGTAAACATAAATATATAATTTTATTCAAAATTATGTTGACTTCATACAAACGGATACATATAATAATTACATGGGAATTTCATACAAATGTGTGAAGGAGTGGAATGATGAATATAGATGTAAACAAAATAAGAATTGCTCAGGCAAATGAATGTTTATCAGTTAATGAACTGGTTGAAAAAACTGGACTTGGAAGGACAACAGTTTCAAAAATTATTAATGGATGCACGATACCATCCCTTAAAAGTATTGGACTAATAGCCAAAGCATTAAACGTTGATGTAAAGGAACTATTTTTAAACGAAGAATAGCTTCATAGAAATACTATAGTTTATTAGATTCACTTAAGTAAAAATTAGATTGTCGTGATTAATATATTTAATTTTTGGTGTATTTAAAATAACAAAATTATAATCACACAGCTTAAAGGGGAGAGAATTAATAAAGTCATTAGCTGGAGGGGTATAAATGGATATTGAAGAGTATAGAGAAAAGATAAAAAAGAAAACAATAAATACTAAAGAATTAGCACAAATACTAGATGTTTCAGAGGCAAAAGCAAGAAGGATAACACATATAGAAGGGGCTCTGGTAATCAAAATAGGCAGAGATATTAGAATAATACTTTCAAAATAGATGAATTTTTAGAGGACCATATTGGAGAGGTTTTATAGAAAGAAGGGATTTTTAATGATTAGAAAATTTGAAGGATTAACAGCTAATGACTTAATAGAAATATTAAAGAATTATCAAAGGGACACAAAAGTATGCATCCAAATGCTAGGAGAGAATTTTCCGGTTAAGCAACTTGAAGAGTGTATTTATTATGACTTTGAAAAGGGGAAAAGGGGAAAGGCACATAAGGGAATTCTAATAAAATAAGGTATTACTAAATGAGGGAAGAAGGGTGAATTTTAAAATCTTAAAATGTTACGTATATGTTTGTAATTCAATTGGAATAAATCCATCCTGGGATGGACTTGAAAGATTTAGAAAATTTTATTTATGGGAGCGTGAAAAATAATGGCAGATATTAAATGGATTAAATTAGCTACTTGTATGCCTGATGATGAAAAAATGAAATTAATAGATGCAATGAAAGAAAGGGATACAATCCATTATGTGTGGATAAGAATACTTTTACTTGGTGGAAAGCTTAATGCTAATGGTGAAATATTTTTATCAGAAGGAAAGCCACTTACTAGCAAAATGCTAGCCATATTATTTTCACGACCATTAGAAGCCATTAAACTTGCATTAAGAGTCTTATCTAAATTTGGAATGATTGAAATAGCTCCTGATAAAGTAATCAGAATTGTAAACTGGGACAAGTATCAAAATATAGAAGGAATGGAAAAAGTTCGTGAGCAAAATAGAAAAAGAGCTGAGACTCATAGGGAAAAGAAAAAATGGGAGAAGAAGGCTGGTAAAAGTGATGATCAAGAAAGTTATGAAAGCGAAGTTTTAGAAGAAAGCATAACTTTGGATGAAAATGAGGAATTAAAAGAAACTAGAGATTTAGAACAAAAGAAAAATTCAAAATATAATGATGTCTCAGAAGAGAATAAAGCTCTTGATAAAAATGCACAATTAGAGAATTTAGAAACGAGGGAAGGAGCTTCTGCAAATACTGATATTAATAATAAAACTAATATTGCCACTAACGAAGCAGCTAGTTATATCAATGCAGAAAGTGCTAATAATAATGAGCATATAAGTAATAACATTTTAGAAACTGATAATAATAATTGTACTGTTACTAAAAATACTAGTAACGTTACTCAAAACAAAAGTAACGTTACAGTAACGCAACAGAATAAGATAGAGAATAAGAAAAAGAATAAGAAGGAGAAAAAAGAAATAGATAAAGATAAAAATATAGAGAGTAAAAGGAATACTTGTGATTTAAATAATAAAAGATTAACTTATGACATGAATAATAAAAACTTAGATTGTGATGAAGAAGTAAGTCAACCTAATCTCTTTGATAATAATAATACTAAAAATGGGTCGATAGAAGGGGTGGATATAAACTCTAAGGCAATGGAGCTTATGAAGTATCATGAAAAAATAACAGGAAAGCCAGGAGGATGCGACTATGTTGCACTTAGATCAGCTATTGATATTCATGGAGAAAAGTTGGTTAAGATGGCTATGGATGTTGGGTTTGAGAAGAATTGTCCTGACATAAAGTATGCAATTGGAGTATTAAAAAACTGGAGGAGAGATGGGTATCCAGAAGATCATATGGAGGTAAAGAAAAATGGGTTTAGAAGTACTGGAAAGAGTAACACAGCAGATAAAAATGAATTTGCAGGATTCAAGCCAAAGGAACCACGAAAACTTACAGAAGCTGAAAGAAAGAGGATTGAAGCAAACCTCATATAGGTGTAACAAATGCTGCGATACCGGATGGATACTTATTAAGCAGGAACACATGCAGCCTCTTGCTGTAGCTTGTGAATGCAGGAAAATAGAAAAGCTAAAAAGTGAGTGGAAGTATTCAGGAATCAATGTTGAACAAAGTAAACTTACTTTTTCTAGTTTTGTAGTGTGGAATCAGGCGTCCCAAAGGATGAAGGATACTGCTGCAGCTTATTGTACTGATTTTGATGAAATTAGAAACAATAGGCGCAATAGCATTTTATTATGCGGTCAGGTTGGTAGCGGTAAAACGCACTGCAGTATTGCTGTTGCATTAAACTTTTTAAAACAAAGGATTAAAGTAGTGTACATGCCTTATCGTGATGTGATCACAAAGATAAAACAAAACATGATTGATGAAGAATATTATACTAGGACAATTTCAAAGTATCAATTATGCGAGGTCCTTTTGATTGACGACCTCTTTAAAGGAAAGGTCAATGAAACCGACGTGAATATTATGTTTGAAATCATTAATTATAGGTATCTTAATTTCCTGCCTATTATAGTCAGCAGCGAATTTTCTATTGATAGATTATTAGCTTTTGATGAGGGGGTTTCTTCAAGAATATATGAAATGTCAAAAGATTATGTGGTAGAAATTGAGAAGGATATTAGGAATAATTATAGGCTTAAGTAAATTTACAATGCACACTGCACAATTCACAATAAACAATTACAGAGTAAATTTCGCATGAAAATGAATTTTTTGAGAATTAAACAAAGCTAAATTATGAAGGGAAGTTGTTTAAATGAAAGCATCAGGGATAGTAAGAAATCTTGATAACTTGGGAAGGGTTGTAATACCAAAGGAAATAAGAAAAGTGTTAGGTATTAATGAAGGGGATCCAATCGAAATAACTAAGGTTAATAATGATATAGTTTTGAGGAAATACAGTAAGGGATGTATATTTTGTGGAAGTGATAAAGATGTAAGTGAATTTAATAATGTACTTGTTTGTAGTGGCTGCAGAAAGACTTTAGGACAGAATTAGAATGAACAGGCCGAAAGAGTTACCTAACCGCCTGGAATGCGCATATTGCAAGAGGAATTATAAGCATGGTGGAGAATGTCAGGGAAAAAGCACGAACAGAAATGAAGATGGATGTCTTTATTTTAGTATGAATGAAAAAGGTTGTATAAGAAATTTAGATCAAAATATACCTTTCAATTTATATAGTGATATTCCACCAGTTGGTATGTGGAGGGATGGATGGACAATATATAATCAAGATACAAAAATCAGAATAAATAAAATATATGCTTTAAGCTGGAATGAAAGAAAAGGTTTGCTGTATATTAAATGTAATTTTGATTATTTTATTAATGAGTTTAGTGAAGATTATAAAAAAGAAGCTAATAAGCCAAATCTAAAGATTATAAAATAAGTTAATATGGAATGAATATTTTATATTATTGAAGTATTAAAAAGATAAAATTCTGAGAAAAGGAGATAAACAAATGGATAGTTTACGAATTTTTAAAGATGAACGCTTTGGAGAAATAAGATGGTTAAAAATTAATAATAAAGATTATGCTGTTGGAATTGATATAGCAAAAGCTTTAGGGTATAAAAATCCAAGAGCTGCACTTTTAAGACATTGTAGGGGTGTCGTGAAACACGACATAGGGGTAGTAACAGGAAAAAGGAAAGATGGAACGGATGCTATCCAAAATGTAGAAATGAGTGTAATTCCGGAAGGGGATGTATACCGCCTAACTGCAAAATCCGAATTGCCAGGTGCAGAGAAATTTGAAGCATGGATCTTTGATGAGGTATTGCCTAGCATACGAAAAACAGGAATGTATACTACAGATGAATTATTAGATAATCCCGATTTACTTATTGCTGCAGCGACTAAGTTAAAAGAAGAGAGAAAAGCAAGGCTGGAAGCCGAAAATAAGGTAAAGCTATTAGAGCCTAAAGGACAATTTTATGATGATGTCGCAGGCTCTAAAGATGCAATTGAAATGGGACATGTTGCAAAAGTTCTTGGCATTAAAAGAATGGGAAGAAATAGGCTGTTTTCTTTACTTAGAGATAAAAAAGTTTTGGATAAAAATAATATTCCATATCAACAGTATGTTGACTTAGGGTACTTCAGAGTGTTGGAGCAAAAATATTCAGTGCCTAGTGGAGAGACAAAGATAAATATCAAAACAATGGTATTTCAAAAAGGAATAGATTTTATATTGAGAAAAATTAGAGAATAATAAGTTATATATCTTATGAGTATGGTATATGAAAAAATGGAGATTTATCCTTCCAACAGGACAAACCTCCATTTTTATTAAAAGACTAAGCTACATCAAATTTAGTAACTTGTCGTTGAGTAACTTGAGCACCAGATTTCTTAACTAAATCACCAGAATTAGTTTTGAAAACATTCTTAGCAATCACAGTATCCATAAGTGCGTTAACCTCATCTTTTGTAAGAGTAGGTTTAACTCCAGAAACACTTAAAGTACTTTTTTCGCCAGCCACAGTTAAAAAAGTCATAGATAAAGAATATTCCATTTAATTCACCACCTTTCTGTTTAGATAAGAGTTAAGGAAAGGAAACTCCTACTCCTAGCGTCGTAGGAGTACTCACAGAGTAAGCGATCATTATCAAATCATAGATTTGATATGCCTGCTTAACCGATTCGCACAAAGGACAAGCTTTTGGCTCTCTGCTTAAGCATTTGCTAAACTAGAAGATTCATTGATAAAGTAATCTCTAGTGTTAGCTTCCATAACACCTTTAATTGCATCTGCAACAGCATATACATTATCAGGTGTAGCATCTGTTTTTATACCTGAGAAAGTTTTTTTTGTATAAATTGGGTCTCCTGCTTTGTCTAAAGCTTTTTGAACCTCGATACTAAGAGAAACTGAGTCGATAGTTTTAGTTACAGCCATAGTTTTAACCTCCTTCATTTTGTTTTCATAAATGATATATGGATAAATTCTTAACATTACATAAATAGATAAAAAATATTTGTTTTTTAATAAACAAAAGAACTAAAACAGATTAAAAGTATTGAAAGGATGATCATGAAAAGTGAATGTTTTATTGAAGGACAAATTAGTATATTTGATTTGCCTGCTATAGAGGTTGTAAAACCAAAGGAAATAATTATTAAAGGGGAAAATAAAGAATTAGATAAGTTTGATAGTATTATAAAATTATATTCTAATAGCTGCAGTAGAATAGTGAAAACACTTAGTGGAGCATTATTAGTTGAATTGAATGATAAAACCTTATATTTTAATTTAGATGAAGTAAATGAATTTAATTTACCTAAAGATGTGGGAATAATGCCTGGAGAAGAAATGCTTATTGTGAATATTGATAAGGAAATAAATGAAATACAAAGACAAAAGTTAAAAGATCTTAATCCTAAGCAATATATCAAAAGAAAAGGTGATGCAAATTTAATAATACCTGGAGAGAAAACTATAGTTATAAATCCAAAAGGATGGATATTGGAATATATACAGAAACCTAAATTCAAAGAAAACGAAATTTTTGAAACAGAAAATCATTCTATAAATAAAGTTATCGAAGAAAATATAAGAGAATCAGATATAGATTATAAAGTTGGAAATAAAGTTTACATTGAGTATCATGGAATCAAATCAATAGGAAAAATAGTTAGAATATATAATAATGGAGAAACATTAAATGTAGCTTGGGATGGCAAACAAACTGCTTTTTATTATAAGAATGTTGAATTAGCAGAATAAAAGCAGGAAACATGTTAGAAAATCTTTATATATGATTATTACTTTAGAAATAAGGCAAGTATTAAAATAAAAAGATTTTGGAGGCAGTTATGGCTTATATGATAAATGATTTATATAATTTAACACTAGTCTTATTACGTGGATGTATAGTTACAATGCTTGTTACAGGAGTATATATAATAGGAATAATAAAATATACAAAAAAGTATAGAATTCCTGCTAGAGAAGTAGAGAATATAAAAATTAATAATATGACTAGCAAAGAAAATATTTAGGTGATTTAAAATGTAGCAGCATAAATAATTGTTGCTACATTTATTTTTTTGTATAAGTAGATAATTATTCCATACGTGAAAAAATTGGATTATAATGGATTATATAGTCTAATAAATATTGAGAAAATTTTATTCTGTTTATAATGGGAACTGTGCGCCTTGTTTCTGAGCAATCAGTATAGAAATATATAATAAAATGAGACTACTAGTGAAGATTTTTTTAGTAGAACTCATCATTTTTATTGAGTTTAACAAATGGGTTGGCAGAAACTTGATGTGTGGCTCTTTGGATTATGCTCATCCAATAAATTTACTGAGAGAAGAATTGAAGCACATAGATTAATTGGGTTTTATAAAGTGAGGTGGTATGCAGATGTTTGATAAAGATATTCAAAATGATGATTTGACGGCATTAAGAGAAGGGTTTAAGGAGTTTTTAAATACGAATCACAAGCAGTTATCTTATAAAGATATAATTTGCAGTGAAGCTTTTTATATTTTTAGGTATGATTTTGGAATAGAGCCAATGGAAGTGCTATCTAGTGAAGATGGAATCGAAAGATATAGAATAAAGCTGATGGAACACTTCTCAGATAAAGGAAGGAAAAACCCTAAGTCAGATTCTTATACATATTGCCGTAATATCAAATTATTAAAAGAATATGTTACTGGAGATACTGTAAGTTTAAGCACTGGAAAAGAGGAAAAGAAAATAGATATAAGGATACCGAGAAAAAACAGAAATAGAGGAGATATTCCAAGGCCTAATGAGAATGAAGTAACAAGGTATCTTGAACTATGGGATACCCTTGAAAATTATAAATTTCAAGAAGAGGCATTAGATAAATTGTTCTTTGTAACATATCCTTCGAATACTTTAATGGAAGATGTGCTTGTAAAGGTATCTACACTAAATGATTTTTACAGCACAAATATTTTTGCAGCATATAAGGTGGCCAAACACATTATATCCTTAGATATTGATGAGCGATTAAATAATAGTGATATAACTCTTGTAAATGATATCTCAAAGATTGAAATGGATAATGGGAATATTAAAAACTTCTATTCATTTGCTTCAAAATATTGTAGTCACCATAAGCCTCTTGATTTCCCTATTTACGATAGTTTTGTTAATACTTTGCTTAAGTATTTTAGAGATACAGATAGTTTTTATGAATTCAAAAATGAGGATTTAAAGGACTATGTAAAATTTAAAAATATATTGATTGAATTTCAAAAATATTATGGTTTGGAGCAATTTAACCTAAAGGAAATAGATAAATATTTATGGTTGCTCGGAAAAGAAAAGTTTCCGAAGAATTATGGAAAGGTGAGATTATGAAAATTGAAATGGGAGAATCCCTTATATTATCTTGGCTTAAACGCATTAAGAATTGTCAGTTGGTACAATTGAATTGGACAGTTTCGCCTAAATGGTACTTTGAAAACAAGGATATTATTGCAGAATTGATGAATAAAACTAATGACTTGTTTTCAACAAAGTATGGTTATGATGTATTTAAAAACAATTCTCTTGAACAGTTGATTTCTCAAAGTGAAGCAGATGCAGTAGGAATATCATTTGATGAAAATGGTGCTCATATTTATGCGTGGATTACAATTATTTAATCTGTTTGATAAAAGACAAGTTAAATCTATTTCAATGCCCAAAGAGCCTAAAATAAGACAAGAAAAAATAGCGCAAAGTGCTGATGATATTATTTCAGGATATGAAAATCTAAAGGTGGCTGAAATTGCAAGAACTGCTTTACCACCAATTTTAGAAAGTGGACGAATTCCAGCAGAAATTATTGTTTTAATGCAAACCAAAGAGTATTCAAAAGAAAACTTTGATTTGCAATATCCACTACTAGCAAAAAAATCACAGTATAATACTCGTCCAGTTATATATATGGCAAAGCCGATTTTAAATATTTTTGGAGAAGAATACTATCTTTGCTCTGAGTGGTTTGAAAAACCTGGAGCAAATAATGATAGACCATATTTGCTTAGATGGATTAAAGACAATAAATAATGAATGGAAATTTAGTATAGAAATAAATTACTAAACTCCTGGTTACTCTAATATTAGCATTTGTTTGGAATTTGGGAAAAGAGGCTGCTCTTTACAATTGATAGAAAACAGCAGTTTAGTATTGAAAAGCTAATTGTTAATGAAATATTAAATTTATTTTCTCAGTACTGTAAAAGTGAGCAACTACTTTGTTATGCAACCGATATAGGCATATGGGAAATGGAAATTACAGATATAGAGAATAAAAAATATGTTTTTAAAGGTTCACTTTGTGGTGGAATATCTGTTGGAGATACGGATTTCACAAATTATATAAGGAAACACATCCACATTGATGGCTTATTTGTGTTTAGTAGCTAATTTCATAGTAAGATGTAGCATGTCATGAAATACTGGCGGTTTATTCTGAAAACTGGAATGAGTTACTCGCCTTCATTGGATAGACTACCAAGAAAAAATATAGATTAAGATGACGAAGTAAAGGAGTTTAAAATGGACGAGCAACAATTTCTTATTATAAAGGATTCGTCTAACATAGATGTGTTAGATGAAAACTTGTACTGCTATGACAGTTATGTATTTGCATTAACGCCAGCAATACAAAACAGAACTTCGGAGAGTTTGCTTAGAAAAGTCAAGCAATTTATCGCTTCTGTTCCTGCGGCGCAAAAATCCATAGATTATGTACAAAATAAAACTGAATACATTCCAAGGTTTGACTTAATTTCAGAAGAAATTAAGCAGGCATTGCAAAACGGAACAGCTGAAATAATCCCATGCAAAGATTCTACTGATACTTTCTTTCTTCAAATTAGGACTACAGTCAAAGGTCTTATGATAGGCGGAAAAGAGTATGGTAAGAGCAAGAAAATTAAGGATATCCCTTTAGGCACTAAAACTATTCCAACTGATATTGCTGGAGCGATGCAATGCCTATCTATGCAAAATCAGTTAAACCAAATCGCTAATGGACTTAAGGAAATTTCAGAAGCTTGTGAATTTAATTTTGGCAGAATAATTCAAGGGCAACGCGATGACCGTCTCGCGAAACTATTAAGTAGCAGAAGTTGTTTCATTCAGGCACTTGCAATGTCAGATGAATCTCTACAACGGCAAATGCTAATACAAGCTGTTCGTGATACCAATTCTGCTCGTGCTGAACTTGCGTTTCAAATTAAATCCGATATCTCTTTGCTCGGCAGTGATAAAACACCTAAAGCCAAAGATATGGAAAAGATGGTCTGTGACATAAATACCGCCATAGTTGCAATGAATAATGCCGTTCAAATCTCCCTGTATTCGTATCAGGTTCTTGGCGAGCGTAATGCACAACTTGCGGTAGTTAAAGAACACGAGACTTTTATAAAGCAGGTATTGCTTAAAGAAATCAAATACAAGGGAAATAAACATCGTGCTTGGAAGTTAATTTGCTCCTCTGGAAATAGTGTGTTAACTTCTCAAGATTTCAGTTTACTTCCAAATAAATTACTTGTTAGCTGCAATGCTTTTATTGAAAATAAAAATAAAAATTCAGAAAATTACTTGGAGGGCAAATCTAATGACTAACGAAAAATCTAAACAATGCAAAAGCAAGGGGTGTTATAATCCTGTGCTCGACGGAAAGTATTGCGCGCGTTGCAAGCAAAAAAGAAAAGAAAAAAGAGATAAGATTTTGGCAGGAGTAGGAGGTGCTGTTGTTTTGGGGTGTGGTGTAGCAATAAAAAAAGGGCCTAAGATTGCAGCAAAAGTTATAAAAGTAATTTTGAAGAAATAACTATAAGGCTTGGAAACAACTATGCTCTGATTATCAGAAGCCAAGAAGAAAATGGTGAGCAGATTCGTTATTAGTGATATGGAGATTACTTGAGTTGATGGGAGATTATTTAAATGTTAGAGAATAATCAAAGAAGTTAATGTTTTTTCTACAAATTAGGTTTTAAATAAAGCTATAGTTTAACATAGATAAATAATATAATTCTAAATTAAAATTTAGAATTATATTATAGAGTTTATAACTAAACAGAACTAGATTAGTGATTGGAGAAGAATTTATGGGATTAAAAAATATGTTAAAAAATCCAGAACTAAAAAGTATTATAAAACCAATTTTACCTACTAAATTTACATTTACTACAAATTTAGGTTGGGATGTGGAGGCATTTTCTAAATACTATAAGCTACTTGTACCTAATGAATTGACTAATAAAAGTGATGCTAGATTAGTTGGTATAGCATTTGATTATATGGCGAGATTTATTATTGCTAATTATATTGAAAATGATAAAGAAAGTGTTTTACAAGATATGGTATGCGAAAAAGCTTTTGGTGTATTGAAAAATGTATTAAAAGATGAACTATTTATTAGACAAAAAGAAATATATGAAAATAAAAAAAAGAATATAGAGAATTATATATTTAATTGTTCTGTTGATGATTATTATACTATTATTTTAGATGTATTAACACTTGCTAGGTTAGAACAGATATATAGAACAGGAATAACAAATATTAGATCTATTATTAAAGATGCTCGTGTAAAAAATTTAGAGCTGGAAAAAGATTTAAAAAAGAATTGTGAAATTTTTAAAAAGGTTTTTATTGACTTTGGACTTGTAAGCGAAAATAGCGTTGTTGTATTTAATCCACATTTTGGAGTTTGGTCGTATAAATGCTTTGGTGCAGATGCAGATATATTTATTGATGGTGTACTTTATGATTTTAAATGTGTTAGTAAAAATAACTATAAAATTGACGATATAGCGCAAATATGTGGTTACTATTTACTCCATAGGCTAACTCAGATGAAAGACAATACAGAGGAAATTGAAGATGAAGTCAAGGTATCAGCACCATTAAAAAATATGAGTATTAAAGGTATTGCATTATATAAATCTAGATTTGGAGCTATTGAAAAATTTGATATAAATAAATTTGATAAAGAAGAGCTTGATTTAGTATTAGAAAAAGTAAGAAAATTTATAAATAAATACTATGATTATAATAGCAATATAAATCTTAATGATTTATGGCAAGAATATTTAAAAAGTAAAACTGATGAAAGTTTAAGTAATTAATGATTAATTTGTAAATATAGATTTATAAGTTAATCATATATTTTTTAAAAGAAAATATATTGGTTTGATTAATAAAGAAGGTAAAAATTATGTTTGAAAATATAGAAATAAAAAAATATTTATTATCCATATAATTAGAAATAAATCAGAATAATTATTGTGTTTATACTTTCTATTACGGATATTCTAAAGTAAAGTGTAGATAGTGAATTAAAGTTAAAGGAAGTAATAGACAAGCTTAAATTATTACATCTTTTATCTTGCGAAAAATATGTTAATATATCATAAATTAAAGTTACGTGGTAGCAGAAAACATTAAAGTCCGAGCAAGGCGAGCGTTAATTAAAAGATATTACTACTTCAAGCTGAAGATATAATCTGTGAATATGGAACGTTATATTTTAAAATTCTAGAAATCGTGCGTGTACTATTGCTTAAATAGTATTAATATTGTCCTTTTTATAAAATAAATTGCTGTAGCTGAATAGTTACTAAAAAATAATGATATAAAGAATTTTGTAGAAAAGGGAATAAACGCTAATCTTGATTATCGGTACCATAGTGTAGTTGAAATGCAAGTGGCTTTTGAAAAAGCGTTCCCAAAGCATTTAGATTAAAGAATATGATGATTTTTAGAAGGTGAGGGTACAATGAAGAATAAAAAGAAGATTGTAAATACAATGCTTAAAATAATAATTGTGTACACAGTGGTTGGAGTTATACTTCCATTTTTATTTAAATATGCAATTTTCGAGAGTGCAGCTTTTTCTAATTTGTCTAATAATGAATGGGCTGGCTTTTTAGGAAGCTATGTTGGTGGTATTCTAGGAGGTTTGGGAACTCTGATATCCGTATTTGTAACAGTGAAAGAGAGTCGTGATATACAGGCAGAAAATAAGGCAGATACAGATAAGAAAATTTTGAAGGATAAAGAGGAAAGGGAGAAAGAGAGAAAAGAGGAAAAAGAATTAGAGGAACAAAAAGAAAGAAAACAATTTGCTGATGATATATCTGTTTATGTTGGTAAGTATATCACTCATATTTCAAAATACTATTATGCAGCAAGACGGGCTGAAGATTTAGACTCTGCCTATAGAGATGCCAATGACAAGTTGAAGAAAATTGAAAATAAACTTGTTAATTTGAATAAAGAAATAGATAAAGTTAGGATTGATTCTGACGAATTTATTCAGTTGGAAAGCAAACGAGAGCGTTTGTGTGATAGTAAGGGCATTGCTGAAAGGGAGTATAGTGAAAGGATAAAAGAGAAGGAAAGAAATTCAAGGGATGGAGATCGTTTAGAAGCAAATGAGTGTTATTTCATTTTAAGAACAAAGTTATATAATATTGCGGAAGCAAACGAATTTTTAAAACAGCTGGATGTATTGCATAAAGATATATTTAAACATTTGAATCAAATAGGCATGAACGAAGACTGGCTTCAAATCAACAGCAATTTGCTTATAAAAAAATATTATGTTTTCAAAACAAAATATACTATAGAATCAACAAATAATATCCCTATACCTTTAATGATTTAATAGTTTAAATTTTGTGAAATCAATAATGTATATTAAAGTGTTTAATTTATCTTTTTTATAAATTAAAACAATACAGGGCTAATTCAAATTGTATTAACATTTAATTATCAATGAATTTAAATAGCAATATAGAAATGTAATTTATATAAATTAACGCGTTGTGCTAGTTAAAATTTAATAAAGAAAAACTCTAACAAAATTTAATCATCCCAATTATAATTAAATTAACACTAAAAGTATAATAAGGAGATGATTAAAATGTTAGAGTTCACTTATTATAATACTGAAAAAATTGCTAATTTAAAAGATTTTTTTACAGTTTCTTTTGTGTTAATCGATGATGTTTACAATGAAGTAATTCCTGAATCCATCAAAAATAGAAGAAATATTTCTGAATCTAAGCTCTCAGACTCAGAAATAATAACAATTAGTATCGTAGGCGAAGCCCTTACAATTGATTCTGAAAAAGCTTGGTTCTATTTTGTTAAAAAGAATTATTCAGATTTATTTCCTAATATTTGCGATAGAACAAGATTTAACAGAACCAAAAGAAATTTATACAAAGTAATTTTAGAAATCCAAAGATACTTTTCAAGTCTGGCAATATTTAGTGATGAAGATACTAGAATTATTGACAGTATGCCTATCCCAGTATGCAAATTCGGAAGAGCCTACTTTAGTAAATTATTCAAGGACATATCAACTTATAGTTATTGCGCTTCAAAAAAGGAAACTTATTTTGGATTGAAACTTCACGCTTTAATTACTACTGATGGTTTCATAACAGATTTTCTTTTAACGACTGCTAATACTGATGATAGAGATGCTGTATTCGAACTCATTCAAACAAACGCCAATATAAAGATACTCGCTGATAAAGGATACATCGGTAATGAGCTTAAAGTATCATTAGCTAAAGAAAAAGAAATCTTGTTTTTATCGCTGAAGAGAAAAAATAGTAAGACACCACTAGAAAAACGACTTCGTAACGCTTTATCAAAAGCGCGTCGGAGAGTTGAAACTAGTTTTTCTCAATTAGCTGGCCAATTTAATATTGCAAGAGTTCTAGCTAAGTCAAAGTGGGGGTTAATGCTGAGAATTACTCTAAAAATACTTACTCATAATATATCATTTGTACTAAATGCAATTACAGGAAATACTATTCATATAGCTCAAATTAAACATCTTGCATTTGGTTAAAATTTATTAAATTTTACTCAAGGATATTTTGCGCATTTTTATACTATAATAATTGCAATACAAAAATTAGCACAACGCGTTAAATTAATATTTTATATATCTAAAATTAAAAAGTAGAAAATGTTAATAAGTTTGAAGGCGATAAACATTAAAAATTAATGCTATCGCCTTTTTCTCAAGCTATCTTATGCGAATCATCATTAGAACTATCGGTATCAATAGCTACTCCAAGTTTAGCTGATATTATAGTATTTAACTTATTAATTGATGTTGATAAGTTAGCAATTTGTTTTTCTAAGCGTATTAGCAAATATGACGCTACAGCTATAGCAAAACCATTGGTAGTTATAAGATTAATTAAATCAGTTACTTGCATATATATCCACCTCCTCTTAATGGATATATGAATGTATATAAGCAATTCTATTTGAGTCAATAAAATTTATTAATAATGATAACTACAAAATAAATTATTGATTTCCATCTTCATTAACTATGTAATTATAATAGTGAGCTATAGCTAAATCTACTATTGTACTTACATAGGTGTTTAAATCAGGATGTATGCTTTTAAGTTCACTGATTTTCCTAACAGTAGAAGCTCTAAGCATGTATGTCCTTTTAGTATCTAGGAATTCACCATCAATAGGTGGAGCCATACCATTTGCTACAGAAGCTTTTCTGTTATCTGTAAGGATCTTATTATTAAATGCAATGGTGCCATTTTTGGATGTAGCTTTATTATTAGATGAAATATTGGGAGTAGTATTATTGGATTCAAGACAGGAATCATTATTAGAATTAGTTACAGTAATATTTTCTGCCTCTATATCATCATCAAATGAAAAAGATGAAATACACGGACCAGATGCAATTGGTTCAGATGTAAAGCCTAGTATCTCTTCATTTTCATCAGGAGCAAAATCATTTTTAGGTGGTTCATTTTGTTTTCTTTTAGACATAAGAAATCTCCTTTACTAATTTTATAGGAAACTCGACTCACATTCGTTCGCTGAGTAAGTTCTAAGAACCAAATATAAAAGCTCACAGAGAAAGTTCTGCTAACCAAATGTAAAATTTGGAGCATCACTTTTTGGATTCTCACTTAGGATATATGTAAAAATGGCGAATATTCTAATATGGTAATATTCTTCACCATATATATTCTTCAGAATATTACAATAGAAGAATATATATTCTTAAGAATATGCTTGAAAAATGCGGGCTGAAAGGATGTTAGTATAAAAAATAGTATTAATTTTAATGTTATTGTAGATGACAAACCATATATCCATAATAGCAGCGGATAAAGTTCACTTATACCCTCAAGGGGCACAATGTCCAGGAGCGTGCAGTCGTTAGCTCCCATTTGAAAAAGTGGGAGTGTTACGGATGCTAGCTATCGGATAAATTTTTTGAAGCTGAAATTAAATTATGGAGTGTGTTGTGATATGGTTAAGAATGAAATTAAAATTAAATCAGAAGAAGGAGAAATATTTGATAAAAAGCAAATAGCTCTTGCGATTAGAAATTCCACATTTGACGATGAGCTACGCTGTTCCTTATTAAATGATGGAATACTTAATAAATGTGAAGGATGTTCTCTTAAATATATTTGTGATAGCATTGATCAAGTAGCTCAAAACTATATTGATAAGACTACAGATGTTATTAATAATTTTAATTTTGAATAAGTGGATATAGATTAATATAATTATATAAAAATAAAAACTCCAAGTGAGCCTTGGAGTTTTTATGCTTTGATGCTTTTATAATAATGAGACATATTATTTAGTATTTTCTTTAGAATAGTGTTCTTTTTTAGGATAGCAGTAGAATAGCACATATTCTTTAAATGAGAGTAATCCAAAACTGTATAATTTTTAAAGAATACAAAATCTATAAATTCTTTTTCCTCTCGGGTTAAATTATCTAAAGCCAGTCTTAAATCTTCATAATCACACATTTCACATAATGATACTTCAGTGGAAATTTCTTCTGAAGGAAGATCATTTTCAAAATTATAATGTAAGCTTAATGCTTGATTACCTTCAGTGGAGCTTCTAGATTTAATTCTCTTTATAAGATCTTTGATATTATTTTTAATGGCGTTAGTAGCATAAGCAACGAATCTATGCTTTTTTATATTGTACATTGAAACAGACTTGAAAAGTGATTCAAAGCACTCTTGCTGTATATCATACATGCTATAGCCATCAATAAATGTTCTTTTAGAAATATTATAAATTAAAGGTTTAAATTCAGCAGCTAATTTTTCTTTTGCTGTTTCATCGTTATTCTTGCACTTGATAACTAAAGATTCAATATAATTAAAATCCATGTAAACCTCCTTTAATTCAGTTAAGAGTTTTTGATAAAATTCTTACAAGATTTCTTTAAAAGATTACTCGAAGAGGTTTATGTAGTTTTATTGTATTTGTTATTAAATTTACCTCTACATATAGTATATATGGTTAAAAGCCATATAACGTATATAGAAATATAAAATTAGTTAAGTTTCTGTTGTTTTAGAATATTTTTTTAAGTTTCTAATTGCAGAAAAGTTCCTTATTGTAACACAGCTACTCTTTTCATAAGTGCATAGCTGCTCCTTTTATATGTGTATAACGTATATGAGTAATTAAAAAAATTAAGAATTATAGGGAGAGATGTAAAATGAGTAATTTTATAATAGCAGTAGGTCATACTGCTAGTGGAAATGTTGGATGTGGAGTTGTTGATAAGTTAGATGAAAGTAATTGTACCAGAGCTATAGGAACTTTAGTTGCAGAGTATTTGCAGCAGAGAGGTCATGGGGGTAATTTACTTAGAATTGATAAAAGTAATAGCTATAGCTGTCAAGATTGTTATGAGAGGGCAAATCAAGCTAATGAGATAGCAAAAACAACAGATATAAAACTTTACGTAGAGATTCATATTAATGCAGGAGGAGGTAGTGGCCCTGAAGTATTAGTATTTGGAAAATCAGAAGTAGCTAATCAATATGCTACTAAAGTATGCAATGAATTATCAAATACTCTGAATTTACCTAATAGAGGAGTAAAAACAAGAAACTTAATTGTTCTTAATGAAACTGTTATGCCGGCAATTTTAGTTGAATGTTTATTTGCTGATAGTGATGATGCAGGCAAATATGATCCGGAAGTTATTGCAAGAGCTATTGTTAATGGATTGGTTGGAGCAGATGGTTCTAGTAATGGAGAATGGAAGAGTGGGTGGAATCATAATGATATTGGTTGGTGGTATTGCACGGATATAGAAAATAAATACTATTATACATCTCAAAATGGCTGGCAGGAGATTGAGGGGGAGTGGTATATATTCGATGATATGGGATATGCTTTGCAGAATTGCTGGTACCAGGATAAAAACAATAATGTCTGGTATTATTTGGATGAAAATTGTAAGATGGTGAGGGGAAGTAAGGATAAGCCTTTGTGGAAGTGGATAGATGGAAAATGTTGTGCTTTTGATCAACATGGGAGAATGTATTGTGATTGTGTAATCCCTGATGGATTTAGCGTTGATGAAGGTGGAGCTTGGTTGAGATAAAAAAGATAATATGTTTGCATTATAAGGCATGTAGAGACAATGTTTCTGCTATATAAAATTTGAAATAAAAGAAATAATAGGCGTTCTTTCAGAATCAGAACAATGATGGACTAAAGAATTAAATCTAATAGGTTGGAATGATAAAGAGGCTAAATATGATTTGAAAGTAAATTAGTGATTTAATAATTGATAGATTTATTTAGGTTTTGCATTGTTATATGAAGCAAAAATTAGCGCTTCTATTCTACAAAAGTTGATCTATTAGTAATCAAGAAATATTGTTTTTTAAAATTACTTGCCGAATTTTAGAAAATAGTATTCAAAATAAAAACGATAAACACGTTTTTATTTTGAATAAATATTGAATAAGGAGGCAATATAATATAGTATATATAGTATAAAAACAAAAATAGTGATTTTAGGAGGCAAAGATGAAATTACTAAAAATTAAAATTAAAGGTTTAAAACTTTTTAAAGATGAACTCGAAATAGACTTTTTTGCTGAACAACGTGTTGGTCCTGAAAAAAATGAAATGTTATATAAATTGTTTTCTAATATTTATATTAATAATGTTATTGCTTTAATAGGAATTAATGCTTCAGGGAAAACGTCAATTCTAAAAGCTATATCTTTTGTAATTAATATGTTAAATAATGAACCAATCAATAAAATTGATTACAACGATATTTTAAATGGAATAAATTATGATGATGAAGTTATATTTGAGACATATTTCTATTCAGAAGAAAATTATATAAACAAATTACAAACTGTTGTAAAAAGAGATGATCTATCCCCAGATGGTGAAAATAAATATACAATTAAAGAAGAAAAACTTTGGAGAAAAGACTTAAGCTCAGTAAAAACTAAAAAAAGCCTTTTTGAATTTGAGAAATTGAATCCAGTTCAAATAAGAAATGCAGATGAAGAATTTTTGATGGAAGATGTTAGTATCATTATTTCCTTAAATAAAAAATATAATTCACGCTTCTATATTAGAGATATGATAAACTTGACGAATACAAATCAAATTACTTTTACTGGAGAATTTCCTCCTCAATTAATAACTTTTTTAGATCCTGGTATTGAGTATTTAAATTTAAAACAGGATGGTAAAAAATTAGAAATAAGATTAAAATTTAGAGAAAAGGAAGAAATTATTTTATATGATCCAGTGGAACTAAATAATTACTTATCTTCTGGTACTATAAAGGGAATAAATGTATTCTTAAATGCCATGTTAGCTTTTCATAATGGAGGCTATCTGATTGTTGACGAATTGGAAAATCATTTTAATAGAGAAATTGTTTCTACATTAATCAGATTTTTTATGAATGAAAAAATTAATCATAAAGGTGCAACTATAATATTTTCAACACACTATTCACAGTTATTAGATGAATTTGAAAGAAGTGATGATATTTATATTGTCAGAAATAAAAATGGTATAAACGTTGAAAAACTTTCTAAAATATTGAAGAGAAATGATATTAAAAAAAGTGAAGCTTACCAAAGTGGTTATTTACAAGGTACTGCACCAGCTTATGAATCATATATTAATTTTAAAAATGCTATTATTTCTGGCAGAATTGATGAGGTATGATTATGGAATTAGAAGGATATATAGCATGTATTTGTGAAGGATCAGCGGAACAAGCAATAATGGACTTACTTCTTGAAAATAATAAATTAGAATTTAGTAAAGAGCAGCTGCTTGAAGAAGAGATTATTAGGTGCCGAAGTGCTAAAAACTTTGAAAATCAGTATTTACGAAAGGCTTTTGGTAAGCAAATAACTGTCCTAAGAATTTTAGATTCAAGAAGAGAAAATTTTAAATTAAGTGCTATGTATGAAGATAAAGTAAGTGTTTACAATATTGTCACAGCCCCTGAAATTGAAATGCTTATAATATATAAAGAAGTAAAATATAACGAATATAAGAAGTCGGGTAAGAAACCTAGTGAATATTGCAAAGAGAATCTTAAATATAGTGATGTTAAGAATTATAAATTTGTAGAAAACTATTTTAAGGATGTTGATGAATTAGTTAAAGCAATTTGCGAACATAAAAGGCTTGCTAAAATACCTAAGGGAGAGAAAACTCTTTTTGATTTATTGAAAAAAATTAATTAAATAATTTAATACAAGGTGTTAAGAGTTTGGATAATAAATGCGTTGATTGATAGAATTGAGGTTCTTGAAACAACGCATTTTGTTTTTGCGTGGTTGACTTTATTTAATAATGATATTTTAGAATAGAAATTAGAGGGGATGATTGAAATGGATATAGATATAAAAAGAGCTGAAAAAAGATTAAAATATTTAAGTAAATTAATATTAGAAAATGGAAAATATGATAAAATTCAAACATTAAATATGTAATTTGTTTAAATTACATATTTAATGTTTGTGATAAATTTCCTTTTATGGTATCGTTGTATTATGGTAGAAAGTTTAATTTTAGAAAGGCACAATATTTATGAGGAAATTAAATGAATTAGTTGAATTTACAAGCGGTTCACCTCAATTTAGAATTACAGAAGTTACTGACGAACATGCATCTGTATTTATTTATTATAGCCAAACAGGTTTAACAGATGATTTGGTTGGGATTATTTCTGAGGGGATAGAGAATAAACAAGTAAGAACTTATGATGAGGTAAGTACATTATGTGAGAATGATGTTATATTTAGTTTAATTACTGGAATGGCTACAATAATAAGAAAGAATCATGAAGGATATCTTTATACACAAAATTATGTCAAATTATTACCTAGCAATGATATTGATTCAAAGTTTCTGGTATACCTTATAAATGAAAATAAAATGATAAAGAAACAGCTTATGATGGGATTACAAGGATCACAAGTTTTAAAATATACATTGAAGCAACTAAAAGAGCTGGAAATACCTAAAATTCCATCTATCGATAAGCAAAGGATAATTGGACAAGTTTATTTTAATCAATTAAGACTTGAGGCTCTTAAACATCGGGCAGCTAAACTTAAATCAACTATTATTTTAGCTAATTTAGAGGAGGTTATTAAATAATGAAAGAGGATGAATTTGAAACAGAATTAATACAATATATTACTACTGGAGCGATAACAAAACCTGAACGTTTAGAGGGATTAGGGGAATTTGTTGTTGCTGAAAATAATGTTGATTATGTAGTGAAATCAAAGTTATGGACTTATGAGCCAGAGATTAAGACTACAGAACAACTTTGGAATAATTTTAAAAAAATACTTGAAAGAAACAATCAAAATACCCTTGATAATCCACTAAGTTTTGTTGAGTTTAATCAAGTTAAAAAGGTTATTTCTGCTATTAAGACACCATATGAAGCAGGACAATTCTTATATGGAATGAATGGTGTATCTCAAATTGAAATTGATTTAGATGATGGACGCCATGTATTTTTAACTGTTTTTGATCAAAAACAAATTGGTGCAGGAGATACAGTATATCAAGTAGTTAATCAGATTAATCGTCCTGCAATTATTAATGGAAAGCAAGATCGTCGTTTTGATACTACGCTTTTGATAAATGGACTACCTATAATACAAATTGAAGAAAAACGTGATACTCATGATGTTAATGAAGCATTAAATCAAATGCATCAATATTGTGATGAAAATCAATATGGTGATATTTTTTCAACACTACAGATTTTAGTGGCTATTACCCCAAATAATGTGAAGTATATGGCAAATACTACATCTGATAAATTTAATAAGGATTTTGCTTTTAATTGGCAAAGAAAAAGTGATAGTTCAATTGTACGAAGTTGGAAAGAGTTTGCTGATTCAATGTTAAGTATACCAATGGCACATCAAATGGCTACTAATTATATGATTTTAGATGGTACAAAAAATAAACAAACATTAAAGGTAATGAGACCATATCAAGTGTATGCAACCCAAAATATAATTGAAAAGATAAAAAAAGTAGATTTTGAATTTGGAACTAATAAGGTAGGATATATTTGGCACACTACTGGGTCAGGTAAAACAATTACTAGTTTTAAAACAGCATGGCTTGCTAGTCGTATGCCAAAGGTGGACAAAGTAGTTTTTGTAGTAGATAGAATAGCATTAACTAAACAAACAAATGAGAACTACAGAGCTTATGACCCAGATTCTAGTGAAGATACGATTGGCAGTATTGAAAATACTAATAGTACAACAGATTTAAGTAGAAAATTAAAAAGTAAAGATAATAATATAATAGTTACATCTGTTCAAAAGCTTGATACTTTAGTGAAGCGTAAATCTTTTCAAGCACCGGATAAAAATATAGTATTTATTGTAGATGAAGCACACCGTTCAACTGGTAGTGAAAATTTTGAAAAGATACAGAAAGCTTTTAAGAAATCTGCTTGGGTTGGATATACAGGAACGCCGATGTTTGATGAAACTACTAGTGGTTTACGAACTGAAGATATTTTTGGACCACTTTTACATGCCTATACAATTCGTGAAGCTATTGCAGATAAAAATGTTTTAGGATTTAAAGTTGATTTTGAAACAACAATTGATGAAGAACAAATGAAAAGAGAATACTTACCAGCTTTTTATAGAGAGCGTTATCCAAATTGGACAGAAGAAAAGATACAGGAAAAAATTAATAATTTAAATCAAGAAGATATGGATGATGCAATTGAACCAAGTTTTTATGATGAAAATCTTGATCATGTAAAACTTGTAGTTGAAGATATCTTTACTAATTGGAGAAATCGTTCAAACGAAGGCAAGTATAATGCGTTATTTACAACACATGTAGGTGGCGGTAAAGCTAGTACACCAATGGCAATGATGTATTTTAGAGAATTCCAGCGAGTAAATGATGAGAATAGGAAGAATGGTGGACAAGTACTTAAGGTTGCAGTTACATTTAGTTTAAATTCTTCTAATAATAATAATATGCTAGAAACTAATAAAGGTTTATTTGAAGCTATAGATATTTATAATAAAGAATTTAACACAAGCTTTGGACTGGATGATGTTGCAGGGTATACACAAGATGTTACAAGTCGTTTAAATAAAAGTGCATTAGATAAGAATTACTTAGATATTGTAATTGTTGTAGATCAGCTTTTAACTGGATTTGATGCACCAGAGCTTAATACCCTTTATGTTGACAGAACGTTAAAAGGGGCTGGGCTTATCCAGGCATATTCAAGAACAAATCGTATTGCAGATATGCAAGATAAACCTTGGGGACGTATTGTTAATTATCGTTGGCCTGCACATAATGAGAAGCTTATGAATAAGGCTTTGGCAATTTATGCAAATAAGGATTCTGCAATTTTATCAGATGAGGAGCAACGTAAAGTCAATGAAAAAGATGGAATTGTAGCAAAACCTTTTGAAGAGATATTTAATGAAGTAAAAGAGACAGTTGAAAAATTAAGTGATTTAACTAAGGAATTTCAACAATTACCACCTTCGGAGAAGAAAAAGGAAGAGATGCTTGAATTATTACGTGATTACAATGCTGGTATGGCAAAACTTAAGCAGTATAACTCTGAAGAGGTTGATGGAAATATAGTAGGATTTAACTATGATAATCCAGATGAATTAGTTGAAATGTTAGGTATGACAAGCGAGCAAGAAGTTATGCTTACAACAGTTTTAACAAATGAATTAAAGCAATTTATAGCAAAAGAAAGGAATATACCTTTGCAGCAAATTGAATTAAAGATGACGCATGTAAAATATGTTAGAATAGATTATGATTATTTAACTCAATTGGTGGAACAACTATTAAATGAGGTTCACGAAGGTAAAAAGAAACAGGCTAAGGAAACAAAGGATAAGATAGAACAATTTGCTAATGGATTAGATGATAGAAATTACGCTAATAAAATTAAGAATGCTGCAAATGCTATTATTAAAGGACATTATCCACCAGCAGGTGCTATTGTAAAATATCCAATGAAATTAGAAAGCAGTGAGATAATAATAGAGCAAGCTAATAATGTAAGTTTAGATAGAACATTTTTAGACTTTAGAGTAAAATGGGGAATTACAGATATTATAACAAGTGCTGAAATGAGAGAACTATTTAGCAAACATCATCATGGTATACAAGATTTGGATGATAATGGACAAATAAGAGATATAGTTGCAAAAGCAACATTGGATTATGTGACGCTCGCACATGACGAAGATATTCAAGGTTTATCAAAGATTAAGTATCGTAATAATTTACGTGATGCTATATATAAATTGGCAGATGAACAAGTAGAGAATTAATGTTTTTGAATTGAATCTTTAGTATTCAGTTCGGATAGGAGATAAAATGGGAAAAAATAAAGAAAATGTACCTAAAATAAGATTTCCGGGATTTACGGATCCTTGGGAACAGCGTAAGTTGGGGGAATTATTAATCTCTTCCGATAAAAGAAATAATGCAGGAAAGTATACACAAGATGATATATTGGCTGCATCATTAGGAACTGAATTGGTAAAAAAACATATATTTTTTGGATTGAGGTCAACAGAAGAGTCGGTTAAAAATTACAGAGTAGTGGATTCAGGTGATGTAATATACACAAAGTCTCCTATAAAGGGTTATCCAAATGGAATTATCAGAACAAACAAAGGATTAGAGGGAATTGTTCCATCTTTGTATTGCGTTTACCATAGCATAGCAAGTATTAATTCAAGTTTTATTCAAAGCTATTTTGAAGATAAAGGTAGACTAGATGGCTATTTGAATCCTATGGTAAATGTTGGGGCAAGGAACAATGTTAACATTACTGATTTAGGATTTCTTGAAGGTACTATTTGTATACCACAAAATATTGATGAACAAAACAAAATAGTTAACTTTTTTAATCATTTGACGAACCTTATTTCCCTTCATCAACGTAAATTAGAACACCTACAAGATAAGAAGAAGGTATTATCACAAAAAATGTTTCCTAAAGAGGGAGAAAAATTTCCGGAATTTCGTTTTCCTGGATTTACTGACCCTTGGGAACAGCATCTAATAGGAGACTACTACTACTTTAAGAATGGACTTAACAAAGGTAAGGAATTTTTTGGACATGGAGTTTCTATTGTAAATTTTACTGATGTTTTTCATAATCGTGGTATTAATGCATCAAAGTTGAAAGGAAAGGTTAATTTACAACCTTCAGAAATTGCTAATTATAGTGTTCAGAAAGGTGATATTTTTTTTACAAGAACGTCTGAAACAATTGATGAAATTGGATATCCATCAGTTATGATAGATGAGCCAAATGACACAGTTTTTAGTGGCTTTGTTTTAAGAGGTAGAGCTGTCGAAGAAGATCCACTAACCATTAAGTTTAAACAATATGTTTTCTATACAGATGAGTTTCGCAAGGAAATGATTAAAAAAAGTTCTATGACAACTAGAGCACTTACATCTGGTACAGCAATTAAACAAATGGAAATTTATTTCCCTAAAGATAAAAGAGAACAGGATAAAATAGGTGACTATTTTGAGAAACTGGATAAACTTATCACCATTAATAAGCGTAAGGTAGAACACTTACAACAACAAAAGAAAGGGCTTCTACAACAGATGTTTATCTGATGTCTAGCCACTGTAATACCCCTACTTCTTTAAGTGGGGGATAACAGTGGCACGACCCTAGATAAGTTCAACTAACCTTCAGTGGAAGATTAAAACTCCCTCTGAAGCTAATTTTCACTTTATCTAAAGCAAATTAATAAAAGAGAGGAAATAAAAATCATGAGTAATAATATACAATCAATTACAAATAAATTATGGGCAATGGCAAATGAATTACGAGGAACTATGGATGCATCAGAGTACAAAAATTATATATTGGCATTTATGTTTTATAGATATTTATCAGAGCATCAAGAGGAGTACTTGTTAAAGAATAATGTTATTGATGTTATAGAGGGGGAGTCTATTAATGAAGCCTATAATTCACAAGTAGATGAGTCTGAGTTAGAAGATTACCTGCAAGATATTTCAGCAAGTTTAGGATATGCAATTGCTCCAAAGGATACATGGCAGTCATTGATTGATAAAATTAATAATTCACAAGTTATTCCTAGTGACTACCAAACTATTTTTGATAACTTTAATAAAAATGCAGAATTAAATAAAGAAGCAGTAAAAGATTTCCGTGGAGTATTTAATGATATTAATTTAGGAGATTCTCGTCTGGGGAATTCTACAAATGAACGTGCTAAATCACTTAATAACATAGTAAAGTTAGTTGATAGTATTGAATATAAAGGTAATGATGGAAAAGACATTTTAGGCGAAATATATGAATACCTAATTGGTCAATTTGCGGCTAGTGCTGGTAAAAAAGGTGGAGAATTCTATACACCACATCAAGTAAGTAAGATTTTAGCTAAAGTAGTAACAGAAGGTGTAGAAAAATGTGATGAATTATTTAGTGTATATGACCCAACAATGGGATCAGGTTCTTTATTACTTACTGTAGGTCAAGAATTGCCAAAAGGCACTCCTATGAAGTACTTTGGGCAAGAATTGAATACAACTACATATAACTTGGCACGTATGAATTTAATGATGCATGGTATATCTTATAACAATATGGTATTAAATAATGCTGATACATTAGAAAGTGATTGGCCAGATGGTCCAGATGCAAAAGGTATTGATCATCCACGTAGCTTTGATGCAGTAGTTGCCAATCCACCATATTCGGCAAAATGGGATAATGATGAAACTAAATTAAAAGACCCGCGTTTTGGTGAATATGGGAAGTTAGCACCAGCTTCAAAGGCAGATTACGCTTTTATATTGCATAGTATATATCATTTAAATAAGACTGGAACAATGGCTATTGTGCTGCCTCATGGAGTTTTATTTAGAGGTGCAGCAGAAGGAAAAATAAGAGAAACTTTAATTGGTAAAAATTTTCTTGATACAATAATTGGATTACCAGCAAATTTATTTTATGGAACAAGTATTCCAACAGTAATTCTAGTACTAAAGAGGAATCGTGAAAATAAAGATATATTATTTATTGATGCAAGTAATGATTTTGAAAAGAATAAAAATCAAAATAATTTAAGAGATGAAGATATTGATAAAATCATAAAAACATATAAAGAACGTAAAGACGTTGAAAAGTATGCTCATTTGGCATCTATTGAAGAAATTAGAGAGAATGATTTTAATTTAAACATACCACGTTATGTTGATACTTTTGAGGAAGAAGAACCAATTGATTTAGAAGAAATAAACAAGCTGTTAGAACAAGATAATAAGGAAATTGCTGAGCTTGAAGCTGAGATTAATGAACAATTGAAGATATTAGGGGTTAGAATTTAAATTATTTTATATAGGGAAGATGGGGCAGTCATCTTCCTTGTATAAAAGATTGTTACACTAAATTAGTAAGAGATGGATAAGTAAGTTTAGTGCAAATTATTTCATGAGTTTTGGAAGCAAAGAAGGTTACAAAAATAAAAAGGATAAACTAAATAACTAAACCTAATTTCTTGGAATGATAAAGAGCCTAAATATGATTTAAGAGATTGGGATGAAGAGCATAAGAAAATCATTAAAGAAATTACTTTACCTGTAGAGGAATTCAATAAGCTTAAAGAAATATTTAATAACATAGAACTATAATATTATAAAGCACTAGATGTAAAATAAGCATCTAGTGTTTTGTTTTGGTAAAAATATTTTAATAGGTAAATTTATAGAGTCTGTTTTAAAATAAATTATATATAAATATATTAGGCTTATGTATTGACATACATAAACAGAGGTAGTAAAATAAAATTGTTCTCAGAAATGAGGCCATTATATTAAATAATTTTTTTTATAATAAAATAATTAGGTATGCAAATACCTAGGAGGAGGACTCGTGGAAAATATACAAAATAAAAATGAAGCGGTTATATTACATTGTAAATCTGAACTACAAAGTAGTCTACCGCAAGAACAAACCTTTAATATTATGCTGGGAGGATGTGTGATTAAATGGATAAGTAAAAAACATACTGAAGAAAATATTAGTTTGAAAGGAGCATTAGACCAAAACAATATTATAGAAGCCGTAAGAAGTGCTTTAAGTGATATTGAACGGAAATACTTTGAATCTAATGGAGCTTTAAGTGGATTGCTGGATGGAATTTCAGCGTCAGAAGATAGATTAATTGAAAATAAAGTGAGGCATGTAATTAATATTATAGACAGCATTGAGTTTAATTCAGTAGATGAAATAAGAAATTTTATTAACCAGGTAGCACTTAGTTCATATAAGTTTAAAACACCTAAGTCAATAATCAAGCTTACTTTAGGAATAAATGACTTTAAGAGTAAAATAGAGTTCGCTGAGTATTGTTCAGGAATATCACAAATTGCAATAGATGTGTTTGATAAATTAAATGCTAATGGAGCAGATAAGGGAACTTTTTACTATGCAGAGGAAATAAATACTAATGCATGTATAGTTGCAAAATTATTAATGGTTATTAATGAAATTGATAATTTTGAAATAATAAATAAGGATACTTTATCAACAACTGATAATAATTATAAGTTTGATCTTATTTTTTCTGACATCCCCCAATCAATGATTTGGAATAGCGAATCAGCTTATAATGATCCGAGATTTAAATATGGAGTACCCAATAAATCAAATGCAGATTGGGCATTTTATCAAAATATTTTATATCATTTAAAAGATACGGGATTAGGAATAGCTGTAGGTACAAAAGGAACTCTAGTTAGAAGCATTGATAGGGATATAAGAAGAAATGTTATAGAGGATGATTTAATTGAAGCAATTATTACATTGCCAGCAAATTTATACGAGGAAACAGGAATTGGAACTGAATTAATTATATTTAATAAAAATAAATGTGTGAGTAGAAAGAATAAAATTTTATTTATAAATGCTAGTGCGTATTATATTAGATTAACTAGAAATCAGTTAACTATAACAGATGAAGGATTAGAGAAAATAATATCAACATATAAAGAAGGAATTGAGGAATCTCACTTTAGTCAATTTGTTACTTTAGAAAAGATAAGAGAATATAACTATACTTTAAATTCTATGGAGTATTTGGATTTTGATGTGTTAAAAAACACTTTTGATAATTCGGTTATCTTAGGAGACGTAGCACAAATTACAAGAGGAGTTCAAATATCTAAGGATGATTTGAAAGTATTATCAAAAGCATCTACACATTATCTTCTAAATATAAAGGATCTTGAAGATGGAAAAATAAATTATGATGAAACTTCAAAGATTACAAGTAAAAGATTTGATTGGATAGGTAAATATGATATAAAACCAAATGACATAATTATAACAGCTAAAGGCTCATCAATAAAATTTGCTATCGTAGATGATGATTATAAACAGTCATTTATTAGTGGAAACTTAGCTATAATACGTGTTAATAGAGAAAAATATAATCCATATGTATTGTATGAATTTTTACAAAGTGAAGTAGGAAGTAAGATGCTGGAGGGAATTCAGACAGGAACAACTGTCAAAATATTAAATCCTTCTAAATTAGAAAAACTAGAAATACCTGAATTGGATGTTAATTTAATGAATGAAATTGGAGAAAAAATAAAAGATAATAAGATTCAATATGAAAGGACTATAGAGAATGCAAAAGTTAGATTTGAAGAAAACAGAGAAAATTTCAAGAATATCTTAAAATTTTAATATATAAGTAAGAGTGTTTTGCACTAGTACTTTATAGCAAATCTATATTAAATAATAAAAACATAATGAAAAATACTCTTATAGATGTTGGTAGCATCTATAAGAGCTGATTAGTAAAGCCAATCATAAGCAATATAATATTATCATAGTTTTTTTACAGATTTCAATATTTTATGGCTAATAATCTCATTGTGTTAAAAGGAGAAGAATAAAAAATATAAAATGTCCAATAGTAAAATATTTGATTGAAATTAGAAGCCATTGTTTTAATAATTTTTAGGTTTAATTTGTATAGCAAGATGAATATACAAATTAATTTCGAAATTATTTGAGTTAAATTACCTAGAGAGTAGTAAAGAGTGTGTGGCAGCAAAATAAAAAAGTTAAAGAGGGGTATAAGAAATGAGTAGAAAAAGAAAATATAATATATATAAAATTAAAAAAGAAAATGAAGTATCATTAATTAAAGAATTAACTGAAAAGAAGCTAGAAATTATAGGGGAAACAGAGATTGATGGTCATAAGTTAGAGTTGTATTTTTTACAAAAGGATAATGAAGGGAGTATATGGTGGGTAGAACAATATAAAAGCATATTTAAAGAATTAGATTCGGCAGATTATAGTAGAAGTAATTTGTATGGAGTTATTATAATTAAAAATGATAATTATATTTATGCTGTAAGTTACGGCAATTCGTACTTTTATTTGCAGAAGTACTGTGATTATAATTTTGGGTTAGATTTAGCTGAAAGACTTGTAGATTCAAGTGGTGTTCATTCTAAAGTATCGAAATACTTCAATATAAATAAAAGTAAGGAAATAGTAGTTTATAATAATAATATTAATTTAGAATTCGATGAGGGGGAAGCAACATTTTATGTACAAGCAAAACCTATTGATACAGATAAGTTCGGGAAGAACGTTAAGTTTGGATATTCTGCAAGTTTTCAGATAGATATTGAAGTTAGTGAATTGATAAATTTTATAAAGGAGATAGAATTGCATTTAATCCAACCACCTAAATTTAAAGTTCCTAGAGTAAAAGTCTTGAGCGATAAAATAGATAAAGATCTTATAAATGTATTAGATGAAGAATTGTATAATGATATAAAAAATAGAGATTTAAATGTAAGGTTTGAGTTTTTGGGATTAGTTGGGACCAATTTAATTACAGAAGACAATATCAGCTATAAACTATATGTGAAAAATAGTAGTAAAAGAGAAAAAGTAGATACTTTAAATGTGGATATAGTAAAAGATTATATTATAAAAAATAATATTGATAGTAAGAAGTTTAATGATATTAGAATTAGCTTTGAATCTGAAACTAATAATATATATAGTAGAAATTTAAAAGAAGTAATAGATTATACAATTGAAAAGAATGGAAAATATTATTGCATAGTAAATGGAAAATGGTCAGAGTTCAATGAATCTTATATTGAATATCTTGAAGAAAATTTAAATAGGATAAGTAGTGAAATAGAAAGTAACAGTGAGTATAATTTTAAGGTGGATAAAATAGAAGAATTAAAAAGGATATGTAAAGAAAAAACGGATTATAATGAATTTGTGTATAATAAGTATTATATGTGCGATTACGGGTTTGAATGTTATGATAGAAATTTTATTAAATATGGAAATGTTGATGTTGAATTAGGAGATTTATATAAAGATAATACTTTATATCATGTTAAAATAGGTGAAAATGGTAAATTGATTTATGCAATTGATCAATCTACACTTAGTGTGAAAGTGTTAAAGGATCCAAATAAAAGGGAAGAGGTTAATGGAAAGTTATTCAATAGAGAAATTAAAAGTATAGGATTATTATTTATATTTGACTCTAAAACTATAATTAAAAATAATAGTATTAACCTTAATAGTATAAAGTCCATAATTTTTAAAATGAAAATTATGGAGTGGTATCATTGTGTTAAAGAAAACAATTTCGCTCCGAAATTATTAATCAATTTTAAAGAATAGAAACAACTTTTAAGTTGTCATAAGATCTTCAATGCAAAGGTTAAGCTAACTAACTTATTATCTAGATACAAATAGAGAAAAATTGTATTTGTAAATTATTCTTTTAAGTATTGATATTACTTAACTTAAGGAATGATCGGAAGAATTAAAATTTCCACCCATCTTCCGACTATCAATAAGATATGCAATATTATTTTAAATTACAATATGTAAAGGGAAGATATTTGTAATCTGAGGTTCGATTTATTTTCAATGAGTAATAGATATGATGAAATACTCTAAATTATGATTTTATAAAATTATTCAACACGCAAAGCATGTGGAAACATATTATTAAAAATAAGTAGGTGTGGAAAGTAGAAGAAAATTATTACTTCAACTTTTCAACTTAAGATACATAATGTAAATAGAAATTTCGTTAATAAGCACTGATAGTATAATAAAAATTTCTGACATTTTTCCTATCACTGGTAAATATACTAAAACTGGAATGCGGAACTCGGCTTAAGGTTTATCTAGAACATTAGAATAAAATCAACAGCCTAAAAGATTTGAAAAATGTTTTTTAGCTTAATAGTTTTCTTCAGCTATTATTTTTATCAGAAATAATAATAAATTTTATGCAAATAGTAATTAAAAAATATTTAATTTTATGTCATAAGAAATTTGTTAATAAAGTTATCATCAATATATCTTAACAATTAATGTAAGATATAATTGCAATTATAGCTAATATTATTTAATGTCCAAAAGGAAAATATTAAGATAAGATGGATTTATTTATAACTAGAATGTTACAAAACGCTATGAATAGCATGATTACAGGGTTTAGAGGATTAATTACTGGTAAATGTAGGATTTGGTGCAGAAATGGGAAAAGAAGTGAGAAACGCATAAAAAAAGCTGTACTACAAGGCATCTAAGCCAAGTAATACAGCAATCCACCAAAACAAATGGTGCCGCTGGCCGGATTCGAACCGGCACGATATCACTACCAGAGGATTTTGAGTCCACCACGTCTGCCAATTCCATCACAGCGGCATGTAAACTGACAAAAATTATTCTACCATGTCTTAAAGAATATTTCAATAGGTATTTTTAATTTATTTTTATTTTTGGAAAATTAATTTATAATATCCATGTAGAAATACATAATGAAAGTATTAGACAATATTTTATCTAATTAAAGTTAATATAAGATTTTTATTCATTTGTAGTTCGGATTTTCAAATAAAAGTAGATAAATGTGCATAAATTTTTAAATAAAGGTTGTGGGGAATCAAATCATTTGCTAGAATAGGAATAGGGAAAAGTGCCCCACTGGGTTATTTTATGCCCAACTACAATTTTAAACTTAGAAATAAGATTTAATAATTTGTAATTATCTATTAATTAGGGAGGAGCAAAAATATATGATGTATTCAAAAGAAGTTGAAGAAATGTGTGTACTTGCTAAAGGTCCTAATCACGGATCAGCGCCAATTCCTGTAGAAGGAAGATGGGTTCAATCTAAAGAAGTAACTGATATATCAGGATTAACTCACGGAATAGGTTGGTGTGCACCACAACAAGGAGCTTGTAAATTAACATTAAACGTTAAGGATGGTATAATCCAAGAAGCGTTAGTTGAAACAATTGGATGTTCAGGAATGACTCATTCAGCTGCTATGGCTTCAGAAATATTACCAGGAAAGACTATATTAGAAGCATTAAACACAGACTTAGTTTGTGACGCTATAAACACAGCTATGAGAGAATTATTCTTACAAATCGTTTATGGAAGAACTCAAACTGCATTCTCAGAAGGTGGACTACCTATCGGAGCAGGACTTGAAGATTTAGGAAAAGGTTTAAGATCTCAAGTTGGTACTATGTACGGAACTTTAGCTAAAGGACCAAGATACTTAGAAATGGCTGAAGGTTATGTTACTGAAGTTGCTGTAGACGAAGATAAAGAAATCATCGGATATAAGTTTGTTAACTTAGGAAAAATGATGGAAAGCATTGCTAAAGGTATGGATGCTAACGAAGCATTAGAAAAAGCTAAAGGTCAATACGGTAGAGTTGCTGACGCTGCTGAATTATTAGACCCAAGACATAAATAATTATTTGTAAAGGAGGATTATTAAAATGGCATTATTTGAAAGTTATGAAAGAAGAATTAACCAAATCACTCCAGTACTAGAAAAGTACGGAATGAAAACTCTAGAAGATGCAAAGGCAGTTTGTGCTGAAATTGGAGTGGATCCATATACAATTGTTAGAGAAACTCAACCAATCGCATTTGAAAACGCTGGATGGGCATACGTTTTAGGTGCTGCTATAGCAATAAAGAAAGGTTGTACTAAGGCTGCTGATGCTGCTGAAGCAATCGGAGAAGGACTACAAGCATTCTGTATCCCAGGATCAGTTGCTGATGATAGAAAAGTTGGTTTAGGACACGGAAACTTAGGAGCTATGCTTTTAAGAGAAGAAACTAAATGTTTCGCATTCTTAGCAGGACATGAAAGCTTTGCTGCTGCTGAAGGTGCTATTAAAATAGCTGAAAAAGCTAACAGAGTAAGAAAAGAACCATTAAGAGTTATCTTAAACGGTCTTGGAAAAGATGCTGCATTCATCATTTCAAGAATCAATGGTTTCACATACGTTCAAACTCAATTTGACTACTACACTGGAGAAGTTAAAGTAGTTAAAGAAAAAGCATACTCAAACGGAGAAAGAGCAAAAGTAAGATGTTACGGTGCTGACGACGTTAGAGAAGGTGTTGCAATCATGCATAAAGAAGGAGTTGACGTATCAATCACTGGTAACTCAACTAACCCAACAAGATTCCAACATCCAGTTGCAGGAACATACAAGAAAGAATGTATCGAACAAGGTAAGAAATACTTCTCAGTAGCATCAGGTGGTGGTACAGGAAGAACTCTTCACCCAGATAACATGGCTGCAGGTCCAGCTTCTTATGGTATGACTGATACTATGGGAAGAATGCACTCAGATGCACAATTCGCAGGATCTTCATCAGTTCCAGCTCACGTTGAAATGATGGGATTAATCGGAGCAGGTAACAACCCAATGGTTGGTATGACTGTTGCTGTAGCTGTTGCTGTTCAAGAAGCTTTAGCTAAATAGTCTGAAAATCAAGGTTTTACTGGTTTAAGAGTGAATTAATTAGCTAATATAAATACTCACACTATATTAATTTAATTATTAATGGGTGTGGGTATTTTTTTATACATGATTTTAGTACCCACGACTTTAGGAAGGGGTGCTATTTTTTTATGATAAAAATGAATAGAAAATATATTGAATATTTGCCAGTAGATTGTACTTATTTATTCTCAACAGTTCAAGGTGAAAAATGAAAGAGAGAGGACTTACAAGAGCTATAGAAGACTACAACAAAAGCAAGGGAATAGAACGTACATCAATTCACGCCTTTAGGCACTGGTGGGCAAAAAAATCAGTATTAAAAGGTGTTAATATAGTTCGATTACAACATCTATTGGGACATTTAGAGATTTTAAAGCGCTACATTGAGATGTTAACAGAAGATTTGAATTACGAAAATATTGCACAAAATCCTTTGGAATCTATTAAGTTGGAAAATTCTAAAGGGAAAAATATTAAGTTAAGAAAGTAGGTGTTGATATGCAAGTAAACATTAATCATAATAAAACAACTAATGGATTTAATGAAAGAATAATTACATTAGACATATATGAATTGAAAGATTAAAAAAGATTATTAAAACTTTAAAAAACTAAAAAAATAGATAGATTATTACCATGTTATAGCCTAAGTCCTTCATAAGGATATGGCATTAGAGCGGTTTAGGGTAACTTAATCGGAGGTAGTCAAAATATTGAAAGATATGATATGTAGTAGGGAGTTGACGCATATAAAAAGACTATACATAGAGTTTTCTATGTAAATTATGTTTGCAACGGTACGTGATTCGTATACACGTCGAGGCTCTAAAGAGCGATATTGTAATTTCTTCAGTATTTTTTTGAGTTGCTGGAGAATTGCGTCTAACTCAGATAAAAAGCGTATAGTTACTTAGGTATGAAGTCAAGCTTAACTTTAAAAGTATTCAGTAAATTACAAGTCCTTTAGAAAGACTTCGAAACTGAATAAAGTTGTTTTGAATTATGTACTTCATGAATTTCCTTATTTTTATAATATGCAACAATATGTTTGTCCAAATTTTGTGATAGTATAATCATAAATTTATTACTTGGGGAGAAAAAACTTAACAACTTATTTAAAATAGATTTTCTTAGGAATATTCTATATTTTAATTGAAATAATTTAAAATTGTTCACAATAATACCTCTTTTTATTTAATTTGATTTAACCCGACTTTTACATTTTATAACATAAGAGGAAACTAATCAAAGAAAATCGTATTACAAATAATGATAATTTTTTACGATAATATTACAGGATAAAAATATAAATTAAATAGATTTATATAATTTATTTAAATGGAAAAGGATAACTTGTTTTATTAGCCAAGTTATCCTTTAAAAGATTATTATATTTTTTTAATAAGTAGAAGGACAAATATTTAATAAGAAATTATCTTACATTATTATTATAGCAAATAGTCATTACAAAATTATGTTAAATATGTTAATTAAATATAAACAATTTCTTAAATAAATTTAAGGCTTGGTAAACAATTGAAGAAAAAAACAACCTGCTTAGGGGAGCAGGTTGAACTTATAAAGGTAAAATACATTTACCAATACGGGGGTAAAATAATAATGCTTTAATTATTTTACAATTACTATTATAAAATACAAATATTAAATAATTCTTTATTACTTATTAAATTAATGTGAATAAATTAATAATACACTACAAAAAAAGATGACTTACTTTAGGGGGATAAGTCATCTTTGATAGGAGTTTTATAATATGTTCTAGTCACTTTACAATAATATTATAGGATAAAATTGTAAATTGTGTCAATATATAAATTCTATAATAAAAAATAAAAAGGATAATCTGCTAGGGTGCAACAAATTATCCTGAATACTGTGTTATATATATTTAATAGGGGTAAATATATATGAAAAAAAGTTTTATCAACCTTATGTCTTTATTATAAGTGGTATTTGTGACAGTATTATGTCAAGTTAATAAACTTAATATAAACATTTTATAAAGAAAAATCAAATAATACAAATATGTTTATATGTTCCTAGGTAAATTTATTCATAGAAATATATTTACCTAGAAACATAGATACAAAGAAAAATATATACATATATAAATATTTATAGGAAACATGCGGGTTAGAGGTGAAATTTAAAAATGGTTTTTAAATAATAGCTATCTTTTGAATTATTATTTATGCTAAAATTATACATAAAAGGTATATTTATAAATGGTTGTGATATAAGCAATAGAGATGTTATAAAATGAGCTTAACGGGAGGAAAGAAAATGGCTTCGAATATAGAGTTTGTAGAATATGTATGCGAACAGATAAGTGGTGCAGGAAGAATAACGTATAGAAAAATGTTTGGAGATTACGGAATCTACTGTAATCAAAAAATAATAGGATTAATATGTGATAATCAATTCTTTTTAAAGATAACAAAAGGAGGCAGAAATTTATTATGTGAAGTTATAGAAGCCCCTGCTTATGAAGGAGCAAAACCTTCCTTTTTAATTGAATCTTTAGATGATAGAGACTATTTAACTGAAGTTGTATCAGCAACCTATGAAGAATTGCCAATGCAAAAAGTTAAAAAGAAAATAAAAGGGAAAAAATAATAGGGGTGAGGAGTTTGAAAAGGGCGAGAGTAGCAGAAATAACAGCAGAATTTAATTCTAATATAAAATCGGTTTGGAATATAGTAACAAATAATAATGACTATAGTTGGCGTAGTGATATTAAAAAAATTGAAATTTATAATAATGGTAAAGAATTTATTGAATACACTCATAACGGGAATGCTACAAAGTTTATTATATCCAAAAAGGATGAATATAGTGAGTATGCTTTTAATATGGAAAATAAAATGTTTACTGGATTTTGGAAAGGTAGTTTTTCAGAAAAAGAAAATGGTGGAACTAAAATAGTATTTAAAGAGAATGTCTTTATTAAAAATCCTTTTATCAGGATTCTTTCATATTTTTTTATGGATTTAGGGAAAATACAAAATACTTATATTTCAGATTTAAGAAAGAAGCTGGGTGAGTAATGAATATTAGAGAACAAATAATTAAGAAATATTTTAAATCTTGGTTAGATAATAATTGTTCAGTATTAAAAGATATTTTTGATTCAAATGTAAGTTATAGCGAATGTTATGGTCCTGAATATCATGGAATAGACACAGTTACAACATGGTTTAAAGAATGGAATAAACGTGGAAAAGTATTGGTTTGGGATATAAAGCAGTTTATTCATCAGGGGAATATATCAGTGGTTGAGTGGTATTTTAAATGTAGATATGATGGAGAAATTGAAGAATTTGATGGAGTATCGCTTATTGAATTTAATGGTGATAATTATATCGTAAGCTTAAAAGAATTCCAATCTAAAATTCCACATTATTATCCTTATAGTAATTAAATTATGGTTTATATTGATAAGTTACATATAAGGAGAAGCTATGAAAAGTTCTGAAGGGCAGCTTAAAAATAGAGTTGTATGCAATTATAGAGTAGATAAATGAATATACTAATTTAAATGAAGATTAATTACTAGAATTATTGAAATTAATCTTTATTTAAATTATTTTTTATAAGTTATTGACACATTCTTCCTAAAATGCTATTCTAACAATAGAATAGGTGGGTGGAATGAATATGACACAAATTGAGGTGATACTTTTATCACTTTTATATGATAAAGATTATTATGGATACGAATTTGAAACTGTAATAGAACAAAGAAATATGAGAGGGTGGACGGATATTGGATTTTCGTCAATTTATAATTCTTTGAATAAACTTGAAAAGAAAGGCTATATTGGTTCCAGATATGAAAAAGAATATGGTTCGCCTAAGAGAAAAGTATATTTCATAAAAGAAGAAACCAAAGTGATTATTAGGAATCAGATTATAAAAATGATAAGCGAATATAAGAATGACCCTAGTGAATTTGATATAGGCTTATTATTTTCTTATTTAGTGACCAAGGAAGAATTTAAAAAAGCTTTAATTAACCATAAAGAAAATTTGAAAGATAGAAAAGAATTCTTAAATAAAAGATATGATCAGCATCCTACAGCAAAGGAGAGGCCACATATAAAAGCATTGTTTGAAAGACCAATAGCATTTATAGATACTGAGATTTCTTGGATTGAAAACTTTATTAATGAAAATTTTTAGACAAAGCTGATTATAGTGGAGGGGTGCTATATGGTGGGCAAGGAACAGTCCAAACTGCTATTGCAAGTGGTACTCCTATTGTTGGATTTGCAATGCAGCCAGAACAGCAGATAAATCTTGATAATGTAGTAATGAAAGGTGCTGGAATACGAATACCAATTAACAGATGGAATGCACCAAAAATACAATTGGCTATAAGAAATATAATTAAAGACACCTCATATAAAGAAAATATAAATACATTAAAAACTTGTTGGAATCCTCAGATGGTAAGAAAAATTCAGCACTTGCTATATGGGATTATATAATTAATAAGTTAAATTAACAAAAATGATTGGAGGATAAGAGGATGAGTGATATGTCATCAGTTAGTAATGCGTTTAAAACTTTTATGAAAGAGGCACCAGAGTATCAGGAGATATGGATGGAGACAGTTCAAAAATTAGATTCAGTGAGTAAACTTGATTCGAAAACAGAGGAACTTGCATATATTGCAGTTTTAGCGTCTTCAAGACTTGAAGGTGGTCTGCCTTTCCATGTTAAACATGCAAAATCTCTTGGAGCAACAAGGGAAGAAATAATAAGTGCTGTTTTAATCGGATTACCAGCCGTAGGTAATATAGTAATTCAATCATTACCAATAGCAATTAATGCGTATGATAGTGAATAAATATGGAGAATTTATTTTAGTTTCAAGTATTATTTTTATAGAATAAAATAATATTATATTAAAATAATAATATTTATAAAATATTACAGGTAACTAGATAATTTTTTAACGAATATTTTATGTAAATTTAGATTAATAATGATTTTAAACGACATGAAATTACAGATATATTGATGCATTTTGTTATAAAACATCAATATATAGATGAAAATGTAGTACGAAAATACGTGAAATTATGTTGGAATATGGTAGAATATAAGTGGGTATAAAAATAGGGTATAAAAATATAGTTTGTGAGAGATGGTAATCACCAAAAAAGGCTAAGTAGTTAATACTTAAGCCTTTTTTTGATATTGAATTATATGATTGTCAAATATTTAACTTACTATATGAATATAGAGTGACTTTGATATAAAAAGTTACAAAATTTGTCATGAGATTAAAGTGTTATACAATTTTATTAGAGTTATTAGTCTTATATGAATTAAATATATTAATAAATAATAAAAAGGATAACTTGTTTAAGGGAATCAAGTTATCCTGAATACTGATTTGTTGTATATTTATTTAATAGGAGAACAATTAATATAAATTGTTTATAATATTATAATAAAGGATAATTGTGGCAATATTATGTCAATTAAAAAAAGATTTCTACTAAAATTATGAGAAGATTAAGTGCCAGTGTACTCAATTTAAATAAAAGGAAAATAGTGAATAAATTGAATAATTCAACAAAATATGCTATGATATACCTATATTATGTATAGAAAATAATTACTATGTAGATGAGGAGTGTGGGTATTTTATGAATATAAACAATGAACTTAAGAAAGTTATAAATGATAAATTGAAGAGAAATTCTGAGGTTGAATTTATCGCAGGATTAAAAGATGTAACTTTATCTGATATTGATTATATTGAGAAGTTATCTGCAGTTAAAAATTTAAAATCAAAATTAAATTATCAAATTGTGGATAATACATATATAAAAATTGATTGCTCGTTGTAAAAAAATATAGAGTTAAGTATTTTAATTAATTTCATATAAATAATTATACTTATATAATAAAGGGACTTAAATAATATAAGAGAATGATTTTACCCCTATAGGATAGAAAATTAAATTTTATCCTATAGGGGTATTTAGCGTTAGTAGCTTTATCCATTTTCTTATTGATTGTATCTATTTTGTTTAGTTAATTGCATAACTAAAAGCTGCGTGTGGAAGAATACATTTATTAGTAAGGAAGTCAAGGAGGTGAATTTATGGAAAACCAACATCTAGCACCAAATGAGACAATGCAAGTTCATGAAATGTTAAACTTCAAAACTATATGCATGACTACATCAAAAATGATGGAAGGTGTAGTCTTCGATCAAGATCTAAAGGCATTATTAGAAAAGGATGTACAACAATCTATAACAGCAATAAGTAACTTACAAAATTTATTGAAAAAAGCTCCTAAAATAAGATGAGAATTTTATATATAAATTGTTTGTAAAAATGCTAGAAAACAAAGGAGGGAAAATTATGATTAATGATTATTTAGAAATAAGAAATGCAGAGGGTATGCCTAAACTTGTGGATGCAAATATGTCTCTAGGCTTTTTATTAAATGCAAAAAGTGGTGTGAGAAATTGCGCGATTGCATTGACTGAGGCGACAACTCCAGAAGTGAGAACTGTTTTAAAGAATCAGTTAAATGATGCAATTCTTATGCATGAACAAATATCAAATCTTATGGTAGAAAAAGGCTGGTTCCATCCAACAAACCTAGAAAAGCAATTTCAAATGGATATTGAATCATCTACAACAATATCTCAAATTGCTAGTTTAGATTTATTTCCCGGAGATACAAGTAGAAGTGGTATGTTTGCAACACTAGAAAAATAACAAAGGAGGTAATTGTTTAATGAAGGCTGTAACATTTCAAGGAATAAAGAATGTAAAAGTTAAAGAAGTTAGAGATCCTAAAATTCAAAAAGCCGATGATATTATTGTTAAGCTTACAAGTACAGCGATATGTGGTTCTGATTTACACTTAATTCATGATATGGTTCCAAACTTACCACAAGATTATATCATAGGACATGAACCCATGGGGATTGTTGAAGAGGTAGGACCAGAAGTTACGAAATTAAAAAAAGGTGATAGAGTAATAGTGCCTTTTAATGTAAGTTGTGGAGAGTGTTTTTATTGTAAACATGATTTAACATGTATGTGCGATAATTCAAATCCCAATGGAGAAAATGGAGGATTTTTTGGATATTCAGATACATTTGGAGGATATCCAGGAGGCCAGGCAGAGTATATGAGAGTGCCTTATGCTAATTTTACTCCTTTCAAAATTCCAGAAGATTGTGAAGTAGAGGATGAAAAATTATTGTTGATGTCGGATGCAATGGGAACTGCTTATTGGAGTGTAGAAAATGCTGGGGTTAAGAAAGGTAATACTGTTATTGTGTTAGGTTGTGGGCCTGTAGGACTATTAGCACAAAAGTTCTGCTGGATGCACGGTGCAGAGAGGGTAATAGCAGTTGACTATATCGATTATAGGTTAGAGCATGCAAGGAGACATAATAAAGTTGAAACTGTTAATTTCGAACAACATGAGAATACAGGGGAATATCTAAGAGAAATCACTCATGGTGGAGCAGATGTAGTAATAGACTGTGTTGGAATGGATGGAAAAATGACACCAATGGAGTTTTTAGGATCAGGTTTAAAACTTCAAAGTGGATCATTAGGTGGATTTGTTATAGCTACTCAGGCAGTGAGAAAAGGTGGAATGATTCAAGTTACTGGAGTTTATGGAGGAAGATATAACGCATTTCCTTTTGGAGATATAATGAATCGTAATATTAATATAAGAACAGGTCAAGCTCCAGTTATTCCATATATGCCAACACTTTACAAGCTACTTGCTGAAGGAAAAGTAGACCCAAGTGATATTATTACTCACAGATTGCCCCTTGATCAAGCGCCATATGGATATGAAGTATTTGATACAAAGACTGACGGATGTATTAAAGTTGTTTTAAAACCATAGGAAAAGTTTATTTATTAAGGAGGGTAAAAAAATGAATGATCAAAGTATTGCACCAAATGAAACTATGCAGTTGCATGAAATATTAACATTCAAAAATACATGTTTAACTAAAGCTCTTACTATGTCACCATTGGTTTCTGATGAAGAATTAAAATCAATATTGAAACAAGAGGTGTCTGTATCAGAAAAACATATTGAAGAGTTGAGAAGTCTTATGGAAAAATCTAATATTGCATCTTCAGAAGAATAAATACTTAATTTTAGAAAGGAGACGGAATTATGAATGGATTAATAGAAAGTCTTACAGGAATGAGCAAAATGACTGATCAAGTTATAGCTACTGACTTTTTAATTTCGGCCAAGAGCGGAGTACAAAATTATGCTGTTGCAATAACAGAATCAACTTCATTAGAAGTTAGAGCTATATTAAAGAAGCAATTACAAGATGCAATTCAAACTCATGAAAAAATATCAAATTACATGATGGAGAAAGGTTATTACAATGCTTATGATTTAGGCGAGCAGTATAAGGTAGATATGGAAACAACAGATACAACGTTGGGGCTTACAAAGAATTTAAAGTGATTTAGAGAACATGTGTGACTCAATATAATAAAATAGGATAGAAAAAAAGAATGACTTATTTAGGGGAATAAGCCATTCTAAAATACTATTTATAAGTATTTTTAAATTAGGGTTAATAATAATGCTTTAACTACTTTACAAATATTATTATAATAGATTTATGTTACAGAAATGTTACAGAATGATAAATTTATTATAAATAATCAATAAAAAGTTGATTAAGAAAATTAAAATTTTAGCAATAAGGGGGAGTACAACTGATGTATTCGCATGAGATTGATTATAAGATAAAAGGTGACGATATACAATATGTAGAAATTGAACTTGATCCTACAGAAACTGTAATAGCAGAGGCTGGAGCAATGATGATGATGGATCCAAATATACAAATGGAAACTATATTTGGAGATGGATCAAAACAAAGCGGCAACAGTTTTATGAATAAAATTTTTTCGGCAGGAAAAAGAGTGCTAACTGGAGAAAGTTTGTTTATGACCGCATTTACAAATTCGGGAACATTAAAAGAAAAAGTTTATTTTGCGGCACCTTATCCAGGAAAAATAATTCCTATGGACTTGAGTTTATTAGGAGGAAAACTAATATGTCAAAAAGATGCTTTTTTATGTGCTGCTAAAGGTGTATCTGTAGGAATAGATTTTAGAAAAAAGTTAAGTGTAGGTTTTTTTGGAGGTGAAGGGTTCATACTCGAAAAATTAGAAGGGGATGGCTTAGCTTTTATACATGCGTGTGGTGCAATAGTTGAAAGAAACTTATTGCCTGGAGAAACATTAAAAATAGATACTGGATGTTTAGTTGCTATGACTAAAGATGTGCATTATGATATACAATTTATAGGTGGAATTAAGAATACACTTTTTGGCGGGGAGGGAGTATTCTTTGCAACTGTAACAGGGCCGGGAAAGATATGGGTTCAAAGCTTACCATTTAGCAGGCTTGCGGAACGTGTATTTGCAGCAGCTCCAACTTCTGGCGGAAAAAATAGAGAAGAAGGCAGCGTACTTGGAATGCTTGGAAATATTTTAGATGGAGATAATTAGAAGGAAAATAGATTTATACTGATATATATATGATGGGAGTAACATAAGTTATTTATGATTTTACAACTTATGTTATTTTTTTATTAAAACAATTAGAAGTTTGTCACCGATTAGGGTTAAAAACTATATCTTTATATATTATAATTAAGAAGGGATAAATTAGGTAAATAATAATAAGTTATATAATAAAGAAAATAAAAGGCACTTTACAGTTGATAATCATTATCATATAATAAGTAGAAGAAAGGAGTGGATCTATATATGAATGAGAAAAATAAAGATTTAACTAAAAATAAATTAATCGGAAAAGATCTATTAAAATATATTGGACCAGGAATTTTAGTTACAGTAGGTTTTATAGATCCAGGAAATTGGGTATCAAACATTGCAGCTGGATCTAATTATGGATATAAGTTGCTTTGGATTGTTACTCTATCAACAATAATGCTTATAATATTACAACATAATGCTGCTCACTTAGGAATAGTAACAGGATTATGTATTTCGGAAGCAATTAATAAACATATAAATAAATTTTTAGGACGAGTAATTACAATAACAGCAATGTTAGCAGCAGTGAGTACTGCTATGGCAGAAGTATTAGGAGCTGCAATAGCTTTGGACATGTTATTTAATATTCCATTAAAATTAGGTGCATTAATTTCTGCTGTAGTAATTATATTTATGCTATTTTCCAATTCATACAAGAAAATAGAAAAAGTAATAATTGGATTTGTATCAATTATAGGAATATCATTTATATTTGAAACTTTCTTAGTGAATATAAATTGGGGAGAAGCAATACGTAGTGCAGTTGTACCTAGCATTCCAGTAAATTCCCTACCAATAATAATGAGTGTATTGGGGGCTGTAGTTATGCCACACAATTTATTTTTACATTCAGAAGTAATCCAGAGTAGAAAATGGAATTTAAAAGATAAGTCCATATTAGAGAGACAGTTAAAGTATGAATTTATGGATACAATGTTATCAATGATAATTGGATTTATAATAAATAGTGCTATGATTTTAGTAGCAATAACATTTTATAATAATAATGTTCAGGTTACCGAACTTGAACAAGCTCAAACAATGTTAAAACCATTGCTTGGAAATTCAGCTTCGATAATATTTGCTATAGCATTGCTTTTTGCTGGATTAGCATCATCAGTTACAGCTGGTATGGCTGGAGGATCAATATTCGCTGGTTTATTTGGAGAAGAATATGATATAAACAGTAAAAGCAGTAAGATTGGAGTATTAATAACTACACTGGTTGCCTTAGTTATTATATTTTTTATTAGCAATCCATTTGAGGGATTACTTTATTCCCAAATGCTATTAAGTATACAATTACCAATAACAATTTTCACGCAAATATATTTAACATCATCAAAGAAAGTAATGGGAAAATATAAAAATACTACATTAGAAAAGATTGTTTTATGGAGTATTGCAGGAATAGTTACTATTTTAAATATTATGCTATTAGTAAGTTCGTTTTAAAACAATATAATAATTCATAATTATAAGAGGAGCAGTTGAGCTCCTTTTTTGGCGTGCTATATTTTTCTTACATGAGTTCAAAAAGTAGATGCGTAAAAAGTCTACATATATGAAAAGAGTGCTAAGCACAACCACAATCGCCGTAATTTATATTAGGAGTTTACAAGAAATATAAAAATGTTACTATGAAGCAGAATAGGGAATCTGCTTTTATTAGGAAGTTTATATTTAACTTGCTTTATTAGAGGAATGATTAATTAATGAATAATTTGGAAAATAAGTTAAAAAGTATGGTAAAATTAGAATTAAATAAATATTGTAGAAATAATAATTTCTGAAAGGAACTGATATTAAATGAGAATTTTAGCATATAGTCATAGGCGTGATGAAACACAGTATTTCGAAGAATTTAGTAAAAAGTATAATGTTGAAGTTGTTTTATGTAATGAGGAACCAAGTTTAGAAACAGCACCTCTTGCAAAAGGTTTTGATTGTATCAGTATAATTACAACAAATATAAACTCAGAATTAGTTGGAAAATTTCATGAGTTAGGTGTCAAATTTATATCAACAAGGACTATTGGATATGATCATATAGATTTGAAAAAGGCTAAGGAACTTGGGGTTCGTGTAGGGAATGTGACATATTCACCAAATAGCGTAGCTGATTATACTATAATGTTAATATTAATGGCAGTTAGAAAAGTCAAACTTATAATGGAAAGAAGCAATGTGCAAGACTTTTCTTTAAGGGGTATTCAAGGTAAGGAATTACCTAACTTGACTATAGGTGTTGTAGGGACAGGGAAAATAGGGAGGACCGTTATCAAGCATTTAAGTGGTTTTGGTTGTAAGATATTAGCACATGATATATATGAAAATGATGAAGTGAAATCAAATGCTAAGTATGTAGATTTGGAAAATTTATTTAAATATAGTGATATTATAACATTGCATATGCCGGCTACAGATGATAATTATCATATAATTAATAAGAAAGCCATTAAATTAATGAAAGATGGAGTCTTTATTATTAATACTGCCCGTGGATCATTAATTAATACAAATGATTTAATACATGGAATTGAAAGTAAAAAGATAGGAGGAGCTGCTTTAGATGTTATTGAACAGGAATCTAATATTTATTATAGTGATCTAAAGGGAGAGACTTTAAAAAATAGAAATTTAGCTATTCTAAAGTCTTTTCCTAATGTAATAATAACACCTCATGCAGCTTTTTATACAGATCAAGCGGTAAGTGATATGATTGAAAATTCAATAAAAAGCTGCATATTATTCTCAGAAAATAAGGAAAACCCATGGGAGATAGATATATAATATTATAAATATAAGTTACAATACATAAATCACTCTTTCTTGCTAAAACTATTAATATTTCAGATTAATAAAATACTAAGGAGAGATGAAATATGTTTGATAAAATCCAATTACCATATGCATTTGATGCATTAGAACCATATATAGATGCAGAAACAGTTGAAACACATTATAGTAAGCATCTTCAAAAATATGTAGATAATTTAAATTCGCTTATAAAAGGCTATGAGCAGTATACAGAAGGTAAATCTTTAGATCAATTGTTAGCAAATGTGAATGAGTTGCCAGAAGAAATTAGGCAAGGAGTAATAGATCAAGGTGGAGGTGTATCAAATCATAATTTGTATTTTGCACTTCTTTCGCCAACTCCCAAGAAAGCTCCAGAAGGAAAATTATTAGATGAGATACATAATACATTTGGTGATTTAGATACTCTAAAGACCGAAGTAAGTAATGCAGCTATAGGTCAATTTGGATCGGGTTATGGTTTTTTGGTTAAAGATAAAGACGGAAAATTATCAGTGAGAAATACACTAAATCAAAATTCACCTGCTATGAATGGGGTTGTTCCAATTTTGACCATAGATGTGTGGGAACATGCTTATTATTTAAAGTATAAAAATCTAAGAGCAGATTATGTAAAAAACATATGGAACTTAATAGATTGGGAAAAAGTAGAAGGTCTATATTTAAATTATACAATTTAAATACTTTTAACGATAAAAAATAAGACTAGAGAGTTGATGTGTTTCTCTAGCCTTGTTATATTTGTAAGAAATGGATAAAATTTATTTGTTACCTAATACAATGAATCATTATAAAAATAAGGTTTCCAGTTGTTATAAATCTTTTCATGCCTTATACAATAAGTAATGTCTTCAAGGTTTATAGTGGAGTTTAAAAGGTTAAGCTTACTGCTAAAGGAATCAGAGAAAGCTTTAAAAGCATCAGGAATCGACTTAGCAGATAAATTGAAAGTTTCAAGCGGTTCAAAACTGCTTTCACCGTTTCTGTTTAAAGATATAATTTCATAAGCATCATTACTTGCTTCTTCCACTAACTTATTTATATTTCTTTTTAAGTTTATATCATAATTACTTGGATAAGTTACTTCTAAGTTAATTCTATAACAAATATTTCTGGCTTTTACGCAAGGCATTTCGCTAGTAATTTCGTTATCATCCAAATAACCTATTGTCTTAGTCATAACATCTTCTTTGATATCAGGTATATCTATTGAAGCCAGAGTTTTAGTATAGACATCCTTACTTCCATTTAATGAATATTCCTTTTGATTATTTAGTAATAATGATTTATCACTTCTGTTTAAATCTATGCAATCATTGCATTTTTCTTCTGATTCAGAATCAGATCTATAGCATATGAAAGAATCTATTCTTCTTAAATCTAATCCGAAATAGACCCAATTTCTACGGAACCATCTAAAACCAGATACTGTACGTCTGTTAACACTTAATAAGAAAGTCCAATAGTTATTTCCATTCTCTTCCCAAATATATGTGTATTTATAAAGACAAAATCTTATAGAGTTAGAACTAACAGCTTTAGCATTTACACCACCGCTAACTCCGACTTTTTGAACTCCAGAATCATTTTTTTTTGGGACATAATTAGGTGGTGGAGATTTAGGTGCTCCAGGAGGATTGAATACACCACCGCCAGGGTAATTAAAATTTGGAGAATTATCATAATCAAAATTAGGAGGATTAAAATTAAAGTTAGGAGGATAGTTTCCTGGAGGCGGAAAACCTCCACTATTTGGTGTAAAAGGTGCACGTTTTTTATCAGCAGATTCATCTAAAATTGGTGAAAATTCAAAGCTATTAAAGTCTTCGAAGTTCATAGTATCGTCACTAATGAACTCATTATCAATTAACATTTATATTTTACTCCTCAGAAATTAGTTATAAATAATATATTCATCAGAGTTTCAGATTGTTATAATTTACGTTAATATAATTCTTGAACTTTTATATTCTTACATAAATTGGTTGTATTCTTAAATATACTAGAATCTAATTTCAAAATCAATATAGGACGTACTAGGTAATTCTGCTTCAACAATTTCATATGCTAAGTTTATCCAACTTTCACATGTGTTAAGAATTATCCCATCGCTAGTTACAACATGATCCAATTTATTTAGAATAACATCTGCATTTGGAATAAGAATAACTTCTATATCGAAGTTGTATTTATATAGAAGTTCTAATAGCCTTGATTTTAATCTTCCTGTGTTAGAAACAGGAGAGTCAAGATAAAAGATAGCCTTACGTATCTTCATTTTATCCAATCTTTTACCAATCAAGTCTATTGCTGTATCTGTTTTATCAATTAACTTATATGTTCCACGAAGTCCAGCCAAATCTCGGAGAGTTCCGTCCATACATTTAATTAGTGTTGAGTTAGACAAAGCTACTTCAAGAGTAATGATTATATTAAGACCATCAATATGTAGTGTGCTATTTTCGTATGTATCTAATATTTTACGTTTCTGCCTGCTAATAATATCTTTATAAGAAGATGTGCTTCTTTTTAATGCTAATCTTTGCCTAGCAGAAAATAAAAAATGATTTCCTACAAATTCAACACTTTTATCTATACTATAACCTTGATTTATTAAGTAATAGATATCCTTTTGAGCTTTTTTTAATAATGTTAGGTTTTCTTCATTAAATTCAATTTCGTCAGATGGAACAAAGCCTCTTTTAACTATTTGTGTCATATAAATATACCTCCTAAAGTAGCATCTATATCTATATAATTATTAATATCTCCATAAATATACCTTGAATTATAACATACTTATGTAAAAATAATACAAATAAATCATATGTGATATAATGAAATAATTACTTTTATGGAGAGTATAGTAGAGAAGCAATTAAAAAATTATAGGAATTATTATATTAGGTAAAGGCAGGAAATTATAACAATGTAACATTGTATTTATGTGATAGGAATAAAATAAATTCATTGAGAATAAAAAATATAGCTACGGAAATTTTGTTGATAGGAATCACTCCTAGATCAGAAATCTGTAGCTATATTATAGTTAAATAAAGTGGATTAATATCACTATTTTGTTTATAGATATCCAATTTAAGAATTTAACTTATTAGATGAATGTATTTACAAATTTGCTAAAACTTTAAGTTCATATCTTCACTAGAAATCATAAATATATTTTCATAGATTTTCGGAACAAAATATTTATGATTTCGGTAAGTTACCACATAAATTTAGTTTTAGATTTATACTATGAAATATATCCCAACTAGAAACTGGAACAAAAGTATGTTATTCATTTCGGCGAGTTATATTCATAAGTTCAGGTTTTAGTTGGGTTATCTATAAGTATATAATTAACAATTAGTTTAATTAAAATTTAGGAATGTCTAAGATAGCACCTCTATTTCCTGACGTAACAAGAGCAGCGTATCTTGCTAGATAACCTGTAGTTATTTTTGGTTTTCTTGGTTTCCAATTTGCTTTTCTTCTTGCTAATTCTTCATCGCTAACTAAGAAGTTAATAGTGTTAGCGTTAATATCAATTTGGATCATATCTCCATCCTCAACTAATGCTATGTTACCACCTACTGCCGCCTCTGGAGAAACGTGACCGATTGAAGCACCTCTGCTAGCGCCACTAAAACGTCCATCTGTTATAAGAGCAACGGAACTTCCAAGACCTCTTCCTGCAATTGCAGAAGTTGGATTAAGCATTTCTCTCATGCCAGGGCCTCCTTTAGGTCCTTCATATCTGATAACAACAACATCTCCAGCAACAATTTTTCCTGTATTTATGGCTTCAAGGGCATCTTCTTCGCAATCAAACACTTTAGCTGGACCTTCATGCTTTAACATTTCTGGTACAACGGCTGAACGCTTAACGACACATGAATCAGGTGCTAGATTTCCTTTAAGAACTGCAATCCCACCAGTTTGACTATATGGATTTTCGACTGGTCTAATAACTTCAGGATTTTTATTTGCACATCCTTCAATGTTTTCACCAACAGTTTTTCCTGTACATGTTATAAGGTTAGTTTTTAATAAACCAAGCTTACTTATTTCATTCATAACAGCGTAAATTCCACCAGCATCATTTAGATCTTCAATATAAGTGTGTCCTGCAGGAGCAAGATGACAAAGATTAGGTGTTTTTGAACTAATTTCATTAGCTATATCAACATTTAAATCAAAGCCAACTTCGTGTGCAATTGCAGGTAAATGTAACATACTATTGGTACTACAGCCAAGAGCCATGTCCATAGTCATAGCATTCATAAATGCATCTTCCGTCATAATATCTCGTGGTCTTATGTTCTTTTCAAGTAATTCCATGATTTTCATGCCAGCATGCTTTGCAAGTTTTATTCTTTCCGAATAAACTGCAGGGATTGTGCCATTCCCTTGAAGGCCCATACCAAGTACTTCAGTTAAACAGTTCATACTATTTGCAGTATACATTCCTGAACAAGAACCACAAGTAGGGCATACGTTGTTTTCATATTCATCTAATTTTTCAGCTGTAATTTTTCCAGCATTGTAAGCGCCAACAGCTTCAAACATACTTGATAAGCTTGTCTTACATCCGTCAACTTTTCCAGCAAGCATTGGTCCGCCACTTACAAAAATTGTAGGAATATTAACTCTTGCTGCAGCCATTAGAAGGCCAGGAACATTTTTATCACAATTAGGAACCATTACTAATGCATCAAAGGCATGAGCCATTGCCATAGCTTCAGTAGAATCTGCAATTAAATCTCTTGTAACTAATGAATATTTCATTCCTTCATGTCCCATAGCAATACCGTCACAAACAGCAATTGCAGGAAAGACAATTGGAGTACCTCCAGCCATTGAAACTCCCATTTTTACAGCTTCAACTATTTTGTCTAAATTCATATGACCAGGAACGATATCATTTTGTGAGCTCACGATACCTACAAGAGGCCTTTCCATTTCTTCTTTTGTTAAACCTAAGGCACTAAGCAATGAACGTTGAGGTGCACTTTTAGATCCTTTTGTTATTACATCACTTCTCATAGTATATTCTCCTTACATATATTTATAATTATCGCGTTGTATGTTTTAATTATAAGTTGTATGATGTCTGTTGTCAATTGTAACATAAGATTAAAATAAAAAAGTGCTATTTCTATAAATATAAAGAATTAGCACTTTATCTTATTCATTTGGTATACCTAAATCTTTCATTGCTCTAATAATATGAATTTTCATGGCAGTTTTTGCACCTTCAGCATCTCTAGCCTCCAGAAACTCCATTATCATGCGATGATCATTTAAAGTATTTTGAAGAATTGATTTATTTTCATCGGATAAAATAACACCATTATCAATTGCTTTGTATAATATAGGCATCAGCTTGTTCATAAATTCATTATGAGTAGCTTTTGCGATAGATTTATGGAAGGATCTCTCTACCTCGGTTCGATCTTCATTATTTAAGATCATTTCTTCTTCAAGTCTTCCGTAGTACAATATTCTTTCTAATTCCTTATCAGTGGCGCGTTTAGCAGCATAGTAAGCAGTCTCTGGTTCGAAAATTAATCTCATCTCATATAAATCTTTAACATCTAATTTTTGAGTAGAAAGATTTTCTAACCCCATGCTTTCAGTAATGTTTTTTATTTCTGATACAAATGTGCCTTTGCCTCGCCTAATTTCTAAAATATTGTGAGCAACTAAAATACGAATGGCTTCTCTTAGAGTAGTTCTGCTTACTTTTAATTCAGTAGAAAGCTCATTTTCATTTGGTAGTTTATCACCAATATTAAATTTTTTATCTATAGTAATCATCGCTAGTATATCATCAGCAACACTTTCCGATAAGCTTTTTCCTTTTCGTGGCATAAACAAACCTCCTTTTAGGTTATGTTTATATAATATAATAAAAGAGTCTAGCTTTCAATAGTGATGTCTGATGTCTTATGATTAAAGATTCCTATAAATACAAAATAAAGCTCGTTGAAGTGAATCCAACGAGCACATACATAAAATTAGATTTGGTTTTCAGGGATAAATGTAGCACAGTCTGTTTCTTGAGTATCGCTAGCATTTTTAGGTTGTACTTCTATTTGTTGTGCACAACAGTGATCACCTGACATATAATATTGACATGTATTAACAACGCATTTGATTCCTTGGTTTGGTGAACTCATTTTTTCTGGTTTCATAGTTGTTACCTCCTAATAATATTATTTTAATTAACAATAATATTATTAGTTAATGGAATTTTTTTATACGAAAAAATGTAAGTTATATTTTTCAAAAAATGACTAAAGATATTTTGTTTATTACTTTAAAAATGTATTTTTTATCTTTTCGTGCCACTAATTGTCCATTGATACGATTACATGATTATAGTAATATATAATTAACAAATAGATTAGGGGGGGTACAAATGACATTTGTAATAATAACAGTATTTGTGATTTATTCGATGGTGCGTAAACCAAGTACCGCATCCAATAAAGAGAAATAGATTTTTATACAATCAAAATTGTAAAGTTTAATAAAAAATAAATATATAATTTATATTAGAAAGAGTAGCTTAAACGCTGCTCTTTTTTTAGTGTTAAGGAATAAAGTTTAGCATTAGCAATTTTTGAAATGCAGGAGTTATATATTAAACTCATATAATGGCTTAACAGATGCTTATGAGTTCAAGCTAGTAATAACATATAAATTGGAATGACAATTAAGCTAAAAATAGTTGTTATGATTGTATTTATCGTAGCATATTCGTAATCTGCATTATAACGTTTAGATACTATTGCTGTATTAGTCATGACTGGCATTGCTGCTTGAATAACAAATACTTCTTTCATAAGTAAAGGGGTATTTGCAAAATTACACAATAACAAAATTAATATAGGAGAAATGACAAACCTTCCTAAAAGTATTGCTAGCATGTCCCAGCTAAATCTAAATTCTTTGAAATTAACAGAGTGAATTGTTATCCCTATAAACAACATAGCTAATGGTGTTGTTAAATTACCGAAATATTTGCAAGTATCTAGAACAAACTTTGGAAGATGAATATCTAGTAATATAAGTAAAACAGCAAAAGTAAAGCTTAATAAAGGAGGTGACATGATACGTTTTATTGTATCAAAGGAAAAGATATTGGCATTGGTAGAGTCGCCATCACGACTAATTTCATATACACCAAGTGTCCAGAAAAATGTAGTATTTGCTATGTAGTATAATAAAACATTCGGGATGCTTTTTTCACCAAATAAAGCCATATTCACTGGAAGACCAATAAATATAGAATTTGATACAAAAAACATTGATCTAAAGGTACCAATTCGTTTCTTGTCCACTTTAATAGCTTTAGAAACAATTACGGCAATTATATAACCAATAGCCATGGATGTAAATGGAGCGAATAATCCATCACTAAGACTCAATAGTTTCTCTTTATCAAAGCTTTCTGTAAATTGTGAAATCATGAGGCAGGGGATAGCAAGATTGCACACTAATCTTGAAAAAAGCTTTGAAGTTTTTTCATCAAACCAGCCTTTATGAGATAAAAAGAATCCAGTAGAAATCATGAGAACTATACTAAATACACTTCCTAATGCATTAAAAATAATCATTATAAATTCTCCTTTAATATATTTTTAACTAATTGAATTAAAGAATAATGGATTACACTTTGACTTATATAATGCAATCCTTTGATAAAATGTTTTTCAAATGTTTTAAATCATTGTCTATGTGGTTGTACATTGCTTTATATGCTTTTTCTTCATCTCTCTTTTTAATATAATGAAATATCTCAAGATGATGATTGAAAATATCCATATTACGCTCAGGTTCATAAACATCTATAGATCTATAAAAATAAGTGAGAGAACTCAAATCTTTACTCAACTTTTTTAGATGATTATTTTGGCTGAAATCTAAGATTAAATCATGAAATTTAGTATTTAGTTCAATAATACTTTTAGTAAGTGTATCATCAAATCTTTCTATGTTTTTTTGAATTTTTACTAATACCTTTTCAATTTCATCTAATTCTTTATCAGATGCTTTAAGAGTAGTTAATTTTGCAGCCTGAGATTCTAAAGCTTGGCGACATTCATAAATATTTTCTATGTCTTCTTTAGTTGGCTTATAAATTGTAATTTTTGATTTATCTCCAATAACAAGTAGTCCATCTTTTTCTAAAGAACGTATGGCTTCTCTTACTGGACTTCTGCTTATTTGAAATTCGCTGGCAAGTTTGGATTCATAAATCCTATCTCCGGGTTTTAAAATACCGTTAAATATCATAGCTTTTATAGAATTGTAAGCTTGATCATAGTAAGAAGGCGCTTTTTCAATTTTATATTTTTCCATTACTTTATCCTCCTATAGATTGTGTTAAAACGATTAATTAATTTCAATATTTATACAATGTATACTGTCGACAAATTAATTTTAGTATAATCTACAAATACCAAATAATCAATATAATTGAAATCAAATTGTACAAATAAATAAAAAACCTGGTGAATTAAATTTATAATCTACCAGGCCAGATAATTATATTAGTCTATTTTATTTATCTTCTTCTATGATGTTTCTTATGTTCAACTAGGTCGATAGCGCCAAGAACCATGTGAGCTGCACCGAACCCAACAACTCCAGCAGCGATAACTGGTGTCATTTCTACTGCCACCATAGCTGCACCTACACCTGTTACAACTGTACCTAATGCAGTTGGTATTGCTCCTTCTCGAATTCTCATATTTATTCCTCCTTTAAACTAATAGAGTTTAATAATAGTATGTTTTTATCTAAAATTTATTATTTGCATTAGTAACTTTCCACTTAAAATAATTTTTATGCTAAGTAATAATTTATAAAAAATATTAAATTATCTGCTTTATAAATTTTACTTATCTTCGGTTTGCTTATCATATGCTATAAGGCATACTGGAGGATTATGGTGTTCATTTATTCTGTTTTCCATTTGTCTTATGAAATATATATCTTCTGTAGATAAATCACTGAACTGATTATCAAATTTATTACTATCATTACTCATATCATCACTCCTTTCATAAGTATAGTATGGATAGGTAGAAAGATTTTAATCTGAAAATAATAAAGTAATAAGCTTTTTATTGTATGTATTATATAAGTGTATATATTTTTTAAGCGTGGCAAAGATAATTTTAATAAAGTATAAAAGGAGTGTTGTTTATATGTTATCTACAATGAAAGTCAACAATTTAATAAATGAAAAATCTCCTTATTTATTGCAACATGCTAATAATCCAATAAATTGGTATTCATGGGGGGATGAAGCATTTGCAAAAGCTAAAGAGGAAGATAAGCCTATTTTTTTATCGATTGGGTATTCAACTTGTCACTGGTGTCATGTAATGGCCCATGAATCATTTGAAGATGAGGAAATTGCAGAAATTATGAATGATAGTTTTATTGCAATTAAAGTGGACAGAGAGGAAAGACCAGATATTGATAGTGTATATATGACAGTTTGCCAAGCCTTAACCGGCCATGGAGGCTGGCCGCTTACAGTGATAATGACTCCAGATCAAAAACCATTTTTTGCAGGTACTTATTTTTCTAAAAAGGCTAAATATAATATGCCAGGACTTATGGATATTTTAAATTCAATAAATAAGCAATGGAAGGATAATAAGGATAGGCTTATATCATCTGGTAATAGTATTTTATCAGAACTTGGTGGCTATTTTGATGGTGAAACAAGCAAATTGAAGTTGACATCTAAGACATTAAAAAATGGGTATAATCAAATTTTACACGCTTTTGAGGAAAAGTATGGAGGCTTTGGTGATGCACCTAAATTTCCGACGCCTCATATAACAATGTTTTTGCTTAGATATTATAAATCTCATAAAGAAATTAAAGCTTTAGAAATGGCTGAAAAAACCTTGATTTCTATGTATAGAGGTGGAATATTTGATCATATAGGTTTTGGTTTTTCAAGATATTCTACGGATAGTAAGTGGCTGGTACCACATTTTGAAAAGATGCTTTATGATAATGCTTTGCTTGTCATTGCATATTTAGAGGGATATGAGGTCACAAAAAATGAGATTTACAAAGAGGTTGCAACAAAAGTGCTAGAATATGTATTTAGAGAGCTTACTAGTAAAGAGGGTGGATTTTACTGTGCTGAAGATGCAGATAGCGAAGGTGAAGAGGGAAAATATTATGTTTTTGAACCTTTAGAAATTTTAAGTGTTTTAGGAGAAGAAGATGGTACGTATTTTAATGATTATTTTGATATAACTTCTGATGGGAACTTTGAGGGCAAGAGCATTCCAAATTTAATAAAAAATAAAAACTTTCATAAGCCAGATGATAGGATAAAGTTACTTAGTGAACAAATACTTCAATATAGAAGTGACAGAACGGAATTACATAAAGATGATAAAATCTTAACTTCATGGAATGGACTTATGATAGCTGCACTTGGAAAAGCCTATAAAGTTATTGAGGATGAAAGATACTTTGAATATGCTAAGAAAGCAGTAGAGTTTATTTTCAATAACTTGATGGACGAAAATAAAAGGCTTCTTGCAAGGTATAGAGATAAGGATTCGCGTCATAAAGCTTATTTAGATGACTATGCTTTTCTTTGTTTTGGACTTATAGAGCTTTATGAAAGTAGCTATGATATTGAGTTTTTAAATAAGGCGATTGAAATAAATAAGGATATGATTAACTTATTTTGGGATAATGAAAAAGATGGATTCTTCCTTTATGGTGAGGATAGTGAAAAATTAATTGCTAGACCTAAGGAACTTTTTGATGGTGCTATGCCTTCAGGAAATTCTGTTGCAGCTTACAATTTAATAAAGCTTGCAAGACTTACTGGAGATTTAACTCTTGAAGAAATGGCAGAGAAACAATTTAATTTTATTTGTGGCTCAGTATTTAATGAAGAGATAAATCATTCATTCTTTTTAATGGCTGCATCATTTGCTTTAAATGAATCAGAAGAATTAGTATGCGTTACTAATGATAAAGGTGAAGAAGAAAAAATCAAAGATTTATTAAGTGAAAGGTCTATTTTTAATTTAACAACAATAATTAAGAATGATGAAAATAGAAATAAAATAGAAGATTTAGCACCATTTCTTAAGGAATATGATCTTATAAATGAAAAATCTACATATTATTTGTGTAAAGGAAAATCATGTATGGCTCCAGTAAATGATATTGATGAATTGAGAAAAATGTTATCAAAATTATAAGGCAGCGTAGTATTTAGTAAATATTAAAAAGAGTTTTTCTGTAGGATTAAATTTATTTAAATACATTTTTTAAGGATGTATATAATAATTTTAGAAGTTATATACTCCTTATTAAATTCTCAATAATAGCTTTATTAATTGTAGGATTATGGATGCATATTAAAAGGAGATGAATAATTAATCTAAAATTAAGATTTATTTAAGTTGTTATAAGACCGAGTTTTAGTATAATAATTCCAAGGAGAGGATAAATTTATGATAAATATAAGCAATATAACAAAAAGTTATAATGGAAATTATAATGCAGTAAGCAATTTAAATTTGGAAATCAGGGATGGAGAAATATATGGATTATTAGGGCCTAATGGGGCTGGAAAAACAACAACTATTAAAATGATAACTGGAATAATATCGCCTACATCGGGAAAAATTGAAATTAACGGAATTGATATTAGTAAAGAGCCAGTTAGAGCAAAAGAGCAATTTGGTTATGTTCCAGATAGCCCGGATATGTTTTTAAGATTAAGTGGAATGGAATATTTAAATTTCATGGCTGATGTTTATGGGGTTTCAAAGGAAGAAAGATTGTTAAGGATAAAAGAAATATCAAAAAGGTTTGAAATGGAGTTGGCATTAGGAGATAAGATACATTCATATTCTCATGGTATGAGACAAAAGGTGGTTCTTATGGGAGTTTTGATTCATAAGCCAAAAGTTTGGATTTTAGATGAACCAATGACAGGTTTAGATCCAAAATCAGCATTTACATTAAAAGAAATGATGAGAGAACATGCTGATGAAGGAAATACCGTGATTTTTTCTACACATGTGTTGGAAGTTGCAGAGAAAGTCTGTGATAAAGTCGCGATTATTAATAAAGGGCAATTAATATTTAATGGAACACTAAGCAATATGAGAAAAGAGTTTAAAGAGAATGAATCCTTAGAAGAGATGTTTTTGGAGATGATTCAAGATGAATAGGCTTAAGATAATAACAAAATATTTTATAAGAAATGCATTTGAGGAAATGTTTGCTAGTAGTAAGAAAATGAAACCTGTATTCGCAGTGATGCTAATGATATTTATTGTAGTAATGTTATCTATGCCTTTTACTGTAATAATAAGTGAAGGCTACGGACCGCTTCATGCTATGAGACAGGAAGGAATATTATTATCAATAATATTGTCAATTGGGGAGAGTGTTTCTTTCATCTTTGGAATGTATACAATAATAAATATCTTATACTTTTCAAATGATATTGAAGTTATATTACCACTTCCTTTTAAAAGTAGTGAAATAGTATTTGGAAAGTTTATGGCAGTGTTAATTAATATGTATGTGTATACATCAATGTTAATTTTGCCACTTATAGTCTATGGATTTGTGTCAAAGGCAAGCTTCTTGTATTATTTATATGGAATTATAGTGTTATTAATAACTCCTATTATACCGATGGTATTGGCATCGTTAATATGCATGATTCTTATGAGGTTCACTAGCTTATCTAAGCATAAAGATGCATTTAGAGTATTTACAGGGTGTGCATCACTAATATTGATAGTAGGATTCAATTTTTTTACATCAAGTTCTGGAAGAAGTACAAATTCACAGCAAATGATTCAAAGATTTTCAGATGGAAATAACAGCGCGATGAGTACACTAAATGATATTTTCATAACAAGTAGATTTTCTTCAAATGGGCTATTATATAATAATGACATTAGAGGCTTACTTAATATACTTATGTCTTTATGCCTAAGTTTAATTATTTTCATAATATATTATTATATAGGAGGAAAGTTATATTTAAAGGGAGTAATAGGTATTTCTGAAACTTATAGCAAGAGGGAAAATATTTTAGAAAACGGTAAGGCAGATAAAATAATAAAAGAAAATTCAAAGTTAAAAGCATTAATTATAAAAGATATTAAAATCTTATTCAGAACTCCTCAATTCTTTATTAATTGCATAGCGATGATGTTTTACATGCCGGCAGTAATGGGTGTTGCATTTTTTTCCGGTGGTAAACTATCAGAGTATAGGTATTTATTAAATAGTAGTCCCAAATGGAATGCGATTACCATAGCAATTGCATTTGTAGGTGGAACGGTATGTATAATGTCAGGTGGAGCAGGTGCAAGTGCACTTTCAAGAGAGGGGAAAGATTTTATTGTATCGAAGTATATTCCTGTGGAATATAAAACTCAGCTATACTCTAAGATTCTTTCATCATTATTTATAAATGAATTTGGGATGGTTATAGTTGTCTTAGGACTCTTATTAGTAAACGTAAGTCCTATCATAATATTGCTCGGAACAATATCTTCATTTGGATCAATACTTATGGTAACTTTATTGGGATTATATATAGATTTTAAATCACCAAAATTGGAATGGGAAAATGAAAAAGCTATGTTTAAAAATAATTATATACCTCTATTAATTATGCTTATTATATTTATATTAGGAGCTGGTTTAGTAGTAGTTGCCATAATCTTGAGGAATTATGTAATTATATTTGGAATTTGCATTATTACTTCACTTGTTGGAAGTAGTCTTTTATATAAAGGCTTATTAAAGAATGCTTATAAAATATATAATGAAAAATAGTTAGAATAAGATAAAAATGCATTACAAAAATTTGTTTTTTGATTTTGTAATGCATTTTCAATTAAAGTTAATTTGACACTAAATTACTGTAATGATATAATTATTTACAGAGTGTGAAGGTCACACGAAGGGGTACACCACCTTGGGTGTATTTTTTCGTGTGGCCTTTTTTAGTTATATTAAATATTTAAGAGGTGATTAAATGGTAAAAGTGAATGGAAAAGAGGTAGATAATGCAACTGGATTATCGTTAGAGGACTTTCTTATCAGTGAAGGATATTTAATAGATAAGATTGTAGTTGAGCTAAATGGTGAAATAATGCCAAAACCCCAATATAAGCAGACAAATATTAAAGATGGTGATTCTTTAGAAGTAATTAGCTTTGTTGGAGGCGGCTGATGCATTAATAAATTCAGAAATATCACTAATGTATATTATCAACAATAAAAATAATAATTTTACTGCAAGATCTAGATTAGAAAAGGACAAGCTTTTAAATTAAGTTATTTATTTAATAATTTGGTTATACATATTAATTTATTTTAATAATCGAATTTTATATACTGCTAGTTCTTGCTGAAAAATGCTAAAGGAGAGTATTGGAATGAAAAAAGATGTATTAACACTTGGAGGACATGAATTCTCATCAAGATTCATACTAGGTTCTGGAAAATATAATTTGAATTTAATTAAGGCTGCAGTTGAGAATGCAGGCGCACAGATGATTACTTTGGCATTAAGGCGCGCTAATACAAGCGGAGGTGAAAATATTTTGGATTTTATTCCAGAAGGTGTTACATTGCTTCCAAATACATCTGGGGCAAGAAATGCGGAAGAAGCAGTTAGAATTGCAAGACTTGCAAGAGCAATGAATTGTGGTGACTTTGTAAAAGTTGAAATAATTCATGACTCAAAATATTTGCTTCCAGATAATTATGAGACTATTAAAGCAACTGAAATTCTTGCTAAAGAAGGCTTTATAGTAATGCCATATATGCATGCAGATTTAAATGTGGCTCGTGATTTAGTTAATGCTGGAGCAGCGTGTATTATGCCTCTTGCATCACCGATTGGATCTAATAAAGGTTTAGCCACAAAAGAATTTATAAAAATATTAGTAGATGAAATAGATCTTCCAATTATTGTGGATGCAGGGATTGGAAGACCATCTCAAGCTTGTGAAGCTATGGAAATGGGAGTGGCAGCTGTTATGGCTAATACTGCAATTGCGACAGCTGGTGATATTCCAGCTATGGCAGGAGCATTTAAACAAGCAATTGAAGCAGGACGTGCAGCATATCTTTCAGGACTAGGTAGAGTTCTAGATAAAGGTGCTTCTGCGTCATCACCATTAACTGGGTTTTTAGAAGATTAGGAGGCAGACTATGAGCGAAGAACGTATAAATCACATGGAATATATGGCTGGGATGGAAGTATTAGAATCCGATGTAATGGATAAAGTAATTAATCATATGGAAGCTTATGATTATAATAAGTATACAGAAACAGATGTTAGAGTAGCTTTGGACAATGATTATCGTACGATAGAAGATTTTGCAGCATTATTATCACCAGCAGCTATGCCGTTTTTAGAGGAGATGGCTCAATTAGCTAAAGAGGAAACAAGAAAGCATTTTGGTAACTCAGTTTACATGTTCACACCACTATATCTAGCAAATTATTGTGAGAACTATTGTATTTATTGTGGATTTAACTGTCATAATAAAATACGCAGAGCGAAGTTAAATTTCGATGAAATAGAGAAAGAAATGCAAGCAATAGCTAAAACAGGTTTGGAGGAAGTGCTTCTGCTTACTGGTGAAAGCAGAAAAATGTCAGATGTAAAATATATTGGAGAGGCTTGTAAGATAGCACGCAAGTATTTTAAGATGGTAGGATTAGAAGTATATCCTATGAACTCTGATGAATATGAATATCTTCAAGAATGCGGTGCAGATTTTGTAACTGTATTCCAGGAAACTTATAATTCAGATAAATATGAAACACTTCATCTTGAAGGGCATAAGCGCATATTTCCATATAGACTTAATGCGCAGGAAAGAGCTCTAAAAGGTGGGATGCGTGGTGTTGGATTTGCAGCATTACTTGGCCTAGATGACTTTAGAAAAGATGCTTTTGCGACAGGGGTACATGCATACCTTCTTCAAAGAAAGTATCCGCATGCAGAGATAGCATTTTCATGTCCAAGGTTAAGACCAATTATTAATAATGATAAAATTAATCCAAAGGATGTGCATGAGAAACAACTCTTGCAAGTCATTACAGCGTACCGTCTTTTTATGCCTTTTGCTAATATTACGATTTCTACAAGAGAATGCGAAAGATTTCGTAATAATATAATTGGCTTAGCAGCTACTAAGATTTCAGCAGGTGTAAGTACAGGAATAGGAAGCCATGCGGAAGATGCAGAAGACAGGGGAGATAATCAATTTGAAATTGCAGATAACAGATCAGTAGATGAAGTGTATGAAGCAATTAAGTCTAAAGGCTTACAGCCTGTAATGAATGATTATGTATATTTATAAGATTAATAAGATGTTTATATCTTTAAACATAGGCAAAGATAGATAAGTTGTAATCTAAATATATCTTAATACTGAAATAATTTAGTAGGAATCTCTAATTGATTCCTACTTTTTTTTAGATAAATTATTATACTAATTATAGTTTGACTTATATATAAGAATTATAAAATAAATATTATTTATTTTTCGCTTGAAGACCCAATATAATTACTTCAAGATATCCTGCAAAACGCGAAACAAAATCAGGTGGGGCTTCTAGTAGTGAAACAGTTTGAAATTCTTGACGTTGGTTTTTAGAGGATACTGCTGGAGAATATAAACTAGCGGCATAATAAATCTGATATTCATTAAAAAGTTTAAGCTCATCGTCTGTCAGGTTAGGAATAAATTTTTTAGTAATCAAATTTAATTTACCAAAGCTATTAGCAAGATCTTGCTTCAATATCTCCAGTGATTTTGTTGTCACATTACTTCTTAATACTGAAACTAAAATTGAGAACAGCTTTAAAAAACGCTGATTTTCATACATTTGTTCTGACCATAACAGACAAAAAGTTTTAAGTTCTAATTGATCATAATCTCTAAGTTTATCATATGTCTTTTTTACCCATTTTTCTAAATCTGAACTTAATATCCATAGGAAAATCTCTTCCTTAGTGGAAACGTATTTATATAAATTTGCTCTTGAAAAATTTAACTCATTAGCAATTGAAGCAAGTGTGATTTTTTCTAAGGGCTCTCTTTCATATAGCTTTAATGTAGCCTCTATGATTTGTTCACGCCTAATGCTTTTTTGTTCTTCGTTTCGAGCGCGTTGAAATTCCATTTCTTTACCTCCTCACTAATTGACAATTACATCATAGCAAATGAATCATAAACTTACAAGTTACTAAATGTTACTCAAAATTCATTGACAAGTTACGCGGTGTAACTTATACTTAAATAAGTTTCATAGTGTAACTTATATTTTGAAAATCGCAGATATGATAAAAAGTTATAAATTAATGAGAAGAGACGTATAAGGAAGCTTAAGTAACTTAGAAGCAGGAGCATGTAAATGTTTTAGCTTATTTAATGCCTAGTAATATGTTAAATAATGGGGTGAATAAAGAATGAAGGATAATGGTAATGAGCAGGCAAATCCATGGTTAGCAATGATAGTTATCATAGTTGGTACATTTATGTCAGTACTAAGCAGTAGTATAATTAATGTTGCATTAACTAAAATGATGTCTGTATTTGGCGTAGGATTGGATGATGTGAAGTGGGTAATGACAGCTTATACATTAGCACTTGGAGCAATTATTCCTTTAACAGGATATCTTCAAGATATTTTTGGTGCTAAAAAAGTATATATAGTTGCATTGGCGATATTTACAATAGGGTCCGCGCTATGCGGATTCGCATGGAGCAATTCTAGTATGATAGCGTTTCGTGTATTTCAAGCTATTGGAGGAGGGATGATGCAGCCTGTTGGCATGAGTATAATATATTCTGTATTTCCAAGAAAAAAGATAGGACTTGCACTTGGAGTTTATGGAATAGCAGCTATGGCCGCACCTGCTATAGGACCAACTCTTGGTGGACTGATTATAGAAAAAATGGATTGGAGGCTAATCTTTACAGTAAATATCCCAATAGGAATAATAGGAGTATTGTTGGGGATGATTATTTTAAAAGGCCAACCTATGAAACCATTTAAGGCATTTGATATAGTAGGATTTTTATCATCTACAGTAGGTTTGGTAAGTTTGTTATATGTACTTGGAAAAGGATCCTCAATTGATTGGGGTGATATGATAAATCCAATGTTAGTAGCGTTGGGGAGTTTAAGCCTCATATTATTTGTGGTTAATGAACTTACACATCCAGACCCACTATTAGATCTGAGAGTTCTCAAACTATTTGATTTTAGTATGAGCTTAGTTATAATAACTGTGTTAACTATAGGATTAATGGGAGGGTCATATGTATTGCCTTTATTTCTGCAGAATGTAAGGGGATATACTGCGATGCAGGCGGGACTTATCATGTTTCCATCAGCACTAGTTATGGGGGCTTTGATGCCATTAAGCGGAACGCTTTATGATAAATTCGGAGCTAAACCTGTAGTTATACCAGGTCTTATTATATTAGCACTAGCTACATTTAAGTTGTCAACAGCTATAAGCATGAATTCTAGCAAGGAATCAATAATATTTATTAACTGTATAAGATCTATTGGATTAGGAATAGCTATGATGCCTATTAGCACTGCTGGTATGAATGTAGTAAAAGGCGAAATGATTCCAAGAGCATCAGCATTGAATAGCACTATAAGACAGGTGGCAAGTTCTCTTGCTGTAACCATAATGACAGTAATAATACAATCGAAAACAAGTTATAATTATTCAAAACTTGCAGAGCAAATAAATATCTACAATAAAACAGCAGTAGGAACTATAAATTCACTAACAAAATCATATATGTATGAAGGTTTTTCACAAGAAACTTCTAAAGTTATGGCACTATCTCAATTGGCAAAAATTATTCAAGGACAAGCATCTGTAGATGCTATGGCATATTCTATTTCTGTAACTGGAGCTATAGCCGTTATTGCTATATTTTTAACATTATTTATGAGAACTAGAAGATGATATAAAAAATTAAACTATAATAGAGGAATGTGTTATTTAATAATAGATATATATAAATTAAAAAGATATTAATATAAAAATAATATAAAATTTTACTAATGAATTTGATAGACAAATAAGAAAATACTTATAAAGTAAATTGATTAAAGGGGATAGAATAATGAAAGTAAAGGATTTTATGATTACTGATGTAATTTCCGTAAGTAAAGAAAATACTATTAAAGATGTCATGAGGGTATTAGTCACCAATAAAATAGGCGGAGTACCAATAGTAGATAACAAGGGAATACTTTCGGGTATTGTAAGTGATGGCGATATAATAAGAAGTATAAATCCTAAAGAAGGAAAAATGTATGATTTGATTTCATATGTATTTTATCTTAAAAAGGAAGAATTAGAAGAAGAAATTGGATTGATAAAGGATACTAATATCATGACTATTGCAAAATGTAAAGATATTTGCTGTGTTTTTCCAGAAGATACTATGGAAAAGGTTTTGTCTATTTTCTCAAAACATAACCTTAAAAAGATACCGGTTATAGATAAAGACAGAAGAGTAGTTGGAGTTATTAGTAGAGGAGATGTAATTAGATATATACAGAAAAAGATTATAGATAAGTTGTAGATAATAGTAAAAAACTTATCTAAATAATTATATGTTAAGATAAGTAAAAATAAAGGTAGCAATTAATCTAGAATAATAGAATATAAAAATAAAAAGTGAGAGTGTAAAATAGTCTGTGTAAACTTCATTAGGATGATATAATAAATTATAAAATGAAGGGAGCACAGGCT
>NZ_JAKGTE010000025.1:0-86629 GCF_022324665.1 Clostridium sp. YIM B02500 | reverse complement strand
AACATGGTTAAATCATTAGTTTATGCTAGAAATTACTATTCATAAGTTTAATTCTTGAATTGGATATCTATAGATAAGCCAATTATAAGTTAGATTTATACTATGAAATATATCCAAACTAGAAACTGGAACAAAAGTATGTTATTCATTTCGGCGAGTTGTATGCATAAGTTCAGGTCTTAGTTGGATATCTATATATTGTAGGAGTTATATGTTAAATGTTAATTGGAAACCAAATAAAATGTCATCTATTCCATTGTATCAGCAAATAGTTAATTATATTAAGACGATGATATCAACGGGGGAATGGGATGTAGGTAGTAAACTGCCAACACAAAGAGAGCTGTCAAAAATATTTGAAGTAAATAGAAGTACTGTTGTGGAGGCTTTAGATGAATTAAAAGCAGAAGGACTAATTGAAGGTAAAAGTGGTGTAGGAACTGTTATAGTTAATAATACCTGGTCTCTAATTACATCTATTTCACCATTAAAATGGCAAAATTATATTTTAAGTGGCATACAAAAGCCCAATTTGCCTACAATTCAAAAAATAAATCAATTAGAATTTAAAGATGGAATGATACGGTTAGGAACTGGAGAGCTTTCGCGTGATTTATATCCTCATGATATGATGAAAGTGATTTTAAACAAAGTTTCGGAAAATGTAAAAGATTTAGGGTATGAAGAACCGAAAGGGTCACTGCATTTAAGAGAAATAATAAGCAAGTATCTGAAAAAGCATAATATAAATGTTTCACCATCAAAAATATTAATTGTATCCGGATCATTGCAAGCACTGCAGTTAATTTCTATGGGGATTTTAAAGAGTGGATCTACAATACTTGTTGAAAAGCCTTCATATTTGAGTTCTCTTAATTTATTTCAATCATATGGAATGAATTTAAATAGTGTTTCGATGGATAACTTTGGCATCAAGGCAAATGAAATTATAAAAAGTAAGAAAAATGATAATTCAACTTTATTATATACTATACCCACTTTTCAAAATCCTACAGGAATTGTAATGACCGAAGAGAGAAGAAATGAAATTTTAGAAATATGCTCAAAAGAAAGAATTCCTATTATTGAAGATGATGCATATAGAGAACTATGGTTAGATAAAGAGCCGCCGCTACCGTTAAAATCAAAAGACAAAAATGGAAATGTGATGTATTTAGGCACGGCTTCAAAATCTATAGCGGCAGGCCTTAGAGTTGGTTGGCTAGTTGGACCAGAAAATGTAATTGAACATTTAAGTGATCTTAAGATGCAGATGGATTATGGAACAAGTTCTTTATCTCAGGAAGTCTTAGCTGAATTGATTGATAGTGGCTTATATGATGAATATTTATTACAGCTAAGAAATCAGCTAAAAATTCGAAGAGATGTGACACTAGATATTTTAAAGAGGTATTTTGATGGTATAGCAACATGGAGCAAACCACAGGGTGGATTTTATATTTGGCTAAAATTAAAAAAATCATTATCATTAAATAAACTATTTGAATTATCTTATGAGAAAGGAATATTGATTAATCCGGGAAATATTTATGATTTTTCTAATAGTCAAAATTTAAGAATTTCATATTCATATGCTTCACTGGGAGAATTAGAAAAGAGTTTAAAGATATTATCAGAATTGATAAAAAAGAGCTATTTTAATGATATAACCAAAAGCAGCTATTGATTTTTTTCAATAGCTGCTTTTGGTTGGGTAATAAACTAATATCTTGGTTGGGGACTTTTTATATTTTATTAGTTAAAATAAGAAAAGAGCTAATAAAGGGGGCAAATTATGATTAAATACTTATTACAAGGGCTTCTATTTGGACTTGCTTATGTAGCACCAATAGGAACACAAAACTTATATGTAATAAACACTGCTATGCAAAAAAGTAAGGCTGAAACATATAAAGTTGCACTTATAACTATCTTATTTGATATTTCATTAGCGATTTCGTGCTTTTTTGGAATAGGGGCGCTTATTCAAAAATACTATCTATTAAAATTGGCAATACTTCTATTTGGATTTGTCGTTATAATTTACATAGGAGTTGGATTAATAAGAACATCTTCACAAATATTAGAAGATAAAAAGCTGGGTGATAATTCATTTATTAAGATTACTATTTCTTGTTTTGCTGTTACGTGGCTTAATCCCCAGGCAATAATTGATGGATCTTTATTATTAGGTGGATTTAATGCCTCACTTCCAGCAGAAATGTCAAAGTACTTTATAGTGGGGGTCTGCATGGCATCAGCCATATGGTTTAGTAGTCTTGCAGGCTTTGTAGGAAAGTTTAGCAGTAAATTTAATAAAATAATTAAATGGATTAACATAGTTTGTGGACTAGTACTTATATTCTATGGCTTAAAATTAGGATACTCATTTATTGAAGCAATATATTCATAGCTTTTTTGTGGCTATAGATAACCTAAGTGAGACTTAAACTTATGCATACAACTCGCCGAAATAAGGATTATGCTGTTGCTCCAGTTTCTAAGGAAATTATGATGGATGATTCTAAGATTACAAGTTGCGCCCAAGATGCTAGCCTCAAAGGCGAGCTTTGAACTAGCATACTTGGAACAACTTTTAATCTAAGAATCAAAACCATCAAATTCCTAATGAAACATTTCGCAAAAGCATAATTCTTATTTCTAGTTTGGATATATTTCATGGTGTAGATCTAACTTATAGTTGGGTTATCTATAAGGTTCTTCATTGAAAAATTGAAATATCTCTGGTAGAGAAATTTGATAAATATTTGTGAAATTTTCATAGTCATATAGAACAGATATATATTCAATAAAATAGACTTATTAGATGAATATTTTTACAAAGTTGCTAAGAGTTAAAGTCATATCTTCACTAGAAATCATAAATATATTTGTGAAGAAAACATTTGAAAATGAGCTGTTAAAGGTTCTTTGCTGTAGGTTGTTCCATTTTAGCTTGTCAAACTGAAAGTTGGAGCATGCTAAAGTGGATACAACCTGCTGCTTAGAACCTTCAGCGATATTTTCATAGCTTTTCGGAATCAAAATATTTATGATTTCGGCGAGGTATACGCATAAGTATAGCTTATAGCTGATATATCTATATACAAAAATGTATTTGTTGGATACAATAAAGGTGAAATTACTTACTTAATGAGGAGATTCATGATATGAAATATTATTTTGCACCATTAGAAGGTGTTACTGGATATGTATATAGGAATGCATATGAAACTTTTTTTGGACAAATTGATAAGTACTTTATGCCATTTATATCGCCAACTAAAAATAAAAGCTTTACTTCTAGAGAGCTAAACGATGTGCTGCCTGAGCATAATGAAGGAATCAATGCTATTCCTCAGATACTTACTAATAATTCTGAGTATTTCATTGATACTGTAAATCAGTTGAGTAAATTTGGATATGATGAAGTTAATTTAAATTTAGGATGTCCATCTGGCACTGTTGTTGCAAAGTATAAGGGATCAGGATTTCTTGCACAAAGAAAGCAGCTTGATGAATTTTTAGAAGATATATTTTCAAATTCATCAACTAAAATTTCTATAAAGACAAGAATTGGAAAGGATTCGCCAGATGAATTTTATGAGTTAATTGAAATATTTAATAAGTATCCTTTAGAGGAGCTTATAATTCATCCAAGAATTCAGACAGACTTTTATAAAAATAAGCCTAACATGGAAGTGTTTAAGGATGCATTAGCATTAAGTAAAAATCCTATTTGTTATAATGGTGATATTTTTAATGTAGAAGATTATAAGAAATTATCCGAAACTTATTCGAAGCTCGAAACAGTAATGCTTGGTAGAGGACTTATTGCAAATCCGGGATTGATTGAAGAAATTAAGACCAATCGTCTTATTGATAAAGAATCAATGAAGGCATTTCATGATAAAGTCTGCATAGGATATGAAGAAGTTCTTTCAGGTGATAAAAATGTCTTATTTAAAATGAAAGAATTATGGTTTTATATGATACATATCTTTACTAATAGTGATAAATATGCTAAAAAGATAAGAAAGACTAGTAGTTTACAGGAATATAAAGGAATCATATCAAGCATGTTTCAGGAACTTGATATAAAGAAAACAGATATACATGGATTTTAATGGTTCAATTATCATATAAGTTTTAATTCTTAAATTATATTATAGATTAAGATGATTTTTAATTAGATAAATTTTTGTATAAATGAAATTTATACTTAACTACTGTTTATTATAGAAAATAAGCGTAAAATAGTTATAATTAGAATATTGCTATAAAGATACATTAATAGGAATAATATATATTGGAAAAATAATTCTTCATTATAATTCTAAAAATATTGCAATAATTTTAGAATTATAATGAATTGTGAAATATGCATTGTGAATTAAAAATTTTGCATTGTCAATTGCAGAATATATATTTATAAAATTTGGAATATAATCACTGATATTTTTATAATTTATTGTATCAGGGGGTGATTATATGGGCGTTAAAGAAATAATTGAGAAATACAGGGGTAAAAATGCAGATATGCAAAACATTATCGCAAACCTTGTTCTCGCAGTGGCAGATTTAAATGCCAAAAACAAAATCTTAGTGGATATACTAAAGAAGAATGAAATAGAGATTCATATAACTAATAAGAAATATCAAAAATATTTAAGTGATTCGCTGGAGAGTATATTATCGAAGATTTACAAAGACTAGCCAAAGAAGATTTTATAAATGGAGGATATAGAATGATATTTAAACCTGAATTAATTAAAGGAATAGCGAAAACAAGCCATCCATATGGATGTAGAAAAGAAGTACTAAACCAAATCGAATATTGTAAGAATGCAAAGCAATTTCATGGCCCTAAAAAAGTGCTTATTATTGGAGCATCATCGGGTTTTGGCCTTGCTACAAGAATTTCTTTAGCCTTTGGTGGAGCGAAAGCTGATACAATTGGAGTTTCGTTTGAAACAGGAATTACAGATAGGAGAACAGGGACTGCAGGTTGGTATAATAATATATTTTTTAAAGAGTTTGCAGAAAAGGAAGGACTTATTGCAAAAAACTTTATTGGAGATGCATTTTCAGATGAAGTTAAAGAAAATGTTATAAAATATATAAAGGATGAGTTTGGAAAGATTGATTTACTTATTTATAGTTTAGCATCGCCAAGAAGAAAAGATTCTAAGACAGGTAATATATACGATTCAACTTTAAAAACTACATCTGGAGAATTTCAGGGGCCGACAATTGATATGGAGAAAGATGAACTTGTTACGACTAAAGTTAATTCAGCAACTGATAAAGAGATAGAAGCAACGAAAAAAGTAATGGGAGGTGAAGATTGGAGTGAGTGGTGTAAACTACTTCTTGAAAATGATTGTCTCTCTGATAATGCTATAACAATTTCGTATTCATATATAGGAGCATCAAGAACATATAAAATTTATAGGGAAGGTACAATAGGAGAGGCTAAACGCCATCTTGAAAATACTGCAATTCAAATAGATAAAGAGTGGAAAAAGAAGATTAATGGAAAGGCTTTTGTTTCTGTAAATAAAGCAATTGTAACTAAGGCAAGTGCATATATACCTTCTTTCTCATTGTATGCAGCGGTATTATATAAAGTAATGAAAGAAAAGAATTTACATGAAAACTGCATTATGCAGATGCAAAGAATGTTTGCTGATAAAATATATGCAGAAAATCCACTTGAATTTGATGATAGTGGAAGATTAAGAATGGATGATTGGGAACTTAGGGAAGATGTACAAAGTGAAGTTAATGAATTGTGGGAAAAAATAACTCCAGATAATTTTAAAATATTATCGGATTATGACGGATATAAAAAGGAATTTATGCAGTTAAATGGTTTTGAAATTGATGGAGTCAATTATAGTGAAGACATTGATATAGAAGCATTAAAAAGGCTAGAACAATAGATTAATTAATGTTTATGTTAAGAAGTATCAAAAGGGTACTTCTTATTTTTTTTATAAATATATTTTAGAGAGATAATAATATTTCAAAAAACATTGCGCCTGTGGTATAATTATCCGGGTATGCAATAAATCAAATAGCTATGTATATTATGGTCGTATTTGATTTTAGTGTTAATAAATATAATTAACTAGGGAGAAGTGTTTTGAAATGAGAATAAAATATAAGCTTATCATTAGCTATTTGATCTTAATTGTATTTGCTGTAAGTGTATTGGGGTTGTTAATTGGGAATAAATCTAACAAAGCAGTTTTTAAAGAGGTTAACGAAAAAAGTCAACGTTTAACAGAATCAATTATTACAACTTTGAGTGTAAGAAATGATTTGCTTACTGAGAAATCTTATGGAGATTTAAATTTTGCAAATAACGTATTAAACAATTTAGCTGATATGAGAGTTGATTACAATGAAATCGTAAAAGTTGGAGATTTTAACTTACCAGTTTTATATTCAGGAAATCAAAGAATATCCTTAGATAATACTATAGTTGATAAACTAAAACAATCAACAGGTACTATAGCAACAATGTTTTTATTACAAGATGATAAACTAATAAGGGTTTCTACTACCGTATTTAATAATGGTAATAGAATATTAGGTACATATATTTCAAGCGATACTGAAGCTTATAAAAAGACACTAAATAATGAAGAATATATTGGCGATATTAGAATAGAAGGAATTGGATATTTAACAAGAATGAAGCCAATATTGGATAAAGATAAAAAAGTAATAGGGGCAATAGGGTTAGGAAATAAAATTAGTAATGATTATTTGGACAAGACATTAAGCAATATGAAATTAGGAAAGACTGGATATGCGTACATACTAGACTCTGAAGGAAATGTAATTCTTCATCCATCTGATAGTGGGAAAAATGTAAGTGATTATGATTTTGTTCAAAAAATGCATAATGAAAAAAGTGGAATGATTGAGTACACTTATAACGGAGTTAAAAAGGTAGGATATTATCAGTATTTTGAAGCTTGGCATTGGTATGTAGTTACTACAGCAGATTATGAGGAATTAAACTCTTCAGCAAAATCAATTTTGACTACCACAATAGCTACCGGGGGAATAATTATTATTTTAAGCGGAATTATAGCATTATTTTTAGCTAATACATTAGTTAAGCCTATTAATAAGTTAAAATCCTGTATGGAGATAGCGAGTAAAGGCGATTTGACAATACGATGTAATATAGATAGTAAAGATGAGATAGGAGTTTTAGCAAATAGTTTTAATAATATGCTTGCAGAAAATAAAAGATTATTAGAAGAAACTGTGCAGTATGAAAAGTTAAAAACAGAATTTATCGCTAATATGTCACATGAATTAAGGACACCATTAAATATTATATTTTCAACAGCGCAGTTGTTTAATGTACTTATAAATAGAGATGAGAATTTAAATACTGAGAAAATGAAGAATTATACAAATAGTATAAAGCAAAACTGTTATAGGTTGGTAAGATTGGTGAATAATCTTATAGATATAACAAAGATTGATTCAGGTTATATGAAACTAGAATTGAAAAATGGCAATATAGTACAAGTTGTAGAGGATATAACACAATCAACCGCTGAATATGTAGAGTATATGTCTAGAACAATAATATTTGATACAGATAATGAAGAAAAAATTATGGCTTTTGACGAGGAAAAGCTAGAAAGAATTTTGCTCAATCTGATTTCCAATGCTACTAAATTCACTGAACCAGGAGATAAAATAAGTGTTAATTTATATGATATGGATGATCATATAGTTATCTCTGTAAAAGATACAGGAAGAGGAATTCCAGAGGAAAAAGTATCGCAGCTTTTCCAACGATTTAAGCAGGTAGAGCGATTATTAAATAGAAGTCATGAAGGAAGTGGAATTGGGTTATCCATAGTTAAAGCATTAGTTGAGATGCATGAAGGAACAATAGAAGTAAAAAGTATTTATGGACAAGGTACAGAATTCATTATATGTCTTCCAGTTAAGATTGTTCCAGAAGATAAAGGTAAGAAAAGCAAGAATGGTTATGCAAACCAATCTAAGGTTGAAAATATTAATATTGAGTTTTCGGACATATATAGCTAAAGAAGATGGTAAATTTTCATTGACATTTTTAAGCTTTGAGTATAAAATTTAGACGAGTACTAGGGGAGCCAGAATGGCTGAGATGAGTTTTCAGACCCTTTGAACCTGCACTGGGTAATGCCAGCGAAGGGAAGTTATAAGATAATATAAAGCTAAATCTAAAAGTAGTAGATTTACAATTTAATTAGATTATTAACTCTTTTCAATGGTATTGTAGTACTGTTTGAAAGGAGTTTTTTTATGCAATTTTCACAAAGATTATTATTGAAAGGTAAACCTATTTGGGAAGCGTGCTTGGAGCATCCTTTTCTTAAGGAACTTAGTGAGGGAACTTTAATGGAAGATAAGTTTTGCTTTTATGTTAAGCAGGATTATGTTTATCTAATAGATTATATAAAGCTTTTCGCATTAGGTATGGTTAAAGCAGATTCATTAGAAGATATACAAGCCTTTGCAAAATGTGCAAATGCTATAGTAAATATTGAAATGGATGCACATACTGAATATGCTAAGAAGTTTGGAATAACTAGAGAAGAACTAGAGGCCACAAAGCCAAATGCAAGTAATTTGTCGTACACAAAGTTTATGCTGCAGGTATCATCAGAAGGATCTTTAGCTGAACTAGTAGCAGCGCTACTTCCATGCATGTGGAGCTATGCATTTATTGGGAAAACCTTGGCAAAGAATAGTAAGGCATTAGAGCATCCACTTTACAGTGAATGGATACTTACATATGCAACAGAAGAATATAACAAGGAAAATGATTGGTGCATAAAACTTATGGATAAACTAGCAGAAGGGCTTCCAGAAAGACAACTTCAAAAATTAGAAGAAATTTTCATTATATCTTCAAAATATGAATATATGTTTTGGGATGGGTGCTACAAAAAGGAAAGTTGGGTTATTTAGATGAAAGCATTGGAAATTAATAATTTATCCTTTGGATATAAGGATTCTGGAAAATTAATAGTAGATGATTTATCTTTTGATATAAATAAAAATGAATTTGTCACTATTATTGCACCTAGTGGCACAGGCAAAAGTACCCTTTTTCGATTAATTTTAGGACTATTAAAGCCACAAAATGGTAATATAAATATATTAAAAGATGGTAATAAAAATATTATAGGATATATGCCTCAAAAAGATTCTTTAATGCCATGGAGAAATATTCTCGACAATACAGCAGTTGGACTTGAATTAAATGGTTATAGTAAGAAAGAAGCTAGAAAAGTTGCAGCTACATACTTTGAGGGTTTTGGACTTAAAGGAACTGAAAAATATTATCCACATGAATTATCAGGTGGTATGAGGCAGAGAGCTTCATTTTTAAGAGCAATAGTAAATAATCCTTCCATAATTTTATTGGATGAGCCATTTTCTTCTCTAGATGCGTTAACAAGAAGAAAGATGCAGTCATGGCTTTTAGATCTTTGTCAAAGACAAAGTAATACTGTGTTTATGATAACTCATGATATAGAGGAAGCTTTGCTTTTATCAGATAGAATTCTTATTTGTACGGAGCTTCCATATAGAAACCTAAAATCTATAGATGTAAATATTGAAAGACCAAGGAATTATGAGACCACACTTTCTAGTGAGTTTATTGAGCTAAAAAGAGATATTTTAAATGTTCTTGACTCCTTAGAAGAAAATAAAGGGGGGATATAGAATGAAAAAAATTAAAGACTATATATTTCCTTTAATATTTTTGATAATTATAATTTTGGCATGGGAATTTATAATACCATATTTTAAGGTGCCGAATTTTATTTTGCCTAGATTTTCTGAAATCATAAAGGCTTTAGTAGATCAAAAAGATTTAATATATAAACATTCTCTTATCACACTAGGTGAAGCACTATTAGGGCTTATTGCGTCCGTAATTATAGGTATATCTTGTGCACTTTCCATATATCTTTGGAGAAATGTTTCGAAAACTTTATATCCAATTATAATTTTTTCTCAAACAATTCCGACTATAGCTTTATCTCCAATTATGGTTATGTGGTTTGGATATACCATATGGTCAAAGGTAGCAGTAGTAATATTATTTTGTTTTTTCCCTATAGTTATAAGTACATTAGATGGATTAAATAGTGTAGATAGAGATTTAGAAGATGTTTTAAAAGCTCTTGGAGGAAATAGATTTCAAATATTTTTTAAACTCCATATGAATTCCGTATTACCTAATTTTTTAAGCAGTTTTAAAATAGCTGCAACCTACAGTATTTCAGGGGCTACCATTGGAGAATGGCTAGGTGCTGAAAAGGGATTAGGTATATATATTAAGAGAGCAGCAGGAATGCTTCAGGCAGATTCTGTTTTCGCAGGAGTGTTAGTTTTATCATTTCTAGGATTAATTCTATTTTCCGTAGGATTCTTGCTAGAAAAGATTTTATTAAAATACAGAAGAGGATTGAAGGAGGACAATCATGAAATTAAAAAAGCTTAGTATATTTTTACTATTTATTATGTTAGTTAGTTTAGTATTTAGCGGGTGCTCTAGTGCTTCCAATAATAAGGAAGACAAGAGTGCTACCAAAGAACTTAAAGAAGTTAATGTTCTTTTAGACTGGTACCCAAATGCAGTTCATTCATTTTTATATGCAGCAGAAGAGCAAGGATACTTTAAAGAAGCAGGATTGAAGGTTAACTTAATTACACCTGCAGGTACAGATGATGGAATTAAATTAGTAGCAGCAGGAAAAGCTGATTTAGCAATAAGCTATCCTAAACAAATTATCTTAGCAAGAGGCGAAAATATTCCTATTAAATCTGTTGGAGCAATAGTTAGAAGTTCGTTAAACCAACTAATGGTTCGTAAAGATTCAGGAGTTAAAACATTAAAGGATTTAGAAGGAAAGAAAGTTGGATATGCATCTTTTGATATTGATAAAGAGACTGTTAAAGCAATGGTAGCACAAGCTGGCGGAGATCCATCAAAGGTTGAATTTGTAGATGTTGGATATGACTTAATGCCTGGAATCGAAACAAAACAAGTTGATGCAATTATAGGTGGATATATAAACCATGAAAAAATATTATTAGAGAAAAAAGGTATTGGATTAGAAACTTTTGCGCCATCAGATTTTGGCGTGCCAAATAACTACGAATTAGCATTTGTTGCAAGCGATGACGCAATTAAGAATAATAATGATACAATACAAGCGTTCTTAGGAGCTGCTAAAAAAGGATTTGAATATACTCAAAAGAATCCTGATAAGGCTTTAGATTTAATATTGAAGGCTCAAAATGAAAGTTTCCCATTAGATGAAGAGACAGAAAAGAAGAGCTTAGAGATACTTTTACCTCTTATGGAAAATGAAAGTGGTAAATTCTTAAGTCAAGATAAAGAGAATTGGAATAACAACATTAAATGGCTAAAAGATAAGAATTTACTTCAAGCTGATGTAGATAGTAAAGATGTGTTTCAATAATTTATACTTATGCGTATAGCTCACCGAAATCATAAATATTTTGATTCCGAAAAGCTATGAAAATATCGCTGAAGGTTCTAAGCAGCAGGTTGTATCCACTTTAGCATGCTCCAACTTTCAGTTTGACAAGCTAAAATGGAACAACCTACAGCTAAGAACCTTTAACAGCTCATTTTCAAATGTTTTCTCCACAAATATATTTATGATTTCTAGTGAAAATATGAACCTAAAGTTTTAGCAACTTTGTTAATCTGTTCATCTAATAAGTTTAATTCTTAAGTTATTTATCCATATTTAGATAAAAACTGAGAAATTATTTTAAAAAAGATACTGAATTTATTGTAATTCGGTATCTTTTTTTATTTTATTTAAAATTATACTTTATAAACTAATTGAATTTAGAGATTAGGAGTGAGAAATTTCTGGTTTTTGGAGTTTTTTATTTTAATTAATTGACAAAATATATTTAGAGATATATAATTTATTTCGAAAGCGAAATATTCGTACACGAAATGTTTGGAAGCGAAATATAAAAGGGGTGGGAATTATATGGAGATTATTAATGAAAGTATAGAGGTATCAAGATTATTTCAAGAAGTAATGAGTTTATTTAGAGTAAATATGAAAAAAATAATTGAACGGACTGGAATGACAGCTCCACAGGGCATGGTTATTGGACTCTTATATAAAAACAAGAAAATGAAAGTGACTGAATTAAGTAAGTACCTACATTTACCTAATAGTACAGTATCAGGTATTATTGATAAACTTGAAGAACAAGATGCTGTTATAAGAGAAAGAAGTGAAGATGATAAGAGAGTTGTCTATGTAAGTATATCTCCAAAGTTTATTGAAATTCATAAGAATTTTAATAAACAAATTGAACATAATATTGAGAGTATACTAAATCAAGGAACACAAGAAGAGCTTAATAAGATTTCTGAGGGATTAATAATATTCAAAAGACTTTTAAGTGAAAATAACGCTAATTAAGGAGAGTGCGCTAATGATTAAATTGTTTAGATTTTTAAAACAGTACACAGTTAATATAATAATAATTGTTTTATTAGTTTTTACACAAGTAATTGCAAACTTATATCTGCCTACATTAATGGCTGATATAGTTGATAAAGGAATTGTTCAAAAAGATGTGGTTCAAACTATATCGTTTCTTGGTTATAACGGTGAGTATAGTGGAGTTGATTATATTCTAAGAATAGGAGGATTAATGCTGCTTGTATCTCTTGGAGGTGCAATTTGTTCAATTATATCATCATTTTTATCTTCAAGAACTGCAATAGGCTTTGCTAAAATAATTCGTAATAAATTATTCACAAAAGTTGAAAGTTTTTCTTTAAATGAATTTGATAAATTTGGAACAGCTACTTTAATAACAAGAACTACAAATGATGTTACACAGGTTCAATCAGTTACAATAATGATGTTTTCAATTGCACTTTTCGCACCATTGACAGCTTTAGGCGGCGTTGTTATGGCTTTAAGAGAGAATGTAACTCTAACATGGATCTTTGCAGTAGTAATTCCACTACTTGCAGTTATAATAGGGCTTACTTTAAAATTTGCAATGCCTTTATTTAAATTGATGCAAGTTAAAATAGATAAATTAAACTTAGTACTACGTGAAAGCCTTACAGGAATAAGAGTAGTTCGTGCTTTCAACCGTATAAATACTGAAAAGGTTAGATTTGACGATGCAAATAAAGATTTAATGAATAATGCTATAAAAGTAAATAAAATTATGGCAATTTTAATGCCAATAATGATGTTTATCATGAATGCTACAACTGTAGCAGTAATTTGGTTTGGAAGTATAAGAATAGATTCAGGGAATATGGAAGTTGGATCTTTAATAGCCTTTATGCAATATGGAATGCAGATTTTATTTGGTTTCTTAATGCTTGGTATGGTATTTATAATGATTCCAAGAGCTCAAGCTTCAGCAGTTAGAATAAATGAAGTACTAGATATGGAATCTGAAATTGTGGATCCTAAAAAGCCATTATTAAATGAAAATGAAGGCGGTTATGTTGAATTTAATGATGTAAGCTTTAGCTATCCAGGTGCAGAGCAAGAAGCTATTAGTAATATATCATTTAGTGCGAAACCTGGAGAAGTAACAGCTATAATTGGTGGTACTGGTTCAGGAAAATCAACATTAATTAATATGATACCACGTTTTTACGATGTGACTAAGGGTTCAGTTCTTGTCGATGGTATTGATGTAAGGGAAATGAGTCAGGAAAGTATAAGAGCTAAAATAGGTTTTGTACCTCAAAAAACTGTGCTTTTTTCTGGAACTATTGCTGAAAATATAAAATATGGTAAAGACGATGCTAGTATGGAAGAAATTAAACATGCTGCAGAGGTAGCTCAAGCAACAGATTTCATAAATGGAATGGATGATGGATATGAGCATTTAATTGCCCAAGGAGGAACTAACGTATCAGGAGGACAAAAGCAACGTTTATCAATAGCACGTGCTCTTGTTAGAAAGCCGGAGATATACATCTTTGATGATAGTTTTTCAGCTCTTGATTTTAAAACAGATGCAAGACTTCGTGCAGCATTAAAAAAGGAAACCTTAAAATCAACTGTAATTCTTGTAGCGCAAAGAGTTGCAACTGTTATGGATGCAGATAGAATTATAGTTTTAGATGAAGGACAAATTGCGGGTATTGGAACTCATAAAGAGCTATTAAACAGTTGTAAGGTATATTCTGAGATTGTATCATCACAACTTTCAGAGGAGGAATTATCATGAGTGAAAATCGTAATAGAGTAAATAAAAGATCAGGCGGCGGTTTTGGCGGTGGTCCAATGGGATCTTTTGCTGGCCCAAAAGTAAAAGCTAAGGATTTTAAAGGGACATTAAAAAGACTTTTAAATTATTTGAAACCACAAAGAATGAATTTCATTTTAGTTTTTATATTTGCTATAGCGAGTACTATATTTAATATAGTAGGACCTAAAATTTCAGGTAAAGCTATAACTAGATTAGTTGAAGGATTAGTAGGAAAATTTACTGTAATGTCTCAAAATGCTGCATTACTTAAAGCAGGAAAACCAGGTAATATACCAGTGCCTGGGATTGATTTTCAATATATAGGAGATATTCTTTTATTACTACTTGGCTTATATGTAATCAGTACACTTTTTGGCTTTCTTCAACAATATATTATGGCAGGGGTTGCTCAAAAAACAGTATACAACCTAAGAAAAGAAGTTGAAGATAAAATTTCACGTTTACCGCTTAAATTCTTTGATTCAAGAACTCATGGTGAAATTTTAAGCCGTGTAACAAATGATGTTGATAATATTTCAACAACACTTCAACAAAGTTTGACTCAGCTTATTACATCTATAGTAACTATTGTTGGAGTTATTATCATGATGTTAACTATAAGTCCAATAATGACATTAGTAGTAATATTAACATTACCACTTTATATTGTAATAACAACACTTGTCGCTAAGCATTCTCAAAAGTTTTTTGCTGCTCAACAAAAAGAAGTAGGAGAACTTAATGGTCACGTAGAGGAAATGTATACAGGACATAAAATAGTTAAGGTTTTTGGACATGAAAAAGATTCAATAAAAGAGTTTGAAAATATTAATGATAGACTTTACAAAGCTGGATGGAAAGCACAATTTATATCAGGTATAATAATGCCAATGATGAGATTTGTTAGTAATATAGGTTATGTAATAGTTTGTGTTGTAGGTGGATATTTAGCAACACTCGGAAAAATTAGTATTGGTGATATTCAAGCTTTCATTCAATATTCAAATCAGTTTACTCAACCAATAGTTCAAACTGCTAATATTGCTAATATAATTCAATCAACAGTTGCATCTGCAGAAAGAGTTTTTGAACTTTTAGATGAAGTTGAGGAGATTCCAGATGCTACTGATGCTAAGATTATAGAATTCCCTAAAGGTGAAGTTAAATTTGATAATGTTGATTTTAGCTATAAACCAGAAGAACCACTTATTGAAGATATGAACCTTGATGTTAAAAAAGGTCATACAATTGCAATTGTAGGACCGACTGGAGCAGGTAAAACTACACTCGTTAACTTACTTATGCGTTTCTACGAAATAAATTCTGGTAAGATAATGATCGATGGTGTAGATATCAGAGATATAAAAAGAGGAGCACTTCATAACATGTTTGGTATGGTTCTTCAAGATACATGGTTATTTAACGGAACTATAATGGATAACATAGCTTATGGCAGAGAAGGTGCTACTGAGGAAGAAGTTATTCAGGCAGCAAAAGCAGCACATGCTCATCACTTTATTAAGACTCTTCCAGATGGATATAATACAATATTAAACGAAGAAGCTTCTAATATATCTCAAGGCCAGAAGCAGCTTCTTACAATAGCTAGAGCAATTCTAGCAAATCCTACTATAATGATTCTTGATGAGGCTACAAGTAGTGTTGACTCAAGAACAGAAGTTTATATACAAAAAGCTATGACAGAACTTATGAAAGGCAGAACAAGTTTTGTTATTGCACATAGGCTTTCTACAATTAGGGATGCAGAATTAATTCTAGTTATGAATAAGGGAAGTATCATAGAAATGGGTAACCATAATGAACTTCTTGCAAAGAAAGGTTTCTATGCAGATCTTTACAACAGCCAATTCTCTGGAGCAAATTTAGATAGTGAAGTAATGTAAATTATAATATTTTAAGGATAGTAGACGATAGTAATATTGTATACTATCCTTTATTTTATACAAGAAAATGGATTTTTATAATTCTAAAAATATTGCAAGAATTTTAGACGTAATTGTGAATTGCAACATATAGATATACAACTTTAAAACTACATTTATGTGATAACTTACCGAAATAATAAATATTTTGATTCCGAAAAGCTATGAAAATATCGCTGAAAGTTCTAAGCAGCAGGTTGTATCCACTTTAGCATGCTCCAACTTTCCAAGGGAAGCTCGACTCATTACATTCGCTGAGGAAGTTCGAGAACCCAAAATAAAATTTTGGACTCTCACTTCACAAGCTAAAATGGAACAACCTACAGCTAAGAACTTTTAACAGCTCATTTTCAAATGTTTTCTTCACAAATATATTTATTATTTCTAGTGAAGATATAAACTTAAAATTTTAGCAACTTTGTAAATACATTTATATAATAAGTTGATTTGATACCTATATATACATTAAAAAATAAATTCAATTACTCATACTAAAACAAAAAGTAGTTGCCAAGAATTATTGGCATAATTCTTGCTTTAAATATACTTGAAGAATAAAAAATATTGGAGGAATTAGAAATGAGTAATTTAGGAACTTTCAACAAAATAATAAAATCTGTTTGGAGTATTGAAAATTTAGATGAGATAGAAGACAGTTTTGGTCCAGACGAAATTGAGGCATGGGATTCACTTAGCCATATTGAACTAGTAGTAGCCCTTGAGGAAGAATTTGAAATATCTATGGCAGTTCAAGATATTTCAAGGTTATACACTATAGGAGATATAAAAAATACATTGAAAAGATATGGGGTTGAAATATGACCTTTACTGACTATGTTTTTGAATTCTCCTCAGGGCTTAACAAAACTGCAATAATTGATAAGAAAAATATCAGCTATAGTGAGTTGCACTGTAAGATACTTATGATATCCCATAATATAAAGAAAATTAATATAGTAAAGGAAGATAAGATTCTATTAATAAGTGAGAATTCACCTTTTTTTATAGAAAGTTACTTCGGAATAATAAGAAGTGGGTGCACTTGTGTACCCCTAAATCCTACTCTAAGTAAGAATGATATTGAGTATATAATTAATAGTTGCAATCCTAAAGCGATTTTTATTGAAAAACGTTTCTTAGATAATATGCGAAGTTTGATTAATAAAGATATTAAGATAGTTACTGAAGAAAAATTAAATAATCTTCTATTAGATAAAGAATGTGCTAGTAATAATAGAGAAGAAAAAGAGAGTGATTTTAAAAATAGTGTGGCTGTAATATTATTTACATCTGGTTCAACAGCAAGACCAAAAGGAGTAATGCTTACGCATCATAATCTCTGTCATAATACTAATTCCATAATAGAATATTTAAGCTTAAATAGCGAGGATAGGATAGAAGTTGTCTTACCATTTTACTATTGCTTTGGAACATCGTTGCTCCATACACATTTAAGAGTTGGCGGCAGCTTAGTAATAAACAATAAATTTATGTTTCCAGAAACAGTTCTAGATGATATTGAAAAATATGAATGTACAGGTTTTGCAGGGGTTCCAAGTAATTATCAAATTTTACTTAGAAAATCTAGTATTAAAAATAGAAATTTGAAAAGTCTAAGATACGTGGCTCAGGCAGGAGGAAGACTTCCTGACAGTTTCATTAAAGAATTAAAGCAAGCTCTTGTAGGAGTAGATGTATTTATAATGTATGGACAAACTGAAGCAACTGCAAGACTTTCGTATCTTCCACCTAATATGCTTGATGAAAAAATGGGTTCAATAGGTAAAGGCATTCCTGGAACTTTGCTTAAAGTAATTGATAAAGAAGGAAATGAAGTAAAAGTGGATGAAATAGGTGAAGTAGTGGCTTTGGGTGAAAATATAATGAAGGGTTACTTTAACGATGAAGAAGAAACGAGAAAGGTCATTAGAAATGGTTATTTATATACCGGTGACTTGGCCACAGTAGATGAAGATGGTTATATTTATATTGTGGCAAGGGAAAAACAAATCATAAAAAGTGGTGGAAATAGAATAAGTCCTAAAGAAATTGAAAATATCATAATTCAAATTCCAAGCGTTATAGAAGCAGCAGTAATTGGAGTTCAAGACGATATATTAGGGGAAGCAGTAAAAGCATTTGTAGTACTAAATGATGAAGTTTTTAAAGTTGATGAAAAGTATATAATTGAATATTGCAAAGATAAATTGCCGTCCTACAAAGTACCTAAATATGTGGTGTTTTTAGATGGACTTCCAAAAAATTCTTCTGGTAAAGTAATGATGGGGGATCTGAAATGATAGATGAAATTATAAATAATGAGCAATTTAAGTGTCTGCAAAAGGATAAAGAAAAAAAGCTTTTGAGCATTATCAAGCCCCAGATAGAGAAAAGTAGAATAAATGAAAATTTAAACATTATGTATAAAAAACTAGGAGTAAATATAAATGATATAAATTCTCTTGAAGAGATTCCCTTTATTCCTGTAAATATGTTTAAGCATTTTGAGCTTAGGACTTGTAGTGAAAAAAGTGTAGTTAGAATATTAAACTCAAGCTCTACAACTGGAAACATTCCTAGCAAGATATTTATTGATAAGGAAACATCTATAAGACAATCTCAAGGTTTAATATCAACTCTAACAAGTTTTTTAGGATCATATAGAAGACCAATGCTAATAATTGATAGTAAGGAAGTTAACAAAAAAAGCGACTATTTAACTGCAAGAGGTGCGGCAATAAGAGGAGTAAGCGGTTTTGGAAAGAGTTTAACTTATGCTATGGATTTGGTAGATGATAACATTATACTTAATATAGAACGACTTAAAGAATTTGAAGAAAAGTACAAAGATACAGATATATTAGTATATGGATTTACTTATATTATCTGGACTAGGTTTGTTAACGTACTAAAAGAAAAAAATATAAAATTAAACATGCCGAAAATTAAAATACTTCATAGCGGAGGCTGGAAAAAATTAAATGCCCAAAAAGTTGAAAAGAAAGAGTTTAATAGATCTGTAGCTGAAGTATTTGGCACTGACCCTGAAAACATAATTGACTTTTATGGAATGGTCGAACAGTTAGGCGTAGTTTTTCTTGACTGTGAATTCGGATATAAACATGTTCCTGACTTTGGAGAAATTATTATACGAGATTTCTTAACGCTTAAAGAGGTAGAAATAGGCCAATGTGGATTTATTGAAGTCATGAGCACCCTTACTTCAAGTTATCCGGGCCAGGCTATATTAACTGAAGATATAGGTGAATTTGTAGGTGTAGATGATTGTAAATGTCGAAGAAAGGGAAAATACTTTAAGTTTAAAGATAGAGTAGAAAAATCTGAAACAAGAGGATGTGGAGATACTTTTGCAGAAAAGAGGGACAAGAAATGATAAGCTGCTTTATGTTAGGAGATAAATTTTATGAGGAACCTAAGAATCTTCAAAGTTTAGATAAAATTATAGAAGAGCTTAATAAAAATAGAGAAACAATTTATTCATATCCATGCGAAGCTATGATTGAAATAATTAATGAATATAGTAAAATATTATGTAGTGATAGAAAGTTTTTAAGTTATGAAGGTGTGCCTTTTTTGATATTATGGCTAAAGAAAGACAATATTAAGAAGCTCTTACACCAAGATCTAAGAAAACAAGAATTCCTAGATGATTTTATAGAAATAGCAGATAATAAATTTATGAAGGCTCAACCTAGAGGGATAGTGTGTCATTTCATGGCTGGCAATGTTCCTACTCTTCCAATATATTATTTAGTTCAAGCCATTATTTGTAGAAATGTTAATTTATGCAGGATACCTATTGGTAGTATAAATATTGTAATTGAACTTCTAAAACCTTTAAAAGATATTGTAATTGATTTTAGAGGAGAAAAATATTATGGAAGTACCTTATTAAAGAGTATTTCAATTATAAATTTTTCGAGTAACGATTTAAAATTAAATACTGAAATGTCACAGGTAGCGGATGTAAGAGTAATATGCGGCGGTGAAGAAGCCGTGAAAACATTGTCAGTTCTTCCTAAGAAGACCACATGTAAGGATGTTATATTTGGGCCTAAATATTCCTTTGCTGTATTTGAAAAATCTGCTATGGAAAGTCTTAATATAACTAAAACCTTCGATAATTTTGCAAAGGATATAATAAGCTTTGATCAAAGAGCATGCTCTTCTCCTCAAGTGTTATTTATTGAAAAATCTACTGTAGGTATTAATGAAGCAGCACAAATGCTTTCACAATCATTAGAAAAGGTTTTAAAACGATATCCTAAGCTTGAAATTAATCAAGGATCAGCTGCAAATATAATTAATAAAAGAGGGGAATATCTTTTATCTTTAGAAAAAGATATAATATGCAGTAAAGACCTTAAATATACAATTTTAATAGATAAAGAAATAATGTTAGAAGAACCTGTTCAGCATACAACTATATTTTTAAAAGAGGTTGAAGATATATTGGAGATTTGCAAGTTAATAACTCCAAGAATACAAACTATTGGAATAGCTTCTGAAGATAATAGCAGGATTATGAATTTTGCAAATAAAGTCAGCCTGCATGGTGTTGATAGGTTAGTTAAAGTGGGTCTCATGAATTTATATGATTCACCTTGGGATGGAATACTTTTTATGAGTGAAATAGTTAAATGGACAATTTTAAATCTAAATTAAAAAAGAGAAATACTTAATAATGGATAAATCTTTAGATTTGTTTTATAAACGGTATTTATGTTACTGGTGAATTATAAATTTTGTATAAATAAGATATAGGGTGTGGAGATTGTGAAAGTAAAAGAATTGATGACAAAAAAGGTATTGGTGTTAAAACCTAATAATACATTTGAAGAGGCAGCAAAGCTTTTTATTGAAAATGGCATAGATGGAGCACCCGTTGTAGATAGAGATGGAAAGTTAATTAGCATTGTAACAAAAACAGATTTAATGAAAGCTATTTTTAATAAATTAGAAATGAATACGAAGCTAGAAACTTTAGATCTTAAAAAAGTAATAACAATTAATAGTGAAATGAATATAGAAGATGTATTGAAATATAATGTTGGTCGTCTTCCAGTTATAGATAAAAACAATAAGATTATAGGGATAATTACTCATACAGATTTTATTAATGATTTGGTTGAAAAAATTTCAAAAAAATGTAGAGATATGAAAAATACAAAGTTAGGGTTAACTGAGTTAGACTCTATTATTGAGTGCTCTTATGATGGGATTTATATAACAGATGGGGAAGCTAATACTATAAAGATAAATAATGCCTATGAGAGTATTACAGGACTTAAAAGATCAGAGGTTTTAGGAAGAAATATGAAAGACCTGGAGAAAGAAGGTGTTATATCTCAGTCGGCTACTCTTTTAGTGCTAAAGAATAGAAAAACCACTACAATTCAACAGGAATTCAAAACAGGAGTAAAGGTTCTTGTGAGCAGTAATCCCATCTTTGATAAGAATGGAAAAATAATCATGGTGGTTACAAACGTACGAGATGTAACACAACTTTATGAGTTAAAAGAGCAACTTCAAAAGAATAAAGAAATTACTCTTAAATATGTTTCTGAAATCGAAGAAATGAGAACTCAATTATTAAATACTTCAGAAATTGTTGCAGAAGATCATAAAACTATTGAAATTATCCAGCTTGCCAATAGAATTGCAAAAGTGGACACTACAATTCTTATGCTCGGAGAAACTGGAGCAGGAAAGGATCAAATAGCAAAGCATATACACAAAGTAAGCAAACGAAGTAAAAAACAATTTATTAAAGTTAATTGTGGTGCGGTGCCTGCAAGTTTAATAGAATCTGAATTTTTCGGATATGAAAAAGGTGCTTTTACTGGAGCAAATAAAGAAGGTAAAATAGGTTTATTTGAAATGGCTTCTGGAGGGACTATTTTCCTCGATGAAGTTGGAGAACTTCCAATGGATATGCAGGTTAAGCTTTTAAGAGTACTTCAAGAAATGGAAGTAGTACGAATTGGAGGAACAAAGCCTATAAAAATTGATGTTAGGGTACTAGCTGCAACAAATAGAGATTTGGAAGATATGATAAAGAAAAAACAATTTAGAGAGGATTTGTATTATAGGCTCAATGTCATACCGCTATATATTCCACCCCTTAGAGAAAGAAAGCATGATATTTTGCCATTAATTAATTTTTTTCTTACACAGCTTAATAAAAAGTACAATTTCAATAAGGTATTTGCTTCAGATGCCTTAAATTGTATGTATGAATATAATTGGCCTGGGAATGTTAGGGAGCTAAAAAATATTGTTGAGAGAGCTGTAATAATGAGTGAGGATGATAAGATAAAGAGGTCAGATCTTCCTAAAAATATTATTGGCTCAAATGGCATGATTGTAACTTTAAATACTTTTGAAGAAGGTATAAATTTAAAAGAAACCTTAGATGCCATAGAAAAGAAATTAATTAAAAAGGCATATGACAAGTATGGTAATGTCAGAGCTGCAGCAAAATCACTAGGAATAGATGCATCAACATTTGTAAGGAAGAGGCAGAAATATATAAAAGAAGAAATTTAATAATATGACGTATTTAAATAGAAATTGGATACATATTTATTCATTAGCTACGGCAGCTTATTTTAAAATGCCTGCTGTGCAAATATGTATCCAATTTCTTTGTTGAGTATGGCGAATAAATATTATAATCTATTTAAATTCATGTATCATACTATAAACATGCTAAATATTGGATAGCAGTGGTGCAAAAATGCAACAAGATGCAGAAGTGCAACGTAATAAAATATTTTCAAATTATAACTACTGTAAACTTATTCTAGGATTATTATGAAATTTAATTGAAATTTTAGTTGCGTTTTTGCAACAAATATTTATATTGTTCCAGAAATTAGAGGTGATATTGAAAAAATTATAAGATTATTATGGAAAATTCAAGGCAGTATAGTAATTTTTTATTTTGGCACGCTTATTGCTTATATAATTATTAGAAAATAAAAATTAGTGAAGGAAGCGATAATATGCCATTAAAAACAAAGGAACAATATATTGAAAGTCTTAGAAAGCTAAACCTAAAAGTGTACATGTTTGGAAAAGCGATAGACAATGTTGTTGATCATCCAATTATAAGACCATCTCTTAATTCAGTTGCTATGACGTATGAATTAGCACAAATGCCAGAGTATGAAGATTTAATGACAGCTACTTCAAATTTAACAGGAGAAAAAGTAAATAGATTTGCTCATTTACATCAAAGCACAGATGATCTTATTAAAAAAGTAAAAATGCAAAGATTACTTGGTCAAAAAACCGCATCATGTTTTCAAAGATGCGTTGGTATGGATGCTTTTAATGCACTATACAGTTCAACATACGAAATAGATAAAGCGTGTGGAACAAATTATCATAAAAACTTTAATAAGTTTTTAAAATATGTTCAAGAAAACGACTTAACCGTTGATGGTGCAATGACTGATCCTAAGGGGGACAGAGGATTATCGCCAAGTAAACAAGCTGATGGAGATTTATACTTAAGGGTTGTTGAAAGAAGAGAAGATGGGGTAGTTGTTAGAGGAGCAAAATGTCACCAAACTGGAATGTTAAATTCTCATGAGGTAGTAGTAATGCCTACAATAGCATTAACTCCAAATGATAAGGATTGGGCAATATCTTTTGCAGTGCCTACAGATGCTGAAGGAATAATTCATATATATGGAAGGCAATCTTGTGATACAAGAAAATTGGAGCCAGGTGCTGACATAGATCTTGGAAATGCTGAATTTGGCGGACAAGAAACATTAACTATCTTTGATAATGTATTTGTACCAAATGAAAGAATTTTCTTAAATGGAGAAACTGATTTTGCTGGAATGATCGTTGAAAGATTTGCAGGATATCATAGACAAAGTTATGGTGGATGCAAAGTTGGAGTTGGAGATGTTCTAATTGGAGCGGCTGCAGTAGCTGCTGATTATAACGGAGCTCACAAAGCATCTCATGTTAAAGATAAATTAATAGAAATGACTCACTTAAATGAAACTTTATTCTCTTGTGGTATTGCATGTTCAGCAATGGGTTCTAAAACAGAAGCTGGAAATTATTATATTGATAATCTTCTAGCAAATGTATGTAAGCAAAATGTTACAAGATTCCCTTATGAAATATGTAGACTTGCAGAAGATATCGCTGGAGGAATCATGGTTACTATGCCATCAGAAGCAGATTTTAAAGATGAAAAGATAGGTCCTTATATAGATAAATATTTGAGAGGTGTAAACTCGGTTTCAACAGAAAATAGAATGAGGATATTAAGATTAATAGAAAATATTTGTTTAGGGACTGCAGCTGTCGGGTATAGAACAGAATCAATGCATGGAGCTGGATCACCACAAGCTCAAAGAATTATGATAGCTAGACAAGGAAATTTAGCAGCTAAAAAGAAAATAGCTAAGAAAATAGCTAGAATTGAAGAATAATATGAGCAAAATCATGATAGATGAAATTAATAATGTTATCAATACTAAAATAAAACCGTTACTTGCCGAGCATAATGGAGATATTGAGCTTGTAGAAGTTAACAATGGTGTAGCTTACGTAAAACTTTTAGGCGCATGCAGTGGCTGTCCTTCTGCAAGGTTTACTATGGAAGATTTAATTTCATGCGTATTAAAAGAGATATCGGGAATAAAAGATGTTCAACTTGTTGATCCAATTAGCAGAGAAATGCTTGATTTTGCTAGACAGCTGCTTAGAAAATAAAGGCCGGGTGAAATTTTGGAAATAGGTATTAGATACTGTGGTGGCTGTAATGCTAGTTATGATAGAAAAACGTTTATTACAAATTTAATTAACGATCTTGATAAAACTCATAATTTCGAGATTGCAAAGGAAAATAAGGAATATGACTATTTAATTTTAGTCTGTGGATGTTCAAATTGCTGTGTAAGCCATGAAAAATATACATTAAAATATAATAAGATTTTTATTAAAAATATAAAGGATTATGACAAATTAGTATATGACTTGAAAAAATTATAATTGAGTTATATTTAGGAGGTGTCTAAAATTAGCTGGAAGGATTTATACAAGAGTAAGGTAGTTACAGCTGACGAAGCTGTAAGAAAAATTAAATCGAATGATAGAGTAGTAACTGGACATGCTTGCGGAGAGCCAAAAGAAATTATAGATGCCATGGTTAGAAATAAAGATTTATATGAAAACGTAGAAATTGTTCATATGGTATCCATGGGGAAAAGTGAATATTGCAAGCCTGAAATGGCTGTTAATTTTCACCACAATTCTATATTCGCAGGTGGAACAACAAGGGAAGCTATTCTTGACGGAAGAGCAGATTTTACACCATGCTTTTTCTCGGAAGTACCAAAAATGTTTAAGGCAGGTACTTTACCAGTAGATGTAGCACTTGTTCAATTAAGTGTTCCTGATGAACATGGTTATTGTAGTTTTGGAGTTTCAAATGACTACACAAAACCTGCTGCAGAGGCCGCTAAAATTGTTATTGCTGAATTAAATGAGAAGATGCCAAGAACTTTAGGAGATTCATTTATACATGTTTCTGATATCGATTATATAGTTGAAACTTCAAATGATATTATTGAGCTTAAGCCACCTAAAATAGGAGAAGTTGAAAAGGCTATTGGTGAAAACTGTGCAAAGCTAATAGAAGATGGTTCTACACTTCAATTAGGAATTGGTGCAATTCCAGATGCAGTACTATTATTCTTAAAGGGAAAAAAGGATCTTGGGATTCATTCGGAAATGATATCTGATGGAGTAGTTGAATTAATAGAAGCAGGTGTAATAACTAATAAAGCAAAAACTTTACATCCTGGAAAATCTGTAGTTACCTTTTTAATGGGTACTAAGAGGCTTTATGATTATGTTAATGGAAATCCAAGTGTTGCCATGTATCCTGTAGATTATGTAAATAATCCATGTGTTATAGCAGAAAATTATAAAATGGTTTCTATAAATTCATGTATTCAGGTAGATCTTATGGGGCAAGTTGCAGCTGATACAATTGGACTTAAGCAGTTCAGTGGCGTGGGTGGACAAGTTGATTTTGTAAGAGGAGCAGCAATGGCTAAAGGTGGTAAATCAATAATTGCAATGCCATCAACTGCAAGTAAAGGAAAACTTTCAAGAATAGTTCCAATTTTAGATGAGGGTGCAACTGTTACAACATCTAGAAACGATATTAATTATGTTGTAACTGAGTTTGGAATAGCAGAGCTCAAAGGAAAAACTTTAAAAGAAAGAGCTAAAGCATTAATAAATGTTGCACATCCGGATTTTAGAGATGACCTTATTAAAGAGTGGGAAAAGAGATTTAAAGTGAAATTTTAAATTAAAATAAATGAAAATATGGGAGGAAATAATTTATGAAAGTGTATGTTTTAGATACGGGATATTTAGAAACTGATAAGAACAATGTAGTTGGTGGGGCTACTATGGGAACATATAGCCAACCGCATGTACAAAATAAATGGATTAAGCTACCTGTAATGTCTATTTTAATTGATCATCCAGATGGAAAAATATTATATGATGTAGGAAGCAATCCAGAAGCTATGAATGGTTATTGGCCAAAAAACCTTCAAGAAGTTTATCCATTATATCAAACAAAAGAACAAAGACTAGAAAATCAATTGGCTTTATGTGGTACAAAGCCAGAAGAAATAAAGAAAGTAATAATTTCTCATATGCATTTAGATCATGCAGGAAATTTAGATATGTTTAAACATGCAGATGTATATGTACCAAAGGCAGACTTTATGCAAGCTCAAACTCAAGTAAGGTTAAATGAAAATCCGTTAACACACGGAGGATATATTAAAGCTGATATGGATGTTTCAGTAAAGCAATATCATTTAGTTGAAGAGGATTTTGAATTTGCAAAGGGCATAGAAATAGTAAATTTACCAGGTCATACACCAGGATTACTTGGAATAGTAGTTCATTTAGAAAATGAAGGTACATTAATATTCCCACAAGATTGTGTTTATAGTTCAGAAATTTATGGTCCACCAGCTAAGGCATCAGGATTACTTTATGATAGTCTTTCTTTCTTTAAATCAATTGAAAAAGTAAGAGCGTTAGAGAAAAAATATGACGCAAAAGTATTTTTTGCTCATGATGAGGAGTTCTTTAAAACAATAAAACTTGCTCCTGAGTTTTATGAATAAAAAGTAGTAAATAGATAACCACAGTGAAAGTTATAGTAATGTGGTGACTAACCGAAATTCTATATATGTTTGTTCCATAGAACTATAAAAATTTTGCTGAAAGGCAGTTAATGTAGGGTTGTATCCATATGTGCATGCTCCTAATTTTATTAGGACAAGTAAACTTGGAACAACCCTACATTAATTATTTTCATCAGCTTATTTTCTAATGACTGCTCCATATTATGACATTGAAGTTACAAGCATATATGGAATTTCTTTGTTTTTATATGCATTTAAGTATAGTAAATGTTTAATGGAATTTTGTATGTGATTTACTCTATTGTTTAGACAAAACAATAAAAATACTATGTAACATAATATTTAAATGCTAAAATATAAGTAAAGAATAAAATATAAAAATAAAATACACTATCAGATATAGATTTGATATTTTTTTGAATGTGTCTGGATATATGGAGGAAAGAAATGAGTAATATTAATAATGATACTAATTTAGGAAACATAAGAAAAGCAAGAATTGAAGATTTGGAAACCATAGTAAAATTTAATTACAATTTAGCAAAAGAAACAGAGGATAAAGAACTTAATTTAGAAATTTTAAGCAATGGTGTTAGAGCGATGATTGAAGATTCATCAAAAGGACAATACTATGTTTATGAAATAAATGGCAGAGTAGTTGGACAAATTATGTTTACATATGAATGGAGTGATTGGAGAAATGGTATGTTTCTTTGGGTACAAAGTGTATATGTAGATTCTGAGTATAGAAAAAAAGGCATTTATAAGAAGTTGTATCATAATGTTAAAAATATATGTGATAATAATGATGGAATAGCTGGCATAAGATTGTATGTAGAAAAAGAAAATATAAATGCTAAAGCAACGTATGAATCACTTGGGATGAGCGAGTGTAATTATAATATGTATGAATATGAAAAGTAATTATTTACATTATTAAGATAAGTAATCATATATGACTAGATTGCTGCTTAATAGCTGTAAATAATAGTTAAGTTAGCGGAAAACTGCAATTTTCATTAAAGACAGCTTCTATAAGTTTTGTTCATATATAGATGAACATATTAACAAAGTTGCAAAACTTTAAGTTCATATTTTCACTAGAAATCATAAATATATTTGTGAAGAAAACATTTGAAAATGAGCTGTTAAAGGTTCTTAGCTGTAGGTTGTTCCAATTTAGCTTGTCAAACTGAAAGTTGGAGCATGCTAAAGTGGATACAACATGCTGCTTAGAACCTTCAGCGATATTTTCATAGCTTTTCGGAATCAAAATATTTATGATTTCGGTAAGTTACCACCTAAATTTAGTTTTAGAGATGGATATCTATATATGTTGCAATAATAAACTTACATTTAAACTTCTAGTATGCTAAGTGCCCTATTAAGGCAAAATGTAGAAACTTAATTGCAACATATATAAATCATATTTTACAATAGAAGGGAAGTGAGAATTAAAGGAGAGCGTATTAAATCCTCTCTTTTAATAATATTATGAATAATAAAAGGATAGTAAGAGATGGACATATGCACTCGCCATATTGTCCTCATGGAACTAAAGATAGTTTTGAAATGTATGTTGATAAAGCATTAATAGAGGGATTAGAGGAAATAACATTTACTGAACACATGCCTTTTCCATGTTATTTTATAGATGACAAAGAATTTCAAGATGAATGTGCTCCAAATGAAGAAGTAATAGAGAAGTATTTTAAGGATGTTGAAGAAATAAAATTAAAATATAAAGACAAAATCAAAATAAATATAGGACTAGAAGTTGATTTTGTTGATGGATATGAAGAAGGAACTAAAAGACTACTTAATTCCTATGGTCCAAAATTAGAAGATGGGCTAATTTCTGTACATTTTATAAAAATGGATAATGAATATGTGGCTATTGATGGAAAAGAAGGCTTTGAAAGAGCTTTAGAGTTTTATGGTACCACTGAAAAAGTTTATGATAAGTATTATGAGACTTTGCTTAAAGCAATAAAATCAGACTTAGGAAAGTATAAGCCTCATCGTGTAGGGCATCCCAATTTAATTAGAATTTTCAATAAATTATACCCATTAGAATATAAAAACAAAGAACTTTTAGAAGAAATAGTAGGAGAAATTAAATCAAGGAATTATGAAGTAGATGTAAATACAGCTGGCCTTAGAAAGCCATATTGCGGTGAAATCTATGTATCAGATATTTTTAAACAGTTGATAGATGAGTACGGGATTAAAAAAGTATACGGATCAGATTCTCACACAGCAAGTGATGTTGGAAGAGATTTTGATAAAGAATAAATTTCAGATAGCAGCCGTAAAACTATATTGAGGAGTGAGGTATGTCATTAGAAGGTATTAATTTTATTAAAGAAATTACATCTTTTATTTTTGTTGAGGATAAACCAGAAAAATGTGATATTATTTTTGTACCTGGCAGCTCATGGTCGGAGCCAGCAGAAAAAGCTTCAAAACTTTGGATAGATGGATATGCACCATACATACTTCCATCAGGAAAATATAGCATGTCAAAAGGATACTTTGCAGGACCAATAACTAAGGCTGAAATATATAGTGGATCATATAACACTGAATGGGAGTTTATGAGAGAAATAGCCATATCAAATGGAGTTAATAGTAGCGCAATATTAAAAGAAGATGGTGCAACTTGGACAAAGGAAAATGCCTTTAAGTCAAAGGAAGTTACTGATAACTATAATTTAGATATAAAAAAGGCCATAATATGTTGCAAATCATTTCATGCCAAGAGATGTCTCATGTTTTATAGTTATGCATATCCAAAGACAAAATTCTTTGTATGTCCAATAGATGTGGACGGAATAACTAAGGAAAATTGGTTCAAAACTGAGAATGGAATTGATAAGGTTATGGGAGAATTATCACGTTGTGGAGGACAGCTTAAGAAAGCAATTCCTACTTGGTCCTAAATATTTTATTAATTCTAAAAATATTACAAGAATTCTATCCTGAATTGTGCATTGTAACATATGTACTTTAAAAATTTTGATTTATCAACTCCTACCTTGAAATATCACACAGTATAGATAATTTTATAAAGAATTGATAATAATATTATATAATTCATGTTATGAATCCCATAAGAAGCTTGATAGTTGCTTATGGGATTATCTATTTTTAAAAGTTTTAAAATTTCATGGCTCAGTGAAAAAATATAGAGTATTTTGTAACAATAATTTAATTACTGAATAAAGTGACTATATAGATTGTTGTTTATTTAGTGTTAATAGAAAGTTAAAATATATTGTTTGGATTGACAATATATAGATGAAGTTTTATATTATATATAGATAGATGTCTATATAGGAGGCGTGAAATAGAATGAATTACGATGAAAATTCAAAAATTTTCAAAGCGTTATCTGATTCAAGCAGGTTGAAAATAATTGATATATTATCATGTGGTGAAAGATGTGCATGCGATATTCTAGAATATTTTGATTTTACTCAACCAACACTTTCTCATCATATGAAGGTATTAAGTGATTGTGGTCTTATAGAAGTTAGGAAGGAAGGACTTTGGAATTACTATAGCTTAAATTTAAATAATTGCAATAAACTTACTTTATTTATGATGAACCTTGTGACAGAAACAAAAGATTGTATTTGTAATAATAAGAGTAAATGTACTTGTAAATAAGAAGATAAAAACTAAATGTATCTGTAAATCAAATTTAAATATAAAAATTATGATTGTAAAGGAGTTAATAAAAATGAAAAAAATGATTATTTTTGATCCAGCTATGTGTTGTTCAACAGGTGTTTGCGGGCCATCTGTAGATAAAGAATTATTGAGAGTTTCAACTGCACTTAATACTTTAAAAAACAAAGGTATAGTAGTGGAAAGACACAATTTAACAAGTAATCCTCAAATATTTGTAGATAATAAAGTGATAAATGAAATTTTAAACACCAAAGGCATTGAAGCTTTACCTGTAACTATGGTAGATGGAGTAGTAGTTAAGGAAGGCAGTTATCCAACTAACGAAGAATTTTGTGTTTTATTAGGTATACCAGCAGATACTTTGAAGCTTAATATAAAGAAAGCCAGTATAAAAAAGCCTGCTAAAGGCTGTGGATGTAAAGGTGGATGCTGCTAATAATTAGGTTCATTAGGATAAATCGATACACTTAAGTAGAAGGGAAGAGTAAATTATGTTGAAACTGTTTGATATTGAAAAGCTGAACTTAACTAAGTATCTATTTTTTACTGGAAAAGGTGGAGTTGGTAAGACTTCAACAGCTTGTGCTGTAGCCGTGAATTTAGCGGATCAAGGAAAGAAGATTATGCTTGTAAGTACTGATCCAGCATCAAATCTTCAAGATGTATTTAATACAGAGTTAAATAATAAAGGAGTTCAAATAAAGGAAGTCCCAAACTTAACTGTTGCAAATTTTGAACCAGAAGCTGCAGCGGCTGAATATAGGGAAAGTGTAATAGCTCCATATAGAGGAAAGTTACCACAAGCAGTAATAGATAATATGGAAGAACAATTATCAGGTTCATGTACTGTTGAAATTTCAGCATTTAATGAGTTCTCAGCTATGATAACTGATGAAAAAGTATTCAATGAATATGATCATATCATTTTTGATACTGCACCAACAGGGCATACCTTAAGAATGTTACAATTACCTTCTGCATGGAGTGATTTTATTAATGAAAGCACTCATGGAGCATCATGCTTAGGCCAGCTTGCAGGACTTGAAGAAAAGAAAGAGATGTACAAAAGTGCAGTAGATACTTTAGCTGATGGAGAGAAAACAACGCTTGTACTTGTATCTCGTCCTGAAACTTCTCCACTAAAAGAGGCAGAAAGAGCTTCTAGTGAACTTCAAGAAATAGGAGTAAACAATCAAATATTAGTTATAAATGGTGTACTTCAAAATCATGATGATGAACTCTCAAGTGCTATTTATGAAAAGCAGCAAAAAGCTTTAAGTAATATGCCACCTAAATTTAAGGATATCGAAACTTTTGAAATTCCTCTAAGACCTTATAATATAACTGGGCTTGAAAACGTAAGAGCTTTCCTTAAAAAAGATTATATTAAAATTAGTGAGGAATCTTTAAATTCAGTGGCTATGCCAAAATTAAAAGATGTCATTGAGGATCTATATAATAGTAGCAAAAAAGTTATTTTTACAATGGGCAAAGGCGGAGTAGGTAAGACAACTATAGCAGCAGCTATAGCACTAGGACTTGCAAAAAAGGGTAAGAAGGTTCACTTAACAACTACAGATCCGGCGGCTCACTTGAAATTTGTATTAGATGAAAGCTATGGAATATCTTTGAGTAACATTGACGAAAAAGAAGAACTCGAAAAGTACAGACAAGAAGTTATAGGTAAGGCAAGAGAAAACAATATGACTTATGAAGATATCGAATATATTGAAGAAGATTTAAGATCGCCTTGTACTCAAGAAATAGCAGTATTTAGAGCTTTTGCTGAAATTGTTGAAAGATCAGAAAATGAAGTTGTAGTAATAGACACAGCGCCAACAGGCCATACTTTACTTCTTTTAGATTCAACAGAAAGTTATAATAAAGAAATTTCTAGATCAGAAGGAGATATACCAGAGTCAGTAATAAAATTATTGCCTAGATTAAGAAATGAAAGTGAAACTGAAGTAGTTATAGTAACTTTGGCTGAAACAACTCCTGTTTATGAAGCCATGAGACTTCAAAAGGATTTAGATAGGGCTCAGATTCATAGCAAATGGTGGATAATCAATTCAAGTCTTTATGCAACTGATACAACCAATGAAATCTTAAAGGTAAAGGCAAGTAATGAAATTCAGTGGATTAACAAAGTTGATGAAATTTCTAATGGAAACTTTGCGGTAATAGAATGGAAGGCAGAAGACGTAAGAGGAAATAACTTAATTAACTTAATTCAATAAAATTATTTTAAGGGGAGATAAAAAAGATGAAAACAAAAGTTGCATTTATCTGTGTCCACAATTCATGCAGATCACAAATGGCAGAGGCACTAGGAAAACTTTATGGAAATGATGTTTTTGAAAGTTATTCAGCAGGAACAGAAACAAAACCTCAAATAAACCAAGATGCAGTAAGGATCATAAAGGATTTATACAACATTGATATGAATGAAACTCAAAAATCAAAGCTTTTATCAGATATTCCTGAGGTGGATATAGTGGTAACAATGGGCTGTAATGTTCAATGTCCCTTTTTACCATCTAAGCATAGAGAAGATTGGGGCTTAGAAGATCCAAGTGGAAAAAGTGATGATGAATTTATAAAAACAGCTAAAACAATAGAAGAAAAGGTAAAAGAATTAGCCAGAAGAATTGAGAATAATGAAATTAAATTAGAATAGTAAATTAAAAATAGGGGGAATTTTAAAATTGAGTAATAAATCATCAAGGTTATCATTCTTAGATAGATATTTGACTCTTTGGATATTTGCAGCCATGGCGCTAGGAATATTGTTAGGATGGGGAGTACCAGCCCTATCGGAAGGATTAGCGAGTTTATCTATTGGAACAACATCAATACCAATAGCTATAGGCCTTATTGTTATGATGTATCCACCACTTGCTAAAGTAAATTATAAGGAATTAGGAAAGGTATTTAAAAATCCAAAAGTTCTTGGATTATCATTAGTACAAAATTGGTTTATTGGGCCAATTTTGATGTTCATACTTGCTTTTGTATTTTTAAAATCTGATTCGGAATTAATGACAGGACTTATTCTTATAGGACTTGCAAGATGTATAGCTATGGTAATTCTTTGGAACAGCTTAGCAGATGGAGATAGTGAATATGCTGCTGCATTAGTTGCATTTAATTCAATATTCCAAGTAGTATTTTATTCTGTATTTGCATACTTTTTCATAACTGTATTGCCACCTATTTTTGGACTTACAGGATATGAGATTCATATTTCCATGGGACAAGTGGCAACGTCTGTTGCAATTTATCTTGGTATTCCTTTTTTATTAGGAATGGTTACTAGACTTATACTAGAACCTATGAAGGGAACAGAATGGTATGTAAAAAAATTTGTTCCTAAAATTAGTCCATTAGCTCTAATAGCCTTATTATTTACAATTGTAGTTATGTTCATGTTTAAAGGAAAATATATTGTAGAATTACCTTTAGATGTTATTAAAGTAGCTATACCACTTGTAATATATTTCATAGTAATGTTTTCTGTATCATTTTACATTAGTTATAAGTCAGGCATAGATTATCATAAGACTACTACTTTATCTTTTACAGCTGCAAGCAATAACTTTGAACTTGCAGTAGCAGTTGCAGTAGCAGTATTTGGAATTCAATCAAGAGTTGCTTTTGCAGCAGTAATAGGACCATTAATAGAAGTTCCAGTAATGATAGGACTAGTAAATGTAGCACTTCACTGGGGAAGAAAATATTTCTCATATTCTAAATAGAAATGATATTGATAGTTACAGTTAATAAAAATATATAGAGCTTGTTGTGAAATATATAGAGTCATTAATTTATAAAATTTGCATATAAATCAATAGTTGTAAGGCTATAATAGTATAAATTGTGCTATTATAGCTTTATATTTATATGTGGAATCTATTGTATATTCGAAAGTGTTTTATGTAATTTAAGAAAGGAGTTTTAAAAATATTATGAAATATTCTTATGAGGAAGGTAATTTTAGAAAAGGAGATATACTAGGGATTACTATTGACAGAAAGGTAAATATTTATTTATTAGATGGTAATAATTTTATTAGGTATAGAAATAATAATAGTTTTAAATACTATGGTGGTCCAGTTGATAGCTCACCATATAATATTACAGTTCCAAGTTCTGGTCACTGGTATATTGTGATAGATTTAGGCGGAGGATCAGGAATTCTAAACTACTCTATAAAAGTATTTAGATAAAATACATATGTATTAGTTAATATGTTATTTAACTATAGATGTCCAAATTATTAATTATACTTATTATGTGAACATATTTACTATATATAAAGGGTTATCTTATCTAGAAATCATAAATATATTTGTGGAGAAAACATTTGAAAATGAGCTGTTAAGATTCTTAGTTGTAGATTGTTCCACTTTAGCTTGTCACACTGAAAGCGGGAGCATGCTAAAGTGGTGAAATCTGCAGCTTAGAATTTTCAGCGATATTTTCATAGCTTTTCGGAACAAAATATTTATGATTTCGGCAAGTTACCGCATAAATATAGTTTTAAAGTCGGATATCTATATATTAATAGGCATTATTTAGCGTACATTTATATATAAATTTAAAGTAAATTTTGGTAGTATTTTAAAATAAGTAAATAGATCTTGTTTTACATTGACAATAACAGGATAAATATATTATTATATACAAAATATCTAAAATGTAAAAGGAGTAAGATAAAATGGCATATTATTTTAATGAACCATCCCATACTTTTGGAGAATATTTATTAGTACCAGGTTACTCTTCTGTAGACTGCATACCACAAAATGTAAGTTTGAAAACACCTCTTGTTAAGTTTAAAAAAGGCGAAGAATCATCATTAAGCATTAATATACCTTTAGTTTCGGCGATAATGCAGTCCGTATCAGATGATAAAATGGCAGTAGCTTTAGCAAAAGAAGGCGGAGTTTCATTCGTATATGGATCTCAGTCAATTGAAAATGAAGCTGCTATGGTTGCAAGAGTTAAGAACTATAAATCAGGATTTGTTACTAGCGATTCTAATATCAAACCTGATACTACTTTGGAAGAAGTGGTAGAAATAAAAGAGAGAACAGGACATTCCACTATGGCAGTTACTGAAGATGGGACTCCAAATGGAAAACTTCTTGGGATTGTAACAAGTAGAGACTATAGAATAACTAGAATGGATTTAAGTACTAAGGTTTCAGAATTTATGACACCTTTTAGTGAACTTATATATGCTGATGCTAATATAAGCTTGAAAGAAGCAAACAACATTATTTGGGATAATAAATTAAATATGCTGCCATTAGTTGATAAAGATCAAAAGTTAAAATACATGGTGTTCCGTAAAGACTACTCAGCCAATAAGGAAAATTCAAATGAACTTATTGATTCACAAAAAAGATACATAGTAGGAGCAGGTATTAATACTAGAGATTATGCTGAAAGAGTACCAGCATTAATAGAGGCTGGAGCAGATGTATTATGTATAGATTCATCTGAGGGATTTTCAGAATGGCAAAGAATAACAATTGATTATATACATAAGAATTTTGGAGAAAACATAAAAGTCGGAGCTGGAAATGTTGTTGATAGAGACGGGTTCATGTTTTTAGCGGAAGCAGGAGCAGACTTTGTTAAAGTTGGAATAGGCGGTGGATCTATCTGCATAACTCGTGAGCAAAAGGGTATAGGCAGAGGGCAGGCAACTTCTCTTATCGATGTAGTTAAGGCTAGAGACGAATATTTTGAAAAGACAGGAGTTTATATTCCTGTATGCTCTGATGGCGGTATTGTCCATGATTACCATATTACATTAGCATTGGCTATGGGTGCAGATTTTATTATGTTAGGAAGATATTTCTCCAGATTTGATGAAAGTCCAACTAATAAAGTAAATATAAACGGAAACTACATGAAAGAGTATTGGGGCGAAGGCTCTAATAGGGCAAGAAATTGGCAAAGATACGACCTTGGTGGAGATAAGAAATTATCTTTTGAGGAAGGTGTTGATTCATATGTTCCATACGCTGGAAGTTTAAAAGATAATGTAAGTATAACACTTAACAAAGTTCGTTCTACAATGTGTAACTGTGGCGCTCTTACTATTCCAGAACTTCAAAAGAATGCAAAAATAACATTAGTGTCTGCAACAAGTATCGTAGAAGGAAGTTCTCATGATGTAATGTTAAAAGATAATCACTATAATGCTCAACAGTAAAGAGAATATACTATGAAGTAATTTCAAACTTACAAGATGCAGTTCAACTGTTTCGCAAGGAATTATAGAGAGTTTGCAAATTAAAATATGAAATTACTCATAGTTAATATTAAATGTTTTAATAATAAAAAATTAAAATTGACATTATTTAATCCATGTCATATCATATAGTATATAGATTTCATTGGAAGGAAGTATTTTTGTGAGTGTTTAGTATCTTAATTATAGTAATTTAATATTAATTCAAAAAAGAAGTATTTTATACTTTTATTTGTTGTTGAATTAATTATAACTATTAAAAGATACGAGCCACGAATTTGCTTTCAAAAGATAGGTATATTTCTATCTTTATTTGATGTTGAATTTTTTAGCTGTGGAGGTATCCACAGCTTTTTTGTTTATTTAAAAACTTAAACTATATATGTATTGCAATTGTTTTTACACATTTTGTATGCAAGAATTTACTTATCCTGAAAACATACTAAGTGTAATTTTATTATTGCAACATAGATAAATATTTGATGAATGTATACATTGCATTAAATATTGGTTTGTTAAGTAACTCTATTTTGAAATCTATAACCTTATTCGTGGCTTGAATATATAAGAAAAGGAAATGAAAAAATGAATAATGCCACATTAGAAAAATTAAATTATAAAGAATTAAAAGACATTGTAAAATCATTTTGTGTAAGTAACTTGGGAAAAAAGTTGATTGATAAATTAGTTCCAAGTAATAATATAAAACAAGTAAGAAGAATGATTAAAGAAACTTCTGAAGGGAGAAGACTAATCGATGCATCTTATCATATGCCCCTTGAAGGAGTATTTGATATATCTCCATTAATTGAAAAAATAGAAAAAGGTGGGGTTTTGGAACCTTCAGAAGTGATTACGGTAGGAGATTTTCTTAGAGGATGCAGAAAAGTAAAAGCATTCATTAAAGATAAAGAAGGATATGCAGAAACATTAAGTGCATATGGAGAAAATATTACAGACTTAAAATATATTGAAGATGAAATAAATATAGCTATTAGAGGAACCATTGTTGATTCTAATGCTACAAAGGAGCTTAAAAAAATTCGTAGGAGCATTGAGCTTTGTGAGGAAAAAATAAAAGAAAAGATAGAAAGATTTATTAAGAATCCAAGCAATAAAGAGTATATGCAAGAATTTTTTGTTAGTATAAGGAATGGAAGATATACAGTTCCTATAAAAGCTGCTTATAAAAATCATGTACAAGGGACTATAGTTGAAGCTTCTTCAAAAGGTACTACAGTGTTTATGGAGCCAGCTTCAGTGTCAAAATATACAACTGAATTAATAACTTTAAAGGCTGAAGAGAGCATTGAAGAATACAAAATATTATCTACCTTAAGTGAAATGATTTTTCAAAAGCATCAAGAAATAAAAATAAATATAGAAGTTATTTCAGAATATGACATGATACTTGCAAAAGCAAAATATAGCAAGGAAATAAACGGAATCGAGCCCAAGCTTAATGACTACGGTTATATAAAAATAATAAAGGGAAAATATCCATTAATTAAAGAATGCGTTCCACTGGATTTTGAAATAGGAAATAAATATAGAAGCTTAATAATAACTGGTCCAAATGCAGGCGGAAAGACAGTTGTATTAAAAAGTGTTGGATTACTTACTTTAGCAGCATTAAGTGGATTTCATATAAGTGCACATGAAAATACTGAAATTGCAGTATTTGATGATATTTTTGTTGATATTGGTGATAATCAGAGTATAGAAAATGCTTTAAGTACATTTTCATCTCATGTAAAAAATTTAGCAGAGATTTTAAAAGAAAGCAGTAGAAATTCATTATTACTTTTTGATGAAATTGGAAGTGGCACAGAACCAAATGAAGGAGCCGCACTTGCTATTGCAATTTTAGAAGAATTTTATCATAAGGGGTGCATTACAGTAGCAAGTACTCATTATGGGGAAATTAAAAACTTTTCGCAAAATCATCCAGACTTCGAAAATGCAGCTATGGAATTTAAAAGAGATACTTTGGAGCCATTATATAAACTTCATATAGGAAAAAGCGGAGACAGTAATGCCCTATATATATCAAGAAAAATGGGTATTAGTGATAATATAATTGAAAGAAGTAGAAAATATATTCAAACAAAAGATTATAATTATAATTTAGTAAAAGAAAGTAAAATTCCTAAAAGAGAAATAGAAAAATCCGAAACTCATGAGTATATTTATAGAGTTGGAGATAAAGTATTACTGCTTGATAAAGATGCAAGTGGAATTGTCTATAAAGAAATTGATAGATTAAATAATATAACTGTTTTATTTAATAATGAATTTATAGAAGTAAATTACAGAAGGCTTAAACTTGAAATTAGTGCTGAAGAATTATATCCTAAAGATTATGATATGAGTCAGCTATTTTCAAGCTATAAAGAAAGAAAACTTAATAGAGACATTGAAAGAGGATCTAAAAAAGGACTAAAAAAATTTAGAAAACAGGAAGGTATATAGATATCTAACGTTAAAACTTAGATTTATTCGATGACTCAACGAAATCAAATACATTTTTATTCCACAGAGCTATGAAAAATTTCGCTGAAAGCACTAAATAGGAGCTTGTATCCACATTAGCTTGCTCCCGTTTATAACGTGACAAGCTGATGAGGAACAAGCTTCAATTAAGTGCTTTTGGCAGCGAGATTTTCAAATGCCTATTTCATAAAAATGTATTTAATTTCTAGTATAGCAGTATATTCTAACTGTAAGTTGAGCTCTTAAATTGTCTATCTATAAAGTTAAAAAGTAAAGAATATAAGAATTTAGGAATAAAGGAATTTAAGAATCTAAGAACTTAAATTCTTAAGAAGGAAAGAACTTAAAAATTTGAAAGTGAAAATATTTTTAAAGAAAAAATATAAAAAGTTAACAATTTGTAGTGTTTTCAACGCTTTGAACAATTATATATAGTGTAAAAATAATTCTTCGTTATAATTCTCAAAGGATTACAAAAGTTTTAGCCGTAATTGCGAATTGCAATATATATATTAAAAAGAGGTTATCTTATAAAGGTGTATAAACCAATAAGATAATCTCTTTTTATAAAAAGCACAATAATATATTAATTCTTTCTAATTCAGGAAACATGTATTAAGTAAGCCTTTTTATTGGTAAATAATAATGCTATAATATGAACAGATTATTACACATGTCATAGGTGATAATTTTACTGTTACTGAATGAATTGGAGGAAACATATGAAGGAAAACTTGGAAGTTACATTAAAGCAAATGATTCATATCATTCATAGAGCTATTAATTCTGTGGACAAAAGACTTTTGAATCATGGAGAAAAAGTTGCATATATAATGTTAAATTTATTAAAAGCAAAAGGAAATTATAGTAATGAAGATATGCTTAAAATTTGTGTCATATCAATTTTTCACGATATTGGTGCATATAAGGTTGCGGAAAGAGATAAGCTTGTTGATATTGATGTAAAAACTCCGTTTGATCATGCTATCTATGGTTCATTATTTATAAAATATTTTTCTCCGTTACCTAATTTATATAATATAGTTCTAAGCCATCATTTTACGTGTAAGTATTTTAAGGACAAGCACATGGATATTCTATCTAAAGAAGGAATGATATTAAGTTTTGCCGATTATATTGATAGGGTATATTTATCAAAAAAAGAATTAACGAAAGATTTTATTAGGAATCATGCAGAAGAATATTCAAATGGATATATAGAATTATTGATGGAAGCAGATAGAAAATTTAATTTTATCGAAAAGTTAATAGATAAAACTTATGTTGATGAGTTGTATGATTTTTTTGGTACTAGAATACTTACAAGAGATGAAGTTGTATCGTATAGTAAAATGTTAGCTTATTCAATTGATTTTAGAAGTGAAGCAACAGTTAAACACACTATATTAGTAGAAGCTGTAAGTTTTCAAATTGCAAAGTTGTGTGGGTTAGATGAGAAAACTTTATCAAAAATTAAAATAGCAGCTGCACTTCATGATATAGGAAAGATTGCTATTCCAGTAGAAATTTTAGAAAAGCCTGGTAAACTTACAGACGAAGAGTTTGAAATTATGAAAAGCCATGCTATTATAGGATATGAGATTTTAAGTGATTTAAATATAGATGATATAAGAGATATAGGAACATTTCACCATGAGAAGTTAGATGGTGCGGGTTATCCGTTTGGACTAAAAGGAGACCAATTAACTAAAGAAATGAGAATAGTAGCAATAGGGGATATTACTAGTGCCTTGTTAGGAGTAAGGAGTTATAAAGAGGAATTTAGTAAAGATAGGATAATAAAAATTCTAAATAATATGGCTAAGGATAATAAAATTGATTTACATATCACTAATTTGCTTATAGATAATTATGATTTTATAATTGATGAGGCAAAAAAGCAGGCTAGTGATTTAATGGCAAAATATCTAAATATAACGACTGAATATAAACAATTATTAAAAAAATTCTCGTAAAAATAAGTGAATATCATATAATCCCAAGCAATTAATTATATGTGCTATATAATTAATTGCTTGGGATTTTTAGTTGAAAAGTTATTTTTCATAGGATTTCCAAATTTCTTTAGAAATTCTTTCGATTTAATTGTAAATTATCTTTATTTTTCAATTGTATATTTTAGTTGTAGCTAATCAGTATATAAAAAATAAATATGTTGTAATTGAGATTATAGATATCCAACTCTAAAACTAAATTTATGTAGTAACTTACCGAAATCATAAATATTTTGATTCCGAAAAGCTATGAAAATATTGCTGAAGGTTCTAAGCAGCAGGTTGTATCCACTTTAGCATGCTCCAACTTTCAGCTTGACAAGCTAAAATGGAACAACCTACAGCTAAGAACCTTTAACAGCTCATTTTCAAATGTTTTCTGCACAAATATATTTATGATTTCTAGTGAATATATGAACTTAAAGTTTTAGTAACTTTGTAAATACATTCATCTAATAAGTTGAACTCTTAATTTGGTTATCTATACATTTTGTTTTAATTTAACGTTTGGATTACTAGGAGTTAAATGCAAGTACATTATTGCAGCATATATAATCTAAGAATAGGAGGTGCTTATGGTAGAATCTTTAATTCTATAATTTACAATCAAATTTAATAAAATAAATTTAGTAGGAAAGTATATTTGTAAGTTTGGAAATGCTTCACATATGATATATAATAAATTTTATGTGAATTTTATTCCAAATTAAATAAGAATAGGAATTTTAATTTAGGTTATGAGATTAATTAAATATATATTGCAAAAATAATTCTTCATGACAATTCTAAAAATATTGCAAGAATTTTAGCTGTAATTATGAATTGTGAAATGTGAATTGTGCATTACAATATATATATGAATCAAATATTATTTGTAAATTATAGTAAGTGAGGGTGTTAAACAATAATGAATTTTTATAATGTTTTAATAGTTGAAGATGAAAAAGAAATATGTGATGGAATAGAGATATACTTGAAAAACCAAGGCTACAATGTTTATAGAGCAAGCAATGGAATAGAAGGATTGGAGATAATAGAAAATCAAACTTTGCATTTAGCAATAGTTGACATAATGATGCCAAAGATGGATGGAATAACAATGGTGATGAAACTCCGTGAGAATTATGATTTTCCTGTAATAATGCTTACTGCAAAATCAGAGGAGATGGATAAAATTCTAGGCCTTAATATTGGAGCGGATGACTATGTAACTAAGCCGTTTAATCCAATGGAGCTCATAGCTAGAGTCAATTCGCAGCTTAGAAGATATTCAAAATATTTAAGTGTTGTAAGTGGAGCTGAACAAAAAAGTAATGTATTTTCAATTGGTGGTCTAGAGTTAAACAATGATACAAAAGAAGTGATTCTTGATGGAGAATTAATAAAAGTTACACCAATAGAATTTAAAATATTACAATTGTTAATGAAAAATCCAGGAAGAGTTTTTTCAGCAGAAGAAATATATGAAAAAGTGTGGAATGAGGAAGCCATAAATACTGATACAGTAATGGTTCACGTTAGGAATATAAGAGAAAAAATAGAGATTGATACAAAGAATCCAAAATATTTAAAGGTGGTATGGGGAGTTGGATACAAAATTGAAAAACAGTAAAAAATCATATGTTACAAATTTAGTAACATTTATTATATTTTTAATAATGTCAGTAGGAATATTTAATATTTATCCTAACATGAGGGGATGGGCAAAAGCAGAGCCTAAATCTCCATTTGAAGAAGATGATTTCTTAAGAACTATTTATAAAAATGATTATGCTTTATATAAAGATCTTGTAGGACAGACAAACCATGAAGAATTATCAGGTGATAAAATTTATATATCATCCTATGATACACATAATGATACTGAGGATAATATTATTCGAAATTTTAACTATGAACTGAGTGAGTGGAAGAATAATTTGAATAATAACTATAAAAATCTTGATTATTTAGTGTATAGTGATGATATAAATATTACAAATACAAATAATGATTTAAAGGAATTAATATCCGATAGTGAAGTTAATAATTTAAATGATAAATATTCGTGGTACATGACCGTAAAATATGATAACACTGGGTTAATGTCAATAAGTAATATTTACGGTGCTGATGCAAATATCGTAAAAAATGCATTTTCAGGCCTAAATATAAGAGAAATTTGGGGCTATCCTCTTATTACTGAAGATAATGTTAAATTTAATTCTATTAAGAATGTAACTTTCATTTATGGAATTCCTAAAGACCTTAAATATACAGATGTCTTAAGCAGAAGGATAGATGAATCACAAAATAAAATGAATATTGCATCTGTGGTAGCTATCCTCTTAGGAATAGTAAGTATTATATTAATACTTAGTTTACTAATTCCTTATAAAAATGGTAAGGAAGTATTTGGAGTTAAATATTTCTCGAAAATTCCTTTTGAGATTAATTGCTTTATTTTTGGAGCAGGTGGAATTGTCATTGGAACTGTATTAGGACTTACGGTAACAGAAACTTTAAGAAATAGATTCGCTATAAATTTAATTGGCTCAAGAATGGATAAAAACCTTGAAAGTTATACAGTAATTTCAGTAAATATAATTATGTGGATGGCAGCTATTTATATTATATTTGCAGGTGTCATGTTATTAAAAAGCATAATAAATTTTGGAGTAATTAAATACTTAAAAGAAAACTTATTAATAATTAAGATTTCTAGGCAGATTAAAAAGCTATTCAGTAATGTATTTAATTATATAGAGCATATAGATTTAAATGATAAATCCAATAAGTTCATTATAAAAGTTATTGGCGTAAATTTGATAATAATGTTAATCTGCTGTATTTTCTGGTTTTTTGGAATAGTAATAGCATTAATTTATAATATGATATTATTTCATTCAATTAGAAAACAGTATGGAGATATAAGGAATAAGTTTAGTATACTTTTAAATGAAGCAGATAGAATTGCTGGCGGTAATTTAGAAGTAGAAATAGAGGATGATTTAGGATTATTCAATCCACTAAAAGATAGAATTGAAAAAATAAAAGATGGTTTGAAAAAAGCGGTAAGTGAAGAAGTTAAAAGTCAGAGAATGAAAACTGAACTTATTTCAAATGTTTCGCATGATTTAAAAACACCTCTTACTTCAATAATAACTTATACTGATTTATTAAAAAAAGATAATTTAACTGAAGAAGAAAGAAAATCGTATATTGATACAATTGATAAAAAATCACAAAGATTAAAATTTCTGATTGAAGACTTGTTTGAAGTAAGTAAGGCTACTAGTGGAGATATTAAGCTAAACTTAGTGAATGTAGATATTGTAGAATTAATGAGACAGACGCAAATTGAATTAGATGATAAAATAAAGGATTCAAAGTTAATATTAAAAAATAGTTACCCTGCAAGTAAGGTGATATTAAATCTTGATAGCCAAAAAACCTTTAGAATTTTTGAAAATCTAATAATAAATGTAGTCAAATATGCTATGAAGGGATCAAGAGTATATGTAGACATAATAGATCATGAGAAAAATGTAGAGATTACAATAAAAAATATGTCTGCAGAAGAGTTGAATTTTGATCCATTTGATATTGTAGATAGATTCCAAAGAGGAGATAAATCAAGGAATACAGAAGGATCTGGTCTTGGTCTTGCAATTGCAAAGAGTTTTGTGGAAGTCCAAGGTGGAACTTTTAATATAGAGATAGATGGAGATTTATTTAAGGTTGTAATTAAATTTAATAAGTAATGAGTAGATTTAATCTGTTGACAATAAACTAATGCAGCTTTACTAGTTAAGTGATTTTTAATATACTTATGTTAGACGGCAAAATCAAAAAAATAATAGGTTGTTAGTTAATAAAGGAGGCATTATGTTTACCAAGGAGGAACTTTTAGTAATTGAAGATGCATTAAAAATTGCAGATGCAGAATATATAAAGTTAATTGATGAAAACAAAAATAATAAAAACAGAATGGTTGCATTTAATAGAAAGCAAAAGAAGTTATGGTTAGTTCAAAATAAATTAAAAAAACTTAAAGAAGAACAAAATTAAATTTAGACTTATGCGATAATCTGCCGAAAGGACAGGTACTCTGTTGTTTCGGTTACTGAGAATAAGTTGAGGCTTTCTAACATCATAAGTTGCACCATTTCAGCATGCTCCCGAGACAAGCTTGTGACAAGCAAAATGGAACAACTTATGATGAAGAAATGCCTGCAACATATTCTCTAATGTAACACTGCACAAAAGAGTACCTGTCCTTTCTGATATAGCAGATTTTTCAAACTATAAGTATAATTCTCAAATTGGATATCTATAAAGAAGAGCAACATTAAATATAGTAGATTCATCTTATTGAAAAAATGATGAGTCTACTATATTTTTATGCAATTATACTTCACTTATTTCATGAATATATTTATAAATTTGCCCAAAGTTTAAGTTCATGTCTTTAACTAGAAATCATAAATATATTTGTGGAGAAAATATTTGAAAATGAGCTGTTAAAGGTTCTTAGCTGTAGGTTGTTCCATTTTTGCTTGTCACACTGAAAGTGGGAGCATGCTAAAGTGGATACAACCTGCTGCTTAGAACCTTCAGCGATATTTTCATAGATTTTCGGAATCAAAATATTTATGATTTCGGCAAGTTAACACACGTAATATAATTTTAAATTTGTATATCGGTTATAAGTTATTTGAATCGAATTGGTTTGCTAAAAGAAAGTTAACATATTATAATGTTTTAGTATGAAATTACTGTTTTATATTAAAAAAAATATATATATTGCAAAAATAATTCTTCATCATGATTTTAAAACTATTGCAAGAATTTTAGCCGTAATTGTGAGTTGTGAAATGTGCATTGTGAATTGCAACATATATAAATAAAAATAGGAGCGATATGTATGAATAAATTATTTCAAATTAAAGATTTAGAGTTTTATGAAGAGGATTTTGTTGATGATATAAAAGATTATGAAGACATAATTGGTATTATTGATGAATTAAGTGAAAATTTAAGTTATGAGATTATAGAAATTGCAGGTTCTAATGGGTGTTGTGATAAGACAAAGAAAAATTATCTAGTTGAGATAATTGGATATATTGATGAAAATGATGAGTTTATTACTAAAGAGGAGAGAGACGCTTTAGGAGTTATGGATCTAAATAAGAGATTTGATTTATTTGTTATAACAGTACATAAGTGTACAGCATGTAATAAGTGGGTAATTTCTATATTAGAATAATTATAGGATAATTAGCTGTTGATACAGCTTTTTCTTTTATAAAATGAATTAATGTATAAGAAGGGATGTAAAACAATTGGGGAAGCATAGAAATACTCAAAGATTTAAAATTGGTTTAATGCTAATTTCACTTATAGTACAGCTATTTGTAAATATAAATAATTTTAATATTAAAGTTAATGCTGCTGAAATAAATAGTAAATTAGATGAAATATATATATCTGAATCTAATTACAATGAAGATATGAAAAGTAAAGTCGAACCTTATATAAAAAGTAAACTGGAATCTGGATATATAGATGGAGATAAGGACGTTAAATTGTACTATGAAAAATACAATATAGAAAATGCAAAGGCTAATATAGTAATATCTCATGGATATACTGAGAGTTTAGAGAAGTATCATGAATTAATATATTATTTTTTAAAAGAAGGATATAATGTTTTCGGAATTGAACATAGAGGTCATGGCAGATCCGGCACACTTGGAATAGCTGATAAAACCCAAGTGAATGTAGAAAAATTCGATCAATATGTAACTGATTTTAAAAAATTTATGGATGAAGTTGTTATGCCCAATAATCAAGGTAAAAAGGTATTATTGTTTGCTCATTCAATGGGGGGAACTATTGGAACAAAATTCATAGAGGATTACCCAGATTATTTTGATGCTGCGGTATTAAGTGCTCCCATGCTTGAAGTTAACACCGGAAATATACCAAGATTTCTAGCTGATTTTATAGTAGAATTTGAAGTTGCTATTGGTAATGGTGGAAATTACGTTTTAGGTAAGAAAGCATATACACCAGAGTATAAGGAAAATGAGATTGGGACAAGTTCTTTGAATCGTTATAAATATAGTCATGAGATAGTAGCTAATAACAAAGAACTTCAAAGAGGTGGTGCTAGCTATAATTGGACAAAAGAAGCCTTTGATACAACAAAGGAAATTATAAAAACAGAAAATGCATCGAAAGTAGAAATTCCAATATTATTATTTCAAGCTGATAATGATACTTATGTAAAAGCAGAAGGACAAAATAAATTCGCAAGTAGCGCAAAGAATTGCGAAATAGAAAAGATAGAAAACTCTAGACATGAAATATATCTAGAAAAAGATGAAACTCAAAAACCGTATTTAAATGAATTATTAGATTTTTATGATAAAGTATAATTTTTTAAACAAAATATAGAAGCTTGTCTTTGCATATAAAGACAAGCTTCTATTCATAATATACTATTCCATCATTGCTGCTAATTTTTTATTAAATAATAAGAATAATATTCCCATTATAATTGAAACAGCAGCTATTCCAGCGAATATTTGTAAGTGTCCTAAAGTTTCTGTATAACCAGCAAGTCTTCCTGCTATTTGATTAGCAACAAAGCTGCTTAGAAGCCATACACCCATTAGGAAAGATGCAAGTTTAGCTGGCGCCAATTGACTTACCATTGAAAGCCCAACTGGTGATAAGCAAAGTTCACCAACAGTATGGAAGAAATAAGTTCCTACAAGCCATATCATGTTAGCTTTAATAGCAGTGTCTTCTATATTTCCGCCTCTTTGCATAACAGCACCAACCATAAGTAAGAAACCAAGTCCTAATAGTATTGAACCTGTTGCCATCTTTTGAGGAATACTTAAATCACCACTCTTGCTGCAAGCTAATTTGTACCATAGCTTTGATATAGGTATTCCAAGTATTAATATAAACAATGGATTTAGTGATTGGAACCAAGATACTGGCACTTCCCATCCACCAACTGACCTATCTATAAAATCTTGTGTGTATATAGTAAGTGAACTTCCAGCTTGTTCAAAGCCTGTCCAGAATATTATAGCAAAAGCTGTTAATATTAAAATAACTGCAGTTCTATGTTTTTCTTTTGTAGTTAATGGTTTAGCTTTTGCTTTATTATCATTGGAATTAGATTTAGCTACACCTACAGGTGCTTTACCAATATCTCCAAGGAATTTGTTCGCTAATCCATTAAAGATTACTTGTCCTAAAATCATTCCAAGTCCTGCAACTAAGAAACCATATCTAAATCCGTAGTGTATAATTTCACCTGCTTGTGTAGTAGCCATTGTTTTTTCTGCTAATGTACCACATATAAGAGGTGCTAAAAATGATCCGGCGTTTATTCCCATGTAGAAAATAGTGAAAGCTGAATCTTTTCTTTTATCGCCATCAGCATATAAATGACCAACCATTGTTGAAATATTTGGTTTAAAGAAACCATTCCCGATTATAAGTAAAAATAAACCTATGTACAATGTAGTCATACTTTGGTTTGAGAATAATGTTAACTGTCCAAGAGCTATTATTATTCCTCCAATGGTGATAGCTTTTCTTTGTCCTAAGTATCTATCTGAGATATATCCGCCTGCTAGTGGTGTAAGATATACAAGAGATGTGAAATTTGCATATATAGTCATTGCAGATACCTTATCTACACCAAGTCCACCTCTTATAAATTCTGTAGTTAAATACATTACAAGCAATGCTCTCATACCATAGTAACTAAATCTTTCCCACATTTCTGTAAAAAATAACATATACAGACCTGGTGGGTGTTTCATTTTGCTTGATCCGTTTGATGAAACTTCTTTCATCATTATATCGCTGTCTTTTTTAAGTTCCATAATAAACCTCTTTCTTTGATATTTTATTAACATAACAATTTTAGCAACAAATTCGACAACTTGCAAATTTTTGGTTATAAAAATGTTAAATTATAACCTGTAATAGTGGTATTTATATGAAAAATTAAATATTCTATATAAAAAATTTAATAATAGAATCCCTAAAAACAGTTGTTGAATTAGCAATATATTAAAAAATGATAGCTTTTCATAAAAAAATCATATTTTTTGATATTAATTAAAAAATATGATTTTTTTATGTATTTTTAAAATTTGTTTACTAAGTTTTTATAAGAAATTATTGTACATAGTATGTTTATTCTTGGGACAGTATATATTTATACGATTAAAAAGGTGGTGAAATATAATTGATAAGAAAAATTAGTAATTTTATAATATGTTTTTTTATTATTTTTAGCATTCCTATAGATTCAAAGGCATCAGAAGATAGGGATTACCAAACAGAGATGAAGCAGGATATTTTGATTCTTATGTTATCATATCCTCAACATATAGTAGATGTAGAAAAGAAAAGTGATGATGAAGTTTACATAATTATGAAATCAGGTAAGAAAATTATTTATGATGATAAAAAGGAAAAAAATCATGAAGTAAAATTAACAAATCCTGATTTACAAGATATGTTAGAGCAAGACTACCCATTAGAAAAAAATACAGAGATCATGGATAAAAATTTTGATCCTGGTAGAGCTAGACATTACGAGTTATTAAGCGAAGTATATGGAAATTCTAAGGGAGCAATTGAAAAAAACTTAGCTAGCTTAAAGTATGGATATACTAATTATCAATTCAATAAGCAAAATAATGCTAATGCGTCTTTAGAAGCAGCTTTAAAAGAATTAATGCCTTTAGCAAAATCAAGATCAGATATAGGTAGTATACTTTACCCTGCCAGCGGAACATTTAATTATAGAGTCATATCTGGAACTGGAAGGCTAAGCCCACATTCATATGGAATCGCAATTGATCTTAAAAGTGATAAGAGAGATTATTGGAAGTGGAGTTCAGAAAAGGCTGGAAAGGAAAGACTCTCTGATTACCCTAAAGAACTAGTGGAAGCATTTGAAAAGAATAATTTCGTGTGGGGAGGAAAATGGGGACATTTTGATATATTGCATTTTGAATATAGACCAGAAATAATATTAAAAGCTAGATATTTTGCTAATTGGAATAACAATGAGGAATGGTTCCAAGGTGTTCCTCTAAACGAAGAAACTAATAAGTATATTGAAATAATTAACAATAAATTGTAACAGAATGACTTAATTTAGAAAGGGGTATTATAGATGCGACTCTCTAAAATCAAAAAAAACAGGTCAAAATTTATAATCATCTTAGTATTCATTGTGTTTTTATCATTGATTACTAGTGATAAAAGTAGCATTGTATTTGCTGATACTAGTACTGATAATGAAGTGAAAAGTATTGTAGAAAATATATTTGCAATAAAAAATAAAGCTATACTTAGCAAAGATTTGGATTCAATTAAAGCTTTATATGCTACCGATACTAGATATGGTCAATGGGCATATGAATATGAGGAGAAAAAGGTCAAATATATTAATAACTGGGCAGAAAAGCAGGGAATACAATTTGTGGATATAATTCCTAAAGTGGTAATCAAAAAATGTAAAATTGGAGATAATAAATGCTCTTTTAGTTTAATTTGTAATACAGAGTATAAGTACATATATCCGGATCAGCCGGAAGCTATAAATAGCTCAAGGATGGGGACCTATCATTCTTTTCAATTAAGCAAGAGAGATAATAATTGGATAATAACAAAGGAGTGGTATACAGATCCATTTGCTGATTCCTTAAGTTTAGAAAATATTAAAGCAGATGAGATTAAACAATATATATCATCACAGCCTCTTAGGGATATTTCCAATATTAATGAAAAAAGAAAAGGAGCAAAGGAATATGCAGAAAGGTACTGTGGAGCGGCAACTATTGAGGAATATGGCTTTAAGTATAACAATAAATATAGAGATTTTAATCCAGAGGGTGGAGATTGTGCAAATTTTGCGTCACAAATACTACGCGAAGGAGGAAAATTCAAGGAAAATTCTACATGGAACTATGACAAAGGGAGTGCGACAGGTCCTTGGGTAAATGCCGGTAAGTTCACTCATTATATGATTAATAGCGGAAGAGCATCGGTAATTGCTAGAGGAAGTTATGAAAAGGTATATAAGGCTTCTTATAAATTACTTCCAGGAGATTTCATAGCATACGAAAAGAAAGGTGATATAACCCATGTATCGACAGTTACAGGAGTCGATTCTAAAGGATATTCTTTAGTAACATGTCATAATACGGATAGAAATAATGTTCCATGGGATTTAGGATGGAGTGATAAAAAAATTAAGTTTTGGCTTATTAGAGTTCATTACTAAATAAAATTTGCCTTAAGGGGTAATTAAATGCACTTTAAGGCTTTATTTGAAATTAAAAGAATAAAATTTGTGTAACAACTAATTTCAAAATGTTTTCTTCATAGATATAAGTCTAAAAAATATTGCAAGAATAACCCTAATTGGAACTGTGAATTGTGAACTGTGCATTGTGAATTGTAATATAGTTTTATATAATCAAATTATTATAGTATAATACAAATCAGATATTAATCATTAAGGGGGGGACTAGTAAGAAATATAGTTGTATTCTTACTAAAGTAGAATGAAACAAATAGTATTAAATAAAAAAGATAAAAGTGTTGTACAAGCCCGATTGAAACTATTGGATGTAAGCTATATCGATAAAATTATGAAATTGCAAGAGGATGTATATACAAGATTAGAAAACAAAGATTTCTTTGTATGTTCAGATAAAAAAGAATTTGAAACCGCTATAAATGAAAAAGGTATAATTTTGGGTTGCGTTTCATTAGAAGAAGATGAGCTAATTGCTATAGGAGCATATATTGAATATGGATATGACGAACATAATTATGGACATGATATAAAAATTCAAGGGGAAGAACTTCTTAAGGTGGGACAGATTGAATCAACTATGGTTTTGGATGATTATAGAGGAAATAAACTTCAAAAGATAATATGCGAATCTCTTGAAGAAATAAGCAAAACAGCAGGAATGAATTGTATTTGTGCAACAGTTTTTCCTGATAATAAATATAGTTTGAATACATTTAAAAAACTTGGGTATAATGTTATGGAAGATAAATTAAAATATGGTGGATTAAGAAGATTTGTTTTAATGAAAGAATTAAAATAATAAACTCTAAGCACTGGAAAAGCTTAGTTTATTTTAAAATGTATTTTAAGAAAATTATTCATAAAAAAGTATAATTTGAAAATTCATTAACAAATTTTTAAAAAAAGTATTGATTTATAAATTATTTTGCAATATAATGAATTCCATAAAGCAAATGTGCTTATAATTAATAAAGAAATTAATTTTTGAGAAATTAAAATTTATATATGCAATGATGAAGAAAAGTAAATTCAAATAGATGATTTTTAGAGAGCAGATGATGGTGGAATATCTGTATGAGTCTTGAATTGAAGAACACTTCGGAGCTATTAACCGAAATTTTAGATTAAAAGAGTAGGCTTAATCGGGTCCATACCGTTAAAAGTGGAGAGTATAAAACAATAATGTTTTGTACTTCATTGAGGTGAGTTTTTTATAAACTAACTAGGGTGGTACCGCGAGTTAATCTCGTCCCTATGCATAATGCATAGGGACGAGATTTTTTTATTCTTTAGGAATTTATATTTCAGTAAAATCTGTAGATAACTTAAAAAAGGTTGATTGAATAGTATTTGTATTTAGAAAAGAATAAAAAAAATCTTATTCGCCTGCCAAATTTTTCTCACATGCGTTCGAAAAGGCAGATGCGTGAAAAAAATCTACACATATGAAAAGAGTGCGAAGCACAATACGGAACTTAACCACAGTCGCCTACGATTTTTTTGTTATAAATTTTAATTAAAATAAAAATATTTATTTTTACAAAATAGCTATAAAAATCTTATGTAAAAATAATCAATATATGGGAAAAGGAGCAATAATCATGAAAAGAATATTTATTAAAGATTTAGCAGTTAACGGGGAAGAAACAGTATTACTTAAAGGTTGGGTTCATAAAATTCGTGATCTTTCACATGTTTCATTTATCTTACTTAGAGATAAATCTGGGATAATTCAATTAGTATGTACTAAGGAACAAATTAAAGGTTTAAGACTTGAAAATGCAGTAGAAGTAACTGGAATAGTTCGCGAAAATGAAAAGGCTCCAAAGGGAATGGAAATTGAAGTATCAGATATTAAAATAGCAGGAACTGTATATTATGACAAATTACCATTTGAAATTCAAAGCTTTAAAGAAAAGGCTGCTCTTGAAACTCAATTGGATTATAGAACAATAAGTCTTAGAATTCCTAAGAAAAAAGCAATTTTCAAGGTCCAAAATGAAATTGAAGAAGCATTTAGAATGTTCTTCAAGGGTAATGATTTTGAAGAAATCCATACTCCAAAGATAACTCATTCTGGAACAGAAGGTGGATCTGAAATGTTTACTGTTAATTACTTTAACAGAAGAGCTTTCCTTGCACAAAGTCCTCAATTCTGGAAGCAAATGATGGTTGGAGCAGGTTTTGAAAGAGTATTTGAAGTTGGTTATGCATATAGAGCAGAACTTCACAATACTTGGAGACATTTAAATGAGTATGTTAGTTTAGACGTTGAAATGGGCTTTATAAAAGATGAAACTGATCTTATGGAAATGGAAGAAAGCTTTATAAGATATTTATATAAACACTTAAATGAAAAATGTGCTGAAGAATTGAAATTATTTGATGTGGTTCTTCCAGAAGAAATTAATATTCCAAGAATCCCACTTGCTAAAGCTCAAGAAATTTTATTAACAGAATTTAATAAAAAATCTCCAGTTGGAAATATTGATAATGAGGGTGAAGCACTATTCCATAAATATGTTAAAGAAAAATATAATAGTGACTATGTATTCCTAACAGAATATCCAACAGCTAAGAGACCAATGTATGCAATGGAATGTGAAGAAAATAGAGAAATGACAAAGAGTTTCGACTTAATCTTCAAGGGCGTTGAAATTACAACTGGTGGTCAAAGGATACATGATTATGAAATGTTAAAAGCTAAAATGGAAAGACTAGGATTAAAGCTTGAAGACTTTGCTTTCTATTTAGATACATTTAAATATGGAATGCCACCTCACGGAGGGTTTGCAATTGGTCTAGAAAGAATTACAATGCAAATATTAAACCTTGGAAATATAAGAGAAGCATCATTATTCCCAAGAGACATGAAGAGATTAACACCGTAAGTGAGAATCCAAATTTTACATTTGGATATTCGAACTTACTCAGTGAGCGAATGCGAGTCGAGTTTCCTTAAGTAAGACTTCAAATTTTATATTTGTTAAGTCGAACCTACTCAGCGAACGTAGTGAGTCGAGTTTCATTTAAAAAAGTTATTCAATAGAAACCTAAAAAGCTTCTATTGAATAAAGCTAATTAGTTTATGTAAAGTTAATGAATTTTAACATAGTGTTTTAAACAGCATTATAATGACAAAAAATTTGATGAGGTGAAATTAATGAAAGTTAGTATTGATGAAGTAAAATATATAGCAAAGCTTTCTAAATTAAGATTTTCTGATGAAGAAGCTGCTAAATTTGCAAAAGAATTTGAAAATATTTTAGAGCATTTTCAATATTTAAATGAATTAGATTTAGATATTAAAGAAGATATAGATAATAAGGCAGAATTAAAGCCAGTAGTAAGAAAAGATGAAGTTAAGCAATTCGAATGTAAGGATTTATTTAGAAATGTTAAAGACATGCAAGAGACTTATATTAAAGTACCAAAGATTATTGAATAGGGTGGTGACTAGATAATGCAAATGAATATTAAAGAAATGGTAGAAAAAATTAAAAGTGGAGAATTAACTAGTGAAGCACTAGTTCAATCATATATTGAAGAAATTACAAAAAACGAAGGGACTATAAATGCATTTTTAACTCTTACTTGTGAAGAAGCATTGGCTAAAGCTAAAGAAATAGATGCTAAAGTAAAAGCTGGTGAATCTCTAGGAAGACTTGCAGGTATTCCAATAGCTATAAAGGATAACATTTGTACAGAAGGAGTAAACACTACTTGTGCATCAAAAATGCTTGAAGATTTTATTCCTCCATATGATGCAACTGTAATAAAAAAATTATTAGCTGAAGATGCAATAATTATTGGTAAAACAAACATGGATGAATTTGCAATGGGATCTTCAAATGAGAACTCAGCATTTAAAAAGACTTTAAATCCAAGGGATATAACTAGAGTTCCAGGAGGATCATCAGGTGGATCAGCAGCAGCAGTTGCAGCAAAATTCGCACCAGTGTCGTTAGGATCTGATACAGGTGGATCTATAAGACAGCCAGCAGCATTTTGCGGTGTTGTAGGATTAAAACCTACTTATGGATTAGTTTCTAGATTTGGACTTATTGCTTTTGGTTCATCCCTAGATCAAATTGGACCATTTTCTAATTCAGTAGAAGACAGTGCTTATATTTTAAATATAATTTCTGGAACTGATGAATATGATTCTACAAGCATAAGAGATTTAAAAGAAATAGATTATACTGCTGGTCTTCAAGATGGAATTAAGGGTATGAAAATCGGTGTCCCTGAAGAATTCTTTGGTGAAGGATTAGATGAAGAAATTAAGGAATCAGTAAAAAATAGTTTAGATAAATTAAAAGAATTAGGAGCAGAAGTTGAAACATTTTCTCTTCCTATAATTAAGGATGGATTAGCAGCTTATTATATAATGTCATCTGCTGAAGCAAGTACTAATTTAGATAGATATGATGGAATAAGATATGGTTATAAGACTCCAAATTACACAAATCTAGATGAATTAGTTGAAAACAGTAGAACTGAAGGTTTTGGAGCAGAAGTTAAGAGAAGAATAATGCTTGGAACATATGCACTTGCTTCTGGATATTATGATGCTTATTATAAGAAAGCAGATGCTTTTAGAAGAAAATTAAGATATGATCTTAAAAAGACTTTTGAAAAATATGACTTAATAGTAGGACCAGTTTCACCTGTATTACCTTTTAAAATTGGTGAAAAAAAGGCTGATCCATTATCAATGTACTTAGCTGACATTTACACTATTAATGTTAATTTAGCTGGAAATCCAGCAATATCAATTCCAGCAGGAAAGAGCAAAGAAGGCTTACCAATTGGAATTCAATTGATGGGTGATATGTTATGCGAAGAAAAAATATTCAAAGCTGCATATAGCTTAGAGCAAGCTTTAGCTATTGAATTATAGGAGGGGAATTACGATGAATTTTGAAACAGTAATAGGACTTGAAATACATGCAGAATTAAAATCGAAGACAAAAATTTTCTGCTCTTGTTCAACTAAATTTGGAGCAGAACCTAATGCTAATACATGTCCAATATGCACAGGGGTTCCTGGAACGCTTCCAGTGCTTAATGAAGAAGTTGTAAATTTAGCAATAAAAGCAGGAACTGCACTAGGATGTACAATAAATAAATATAACAAAATGGATAGAAAAAATTATTTTTATCCCGATCTTCCTAAAAATTATCAAACTTCACAATTTGATTTACCAATCTGTTCAGGTGGGCTTGTAGAATTTGAACATGAAGGAAAGCAAGTAAAAGTTAGATTAAATAGAATTCACATAGAAGAAGATGCTGGAAAGCTAGTTCACGTAGAAGGAGAACCAATTTCTTTAGTAGACTATAACAGAGTTGGTGTTCCTCTAGCAGAAATAGTTACAGAACCAGATATGAGAAGTGTTAGTGAAGCTGTAGCGTTTATGAAAAAGCTTAAATCAATTTTAGAATATGGTGAAATTTCTGATTGTCGTATGGAACAAGGGTCATTAAGATGCGATGCTAATATTTCATTAAGACCAGTAGGGCAAAAAGAATATGGAACTAAGGTAGAGCTTAAAAATATTAACTCATTTAGAGAACTTCAAAAAGCTTTAGAAAAAGAAGAAAGAAGACAAAGAGAACTTTATACTTATGGAGAAGGTCATAAGGTAGTTCAAGAAACTAGAAGATGGGATGCTGCAAAAGGTAAAACAATCTCTATGAGATCTAAAGAAGAAGCAGATGACTATAGATATGTTGTAGAACCAGATTTACCACCAATCATAATCTATGATGAACAAATTGAAACAATAACTAAATCTTTACCTGAAATGCCAGATGAAAAGAAAGAAAGATTTTTAACTTCATATGAACTTACAGAAAAAGAAGTTGATATTTTAATAGGTGATAAAGGACTTGCTACTTTCTTTGAAAAAGTTGTAGAATTAGGTGCTAAGCCTAAAATTGCTTCTAACTGGATATTAGGTGATATTTTAAGAATATTAAATGATAGAAAAATGGAATCTGAAGATATGCCTCTTGAAGCTGAAAACTTTGCAAAGCTTCTTAAGGTAGTTGAAGAAGGTAAAATTAGCAATAATGTAGGAAGAGAAGTTCTTGATGAAATCTTTGATGAAAACAAAGATCCAATGAAGATGATTGAAGAAAAGGGGCTTATGCAAATCAGTTCGTCTGATGAACTTGAAAAAATAGTTGATGAAGTAATTGCAAATAACCCTCAATCAGTAGAAGACTTTAAAGCAGGAAAGACACAAAGTGCTGGATTCTTAATGGGTCAAGTAATGAAATTGTCAAAAGGTAAAGCGAACCCAAAAGTCGCTAAAGAACTTGTTGACAAAAAACTTAGTGAGATTTAAAAATTAAATTGAAATGGAGAGCATGCATTATATATGCAAAAGCTCTCCTTTTTATTTTACCTAATTCATGAATTAAATAATTGTGCATTTTGCCTTGTTTTATTGGAATAAATATTTACAAAAAATAATATTATATATTAACTTATATGTTAAATACTCAAGCTCCATTATATTTTAATAAAGGGAGGAAATTATGGGGAATATCATAAACAAATTTGAAAATGAAACTAAGACAAGGGTAAACGTGATAGATCTTGAGAATTTAGGGAAATCTCAATTGCAAAAAGTAGTTATTAAAGATGGAATTTTTGAAGAAACAGATTTTTTAAAAAGTGACAACTATATTAGTTTTCCAACAGAAATGCTGTGCTCATCTACAAAAAGCAATTTTATTAATGTTTATTTATGCTTGAAAAATGAACTTAGCATGGTTGAAAAACTTAAAGATGAGATTATAAAATCACTATATGAGGCGTATCTAATTCTTGATAAAGATAATTGTGTAGAAAACGATAATTTTAGAGAAGAAGGTTTTAAGAAAGCTTTTTATAATTCTTTAAACAATCAAATTAATAATGTTTCCTTAATTAAATTTTATGAAGTTAATAGTATACAAAATGTATTTAAAGATATTAATTTTAATGAATTGCTTATTGAATTAAGGAAAATAAATTCTTCTGATGACTTTGATAATTTTGAAGAGAAAGATGAGCATATATGGAAGAGTTATTTTGGAGATTTCAAAGATGAGTTTCATAAACATTACAGCAAATGGTTGAAAATGATTTCAAAATACTATGAATGTAATGAAGAGGGGCATGAATATGCAAATGAAGCTCAAGATTATATTAATAAGTTTTTAAATAGAGATTTCCGAAATTTGTGTAATGTCATTTACGGAATAAATACTTCTTGTGATCTTATGGTTGAAAGAGCATATATTAAGCTTCCTGCTAGCAAAGCGAGATACTTAGGAATAATATTTATTGATTGCCCTAAAGGTGAAAATATAGCAAAAACAATAGAAAATCGTGTTGGCGAGGATTATAAAGAATTATTTATGGTTATATCTAAATGTAGTAATAATTTAGAACATCTTTTGGAATTGAAAGAAAATATAAATGATACTACATTAAAGAAGAGAATATTTTATGTCTTAAACGAGTTTGAATCATATAAAAATCATTTATTTGAAAACGACTTATTAGATTCCAATTCCAGAGAAGATTTAATAGATACATTGAAATATGCTACAGCTAAAAAATTAGGGATCAAAGAAGATAAAGTTATTGTAACAGAACAATTTAAAGATATAAACAAAAGAACATTAGATAAATTGGACACACACAATGACTTTGTGCAATTATTAAGACTAATTAGAAAAGAAAGTGAAAGATTAGGCAATCCTATAAAGATAAAATCATCAAATAAGGACGGACTAATTAGTATTTCTTTGAATCAAGAGAGAATGATAGTGCAAGCTCTTATGGGAATGCTTTACGAAAGATATAATGGATATCTAGTCGATCAGTGGAAGAGAATCATTGGTGATGAAAATGAAAAAATCGATAGGAAGTGCAAAAATTATACTTACAGTGAGATTCATACGATAATAAGAAATCGCAAAGATAATTATAAAGAATATAAAGTTACAAAATGTTTAACTACAAAAAAAGATAATAAACCAATTGATTTTAGTATGAGGAGTGGCGATTATACTGATAGCAAAAGAATATTAAAAATGATGGTTGATTATGGTTATCAAACAGTTGGATTTCATCCTAATGAGAATAAAATTTTAGTAAGTGTTAATGGCGAAATCTCTAAAGAAGATAAAGAAAAATTAATAAAATCTATTAAAGGAAGGCTTGAAGAAAACGCTATAAATTATTTTGAAAGTGCATTTCTAGCAAATATATCAAGAAAAAAATTTAATACAAATAATTTATACAAGGCCTTGGAAATTGAAACAAATATAACTATGGATGATTTTTATAGTGCGTTTAGAGAGATGTTCAAAAAAATTAGTGATAATATAGTTAGATATGAAGTTCGACTTCAATGAAAGATAGAAATGCAGATAAATGCTAGGTAATATATATTGCAAAAATAATTCTTCATTATAAGTCTAAAAATAATACAAGAATTTTATCTGTAATTGTGAATTGTGAAATGTGCATTGTGCATTGCAGAATATATATTAAATTGGTTTGATAAATTTTAATTTTATTTAGCGATTAGGTTATATATTATATATAAAAACTTCAGTATTATGAAATCATCTAAAACTGAAGTTTTTTTATTCTTTAGGAAATTATAATTCAATTAAATCTGTGTATAACTTTATAATAGTATGTTTTACTAGGGTTAATTATTATAAAAGAATAAAAAATAAATCATATTCGCCTGCCAAATTTTTCTCACATGCGTTCGAAAAGGCAGATGCGTGAAAAAAATCTACACATATGAAAAGAGTGCGAAGCACAATACGGAACTTAACCACAGTCGCCTGCGATTTTTTTATTTACACTTAAAATTATAATTAATTTATGTAGACTATATTTTTGGCATATTGCATAATTTAAAATAATATGAATTTGGTAAATGAATACAACAATGCATATTATTAGTTTGACAAAATATGTAAATCATATATAATTATGATATAAAGGTTTAAGGGGATGATAACGTGATAAAAAACTGTTGGAAAAAAGCCGTAGCTTTATCAATGATCGCCACATCAATAATGCTATTGAACCCAGTAGGGGCAAACGCATCATGGAAGCAAGATAATATTGGATGGTGGTATAGTGAAGGAAATCTATGGGCTACTGGTTGGAGAAAAGTTGATGGAAATTGGTATTATTTCTATCAAAATGGATATATGGCTAAAGATACGCAAATAAATGGTTATAGAATATATTCAAATGGAGTTGCAGCAAGCAATCCTAGCGGAAAATATGAAGATTCAAATTCTTATAAATGGAAAATTGAAAATGGAGAAAACAAGAATATATCTAATAATTACTATTATATAGAGAATGATAAAGTTATTGGTAAAATGATAAATAAAAATAACTATTTGTACTATACAGAAAATGGACAGAATTTTACTGGATGGAAGCAATTGGGTAGTACCAAAGGTTTTAACTGGTATTACATGGAGAACGGAAAACGCTGTTTAGGATGGAAAAGCATTAATGAAAATTGGTTCTACTTTTCTAATTTTGATGGAGAATCAGAGACTGATGTCGAAAATCTAAGAGGGAAAATGGTTAATACTTCTATTTTGGATGCAGGCAAGAGTTATCAATTTGATGATTATGGAGCTTTACAAAGTACAGTTACAAGATGATAATAACATTTTATGTATTGGTGATATTGAGTATTTCTAAGTGCTTAAATAATATTGTTCAGTACAAAAAAAAGAATGACTTAGTTAGGGAAATAAGTCATTCTTTTATTATTATTTAAGGGGATAAATAATAATGCTTTAACTACTTTACAAGTTTAATTGTATATTATTAATGTTACATGATTGTGTCAAATTTATTAACTTAATATAAACAAAATAAATATTTAAATTTTTAGCACTGATATGCAGACACCCAACTCTAAAATTAAATTTATGTGGTAACTTCCGAAATCATAAATATTTTGTTCCAAAAAGCTATGAAAATATATTTATGATTTCTAGTGAAGATATGGATTCAAAGTTTTAGCAACTTGGTGAATATGTTCATCTAATAAGTCTAATTATTAAATTGTTTATCTATACAAAAAAGTAGACCGCTTACTATAAAGAAAAGAAGAACTAAAAAATAAAGTTTAATAGTTATTAAAAATATTTATATAGGAATAAAGTTGGATTTATAGATTTTTGTTGCGTTAGTTTTCTGAATTTATTCAAAAAATGATTATAAAAAAGAACGACTTATCAAGGAAATAAGCCGCTCTAAAATTAGAGAGTATTGAAGTAAATTCGTACAATTAAAGTATAAAATATAAGGAGTTTTTTATCAAAATAAATCGTATTACAATCAATGACATGAAAATACTATATATCCTATGTTGAATTCTAAAACGACATGAAAAAATAAATTTATACCGGGATATTGTAGAAAAAGATAAAAATACACATAAAAAAGTAATATAAAAATAAGTGAAGATATTGTTGAAAGATAGTAAAATAAGGATGGGTATAAAATTAATGATTATGAGAGGGATGAGTAATCATCAAAAAAGGGCTAAGATCCTCATTCTTAGGCCTTTTTTTGATATTTAACAATGTGCTTGTCCAGATTTTGAGAAATACGGATAACTATTTTATTTCTAGGAGAAAGAATACAAAGCATATTATTTAGGAGACATTTTCTTAAACGTATATTATATCTTAACTTAAATAATTCAAATCTATTCATGATAGTACCTCTTTTTACTAATTTATACACATAAAATAAATTATAATCTACATAAAATAAATTTTCAAAAAAAATCATACTACAAATAATGTCAAAATATTGTATAAATATACATGCTGTTTTATTCAGATAAAATGAGTAGTTTAATTTAGTTAGATGATATATAAAGAGATATTAAATTACTGGAAAATATAAAATTGTATATTAATATGCATATTATTTAAAATAGTTAGGAACCAAAAAACTTAGTTCATTTACTTTGTATCTCAAACTAAATATAAGTTCGAATGTAACTAGAACTAGTTATAAAACTATAAAGATTATTATTTAAAACTTATGAAGGATATTTTTATGACCTTGATAGATATATAGATATAATTTAAAGAATATTAGCATTGAAAAACTGATGAAACAGATGTTAAAATGTATAGATGAATTAAAAAAGAAAGTATTCACTTGTGAGGAAATAATTCGAATTAAAAATCACTAAAAGATATATAGTAATTTATTGGAGGTAATTATCATGAACATTCATGAAATTTTGTTTGGGTCAAGACCAAAATCTATTTTGAAAATAATAAAAGAAGGGGATTTGGAGGAACTTAAAAACTTTATAACAAATGGCGGAGATATTAATGAAAAATATAATGATACTAGCCTGCTTCATTTTGCTATAGATAATTGTGAGAAAAATTACTTTGACATAATACAATTTCTAGTAAATAATGGTGCTGATATAAATAGTAATCAAAGTTATTTGAAAGAACTACCATTACATAGAATCTGTGCGAGAGTAAGTCCTAAGATGGACGTCATTAAATTACTGTTAGAGAAGGGATCTAAAGTAAATGCTGAAAATATATCAGGAAAAACTCCTATATTTTATTGTAACTTTAATTATTCGGTAGAGCTTTTAAATCTTCTTATAAAATATGGTGCAGATATTAAACATAGAGATAAGTATAGCAATACTCTTTTGCATGATGACTATTTAACTTGTCGTGATACTGATAAGTTTGAAGAATACTTAAACGAAATAGTTTCTCTTGGACTAGATATAAACTCAAAGAATAATTTAGGTCACACACCGCTATATCTTTGTAAAAATAAATCTATTGAAAATATATTGATGGAGCATGGAGCAAAGAGAAGTGTATAATTAAGTGCTTAGATACTATAGAGTAGTTAAACTTATTTATATAATTTTAGAATCTTTTTTATGATAATATTACTACCGAGTATAATTTATAATTGTGGTTAACATATTACTGCAAAATAAAATTATGATTAAGGAGGTAGATTCAAATGTCATTAAATAATAGCGGAGTGCATAAAAATTCACTATCTAAAAAAAGAACTGACTCAAATACGGTAAAGTCAGATGTTGGTGCAGAAATTGGTTTTCCTAATAACAAAGATAAAGGTAGAGGGAAAACAGATGGAATAGTTGGAAAGAATTGAAATTTAAAATAGTTTTAATTCTTAGATTGAAATAATAATTTAGAATATAAGAAAAAATAAGGAATCCCTTTGCAGTAATAGTTTTTATAGCAAAGGGATTCTTTTATTAGTTTCTTATTAGATAGTCAAATGCACCTAAGGCAGCTGTTGCTCCTGATCCCATGGAAATAATTATTTGCTTGTATGGGGTATTAGTACAGTCTCCAGCTGCAAATACTCCTGATACATTAGTAGCACCATGGTTATCAATTATAATTTCACCTGATTTATTGCGCTGGATATTTTCTCCTAGCCAATCAGTGTTTGGTACAAGTCCAATTTGGACAAATACACCATCTAATTCAACATGCTTAATTTCTCCTGTGTCACGTTCAATATAGGTAATTCCATTTACCTTATCAGTTCCAGTAATTTCTTTAGTCTGAACATTTTTTAAGACGGTTATATTATTCAAACTGTAAAGACGATCTTGCAAAACTGAATCTGCTTTAAGTTCTGGCATAAATTCAAAAACAGTTACGTGACTAGCAACTCCAGCAAGGTCAATGGCAGCTTCGATGCCTGAATTACCTCCACCGATGACTGCAACATGTTTCCCTTTAAATAAAGGGCCATCACAGTGAGGACAATATGTCACACCTTTATTCTTAAACTCTTCTTCTCCAGGAACACCGACATTCCTCCAGCGGGCACCTGTCGAAATTATTACCGTTTTACTCTTTAAACGTGCACCATTTTCTAGTTCAATCTCAATAAGGTCTTTTTTTTCTATACTCTTAGCACGTTGTAAGTTTACTATATCAACGTTATAGTCTTTGACATGCTCTTCAAGGCTTGCTGCAAGTTTAGGGCCTTCTGTATATTTAATACTTATAAAGTTTTCAATACCTATAGTATCTAATACTTGACCACCAAAACGTTCAACGATAATTCCAGTACGAATGCCTTTACGAGCTGCATAAATAGCAGCACTTGCACCTGCAGGACCGCCGCCAACAACAAGCACATCGTATGGATCTTTATCTGCAAAATTTTCTGAAACTGGGGCTTCTCCGATTTTTGCAAGAATTTCTTCGATAGTCATGCGGCCACTTGCAAAGAATTCTCCATTTAAATAAACTGATGGTACTGCAAGTATATTTTTACTTTCTATCTCTTCTTTAAAAACGGCACCATCAATCATTGTATGAGTGACCTTTGGATTAAGGATGCTAATTAAATTTAGAGATTGAACAACTTCTGGGCAGTTATGACAGCTTAAACTAATATAAGTTTCAAAATGGTATTCTCCTTTAATGTTCTTAATTGAATCAATTGTTTTCTGGTCAATTTTTGGGGCTCTTCCGCTAACTTGTAGAAGAGCTAGTACTAATGAATTAAATTCATGTCCTAAAGGGATTCCTGCAAAAGCTACACCAGTTTCTTCATCAGTACGATTTATGCTAAAGCTAGGAGTTCTTAATAACTTTGATTTTTCAGCTTTTATTTTTGGAGACATAGAAACTAGTTCATCTACGAGAGAAACCATAGTGTTGGATATATCATCGGAAGCAGCACTGACTTTTATAAGTACAGTACCTTCCATAAGCTCAAGATATTGAGCTAATTGTTGTTTTATATCTTTATCTAGTATCATAGGCGTACCTCTTAGATCTTTCCTACAAGATCAAGGCTTGGTTTAAGTGTTGATGCGCCTTCTTTCCATTTTGCTGGGCAAACTTCGCCAGGATTATTTCTAACATATTGAGCAGCTTTAATTTTATTTACTATTACAGCTGCATCACGACCGATATTGCCAGCATTAATTTCAATTGCTTGAATAACACCATCTGGATCTATGATAAAAGTACCACGATCTGCAAGACCATCAGATTCAATCAATACATCAAAGTTGCGAGATAATGTATGTGAAGGATCACCAATCATAGTATAAGTTATTTTTTTGATGGCTTCTGAACTATCGTGCCATGCTTTATGTGTGTAGTGTGTATCTGTTGAAACTGAATATACTTCAGCACCAAGCCCCTTTAAAGTTTCATAATTATCTTGTAAATCTTCTAATTCAGTAGGGCATACGAATGTGAAATCTGCTGGATAAAAACAAACTACACTCCATTTACCTTTGAAATTTTCTTCAGTGATATCTATAAATTCACCGTTTTTGTAAGCTGATGCTTTAAATTGTTTTACTTCTGTTCCTATTAATGACATAATATATTACCTCCTAAAATTCATTTTTATATTTAAACTATATTTATATTTTATTAAATATTATTATTTAATAATGATAATGATTATCACTTAAGATAATTATAAATCTAAATTATAATTTGTCAATACCATTATGTAAAAATTCTTTTAGTAATATTTTTACTTGAGTTTTCTAAAATTTAAAGGTGTTTTTCCATATGTTTTCTTAAACATTTTAGCAAAATTAGCAGAGTAATTGTATCCAACCTTATATGCTATCTCCTCGATACTTAAATCTGTTGTTGATAAAAGATTTGCAGCAATAATCATTCTAATATGATTTGTATATTCACCAATCGACATATGATAATATTTTGAAAATCCTGCCTTTAATTTTTGCTCATTTAAAAAGACCATCTTACTTAAGCTATTTATATTTGGAGGATTATGATAATTTTTAGATAAAATATCATGAGCTTTTTGAATAGCACGAATATCAAAAGAGGTTAATCTTACTATTCTATTATTACCAATATTAATGTTTCCATAGTCAATCTGATTAGTAAAAGCATTCTCAGGAGATTTATTGACCTCGTTTATTAAAATAGCAATACATTCTAATATTTTACTTTCCAAGTAAATACTATTTAATAAGTTTTTATTAGCTAAGCTTTGTAGTTGACGGATAATTTCTGTAATTTCTAGAGGAAGATAGATATATGTATAATTTCTAATAAAAGAATCAAAATCGATCGCATTAGAAAAATTAGGCTTTATAATTTCGGTGAAATATTTTTCATGTATAGTTATTTCAGTTCCATGATAATGCTGACCTTTTGCCCATTTTTGTTTTCCTTTTAAATCTTTTTCTACAACAAAGAATGAAGAAGGCGTAAAAGAGGATACAGGATTATTTTCAAGCTGAAATTCTGTAACTCCCTTATAAACTAATCCAAAACGCATTAGTAGCTCAGGGTTAGAAAAAGATAAGGAAAAGTCTTTAGGAATAGTATAATCCGCAATACCTAAACTATAATATCCATCCCTTGAATAAATAATGCAATGACCAAATTCGGGTCTATCCTTATTTGTATATAAAGTATAATTTTCATTTTCAATTTTACTAAAATTCAATTTTTTTAAGACTGCGGCTTTAAACTCATCACTAGATTTTACAATCATAAAATACTCCTTTAATTTTTATATTATTAGACATATGATATAGATACTCAAAACAAGAAAATGATTAGTTAAGATGTAAAACTAATTAAATTAGATGTGAATATTGCATTGAGAATGAATATCATCTACAATTGCTTTGGTTAAGAATAAATTCTAAACTAATTATAAAATGTTGTAAAGTATATTTTAGAAAAGTTAGAAGTCGGAGGGAATTATGAAAAGAAGAACAAATAAAATTAAATCAGTTTTAGCTTTAGCAGCAATTGTGTCAGTGACGGGTTCAATGCAAGTTAAGGCAGAGACTTATCCTAGAATACCATCAGAAGAAGGAACTATTTATGAAGCAGCGGCTTATAAAGACGGTAAGTTTTATATTAAGGGAGAGACAAAAGAGGCTGAAAATGAAGGGGCATATTATTTAAATGGAGATAAGTATACTGAAATTAATGATATAGATATTGAAAGAGAAGTTTATAGAACATACTTAGATAAATATATTGAGATGAACTATGGAGATTACTATTTGGACATGTCAAATGGTGAGTTGTCGGAAAACAGCTTAATAGAGGATGATGTAGATAATGCATACTTGGCGTTATCAAGAAAGATAAGAAAAAACACTAAAGGAAGATATTCAGATACTAGTTTGAAAAACGATTTAGTTGAAATCCCTAATACCAAATTCGGAAAAAGCTGGTATTTTACTAATTATGATGGTTATAATATTTACACAGATTCAGAAGGAAATTATATAGATGCGGATTACAATTTAGGTAAAATTAAGATTGCAACGACATCGAGCAATATTATTACATTAACAAATACAATTGATAAAAAAGAAGGAACCAGAGCATACGTTTCAGAGTCAAATGTACTCGGACAAGATGCAGATTATATATATAGAACTGCAAAGGTTACTATTGAAAGTGATGAAATAATAAGTAAAATAGATGGGATTGATGTAAATGCTGGAAATGCATTTGATACAAGTGAAAATGATGGTAAAACAGTAAGTTTTCTAGCTATACAAAAGATTTCAAAAGAGCAGGCTGAAGATAAGATAGATGGTGCTAACTATGCTAAAAATACAGTTACATATATACTTTCTGGTACAGATGGAACATCTGTAAGTCTACTTGATGGGGCCCAAATAAGTGTGGCAGGAGGATATATAGTTGAGTATATAAAAGATTCAGGAACAATAACAATTCAAACTATTTCATTATATGAAGAGCGAGGAAATCAAAATTATGTATATGCTTATAATATTGCGGCAGAAGAAATAAAAAATATAGATATCGATACGAATGGAAACCTATGGAAGGTTGAAAATGGAATTGTATATAAATTTGATAATTACAGTGAATGGGATAAGATTTATAAGGTAGATGGATCTATGGATAATTTATCGGTTTATGATGAAAATCATATGATAATTTGGAGTGAAGATGTTGATGTTTACTCAATAAAATCAGAGGATACAGAAGAGATAAAGGTAGAAGGATATGGGCCAGAAGAGATTTTAGCAAAAAAATTAGGATGGATAATGAATACAGATGGAAGCTGGAGTTATAATAAGCCAGAGTATATTAAAGCTACTGGATGGCTTTACGACGAGAATAAATGGTATTATTTAAATTCTTTTGGAATAATGCAGACAGGATGGATTAATGAAAATAGCAAATGGTACCATTTAAGCGAAAACGGAGCGATGAAAACTGGATGGCTAAATGAGAGTGGAAAATGGTATTATTTAAATACATCAGGAGAAATGCTTTATGATACTACGGTTGATGGATATAAACTGGGGATTAATGGGGATTTGATTCAATAATTTTTAATATGTTTCAGGCTTAAGTAATTGATAGTATAAAGTTATTTAATTCATATATAAGCCAAAAATAATCAATTAAGGTGCAAAAATAATTAAATCTGGTGCAAATATTGAAATGAGAATGAATATCATATACAATTGTTTTTGTCGGAAATAATAAAGTGGAACTTAATTCAGATAGAATATGATCTATGTATAAATTTGAGTTGGATTTTTATAATGAATGGTTACTCTGTATAGAAATGTATTACTTAGTCTCTACATTAATAGAAAAGTAGAGTGTAATTCACTTTGCCCATTGCTCTAGATTGAATTTTCACAGTAGCTAGATAGTGGAAAAAAATATAAATTATGAAAGGAAGATACAAAATGAAGAAAATTTCAGTGGCTAAGAAACTTTTAGCAGTTTGCTTAACGTCAATGATATTAGTTGGGTGTACAAATACAAGCAATTCTACAGTAAAAGAGGAGAATAAAACTGTTAAAGTAACTGATGTTAAAGGAGAAATTGAAATTCCAGCAAATCCTCAAAGAATAGTTGATTTAAGTGGTAAGAGTGATGTTTTATCAATTTTGGGATATAAAGTAATAGGAACAGCTAATAGTGATGCTTATAATTATAAAAAATTACCTACATATTTAGAAGATACATTAAAGGATGCAACAATAGTAGGTTATAGCATGCAGGACACTATGGACATTGAAGCAATAATGAATTTAAATCCTGACTTAATAATAATTTCAACAGTACAGGAAAAAATGTATAATCAGTTAAAAGAAATTGCACCAACAGTTATGATTAAATCAGAAGCATTAAATTGGAAGGAAGATGTTAAGAATTTAGCAAAAGTTTTTGATAAAGAAGATATAGCAAATGATTGGATAGAAAATTATGATAAAAAAGCAAAAGAAGCAGGAGATAAGATTAAGGAAACTCAGGGGAAAGATGCAACTTATTTATCCTTCTTAGCTAGCGGTGGTCAATTCTATGTATTTGATGGAGCTGGATTTGGAAATGTATTATATGAAGATATGGGTTTAAATAAACCAGAAGGTATGCCAGAGCAGACTGATATAAGCTTACCAGTTGTAACATATGAAGGACTTGCAGCAATAAAAGCAGATAATATATTCGTTCTTGCAACTGATGAAGACTCAAAAACTCTTGAAGGAAATGCAATATGGAATGGACTTCCAGCAGTAAAGAATGGCAAGGTTGTTAAATTACCATCCTCACCTTATTTTAATCAAGGCTATAGTCCAATAGGAAGAGAAAAACTTTTAGATGAAATAGTGGAGAAGTTAAATGAAAAGAAATAATAAAAATGCAATAACTTTTACAGTTTGTAGTATTTTTATTCTGATAGTGGGTCTAATCCTAGGCGTAAGCCTAGGAGCTACCCAGATTGGAATTTCTGAAATATGGCATAGTATTTTTAACTATAGTGAACAGCTTGAACTTGTACTTATTAGAGATGTACGTATTCCTAGAGTTCTATGTGTATTATTTACAGGAGGAATTTTGGGTGTAACAGGAGCCATGATTCAGGGAGTAACAAGAAATCCAATAGCAGAACCATCGCTTCTTGGTGTAAGCCAGGGAGCTACTTTGGTTATTGCAATATTTTATGCTATGGGAATTTCAATAAATACTACAAATGTTATGATAGCAGCCTTAATTGGTTCAATATTTAGTGGAATTATAGTAATAGGTTTTATATCAAGAAAAGCAAATAATAGTTCAATTACAAAAATACTTTTAGCAGGAACTGCTATGAGTACCTTTTTTATTTCTCTTACAACTATTGTAGGGTTATTATCAAACCAATCCCAGCTTCTTGCTTTTTGGGTAGCTGGAGGTTTTAGAAATGCAACCTGGTTAGACTTTAAATTAGTTTCAGTGATTGCAACCATAGGTTTAATAATTGCACTTTTACTTTCAAAAAAGATAAATATATTAAGTCTTGGAGATGATGTTGCAATAAGCCTTGGGCAAAATCCTGAGAAAATAAGATTAATAACTTTACTTGTTATGATACCAATGTGTGCAGGTGCAGTTGCTGTTGGTAAAAATATTGGTTTTGTTGGACTTATTGTACCTCAGATTGTAAGAAAAATTTTAGGAGAAGATTATAGAATAAACATACCTTGTTCTTTTTTATTTGGAGCAGTTCTTTTAACTTATGCTGATATTGCTGCAAGAATGTTTTTAAATCCTTATGAAACACCAATTGGAATATTCACAGCCTTAATAGGAGTTCCATTCTTTATAGCTGTAGCGAGAAAGGAGAAAGGCTGATATGAAAAAGAAAAATTTTAAAATGACAGTTTTAATATTAGTAGCCTTGCTGTTTATATCTTTAATATTATATTTGAGCTGGGGAACTTATAAAATAGGACCTTTAGATATTATAAATACGCTCCTTGGAGGGGGAACAAAACTACAGAAAGCAGCACTTTTAAACACCAGGATTCCAAGACTTTTAGTTGGAATTTCAGTAGGAATAGCCCTATCTACAGCTGGAGCACTCCTTCAGACAATAACAAAAAATGAATTAGCTGATTCAGGGATAATAGGTATTAATGCTGGAGCAGCAGTGGCAGCTGTTATTTTTATTTCTTTAAAAACTGAGGATTACTATAGTGAACTTGGTGCTTTATCTATTTATGTGCTGCCTCTTATGGCGATTTTAGGTGCAGGAATTTCAGCAATTATACTTTACCTTTTATCAAGCAAAGATAGAGTAAGGCCAAAGAGACTGCTTCTTATAGGACTTGGAATAAATGCAGGTTTAAGTGCTTTTATAACTTTTTTCACTTTTAGAGGAGGGGCTGGTGATTATAACAGAGTGCTAATCTGGACATCTGGAAGTCTCTGGGGTTCAGGTTGGGATTATGCAAAAATAATAATTCCATTAGTTATTATAATGTTTACTCTAGTAATCATGAATTATAAGAAATTAGATGTTCTTAATTTATCAGATGAACATGGAGTTTGCCTTGGATTAAATTTAAATAAGGAGAGAAAAAAATTCTTAACACTTGCGGTTATTCTTGCTGGAGCAGCTACAGCTTTTGCAGGTAATATTGGATTTATAGGCTTAATATGTCCTCATATAGCGAGAAGGTTAGTTGGACCTTATCATAAAAACTTTCTTGTAATATCTGCGATTATAAGTGCAGTAATAATTTTACTTGCAGATGCAGTTTCAAGAAATTTATTTTCTCCAATTGAAATACCCGTTGGAATTACAATATCAATTTTTGGAGTACCATATTTTATTTACTTAATGATGAAGGAGAATTAGATGGAAGCGATTAGTGTAAAAAATTTATCCGTAGCCTATGAAGATAATTTAATAATAGATAATATGAATCTTTCGATTCCTAAAGGAGAAATAAGTATAATCATAGGAGCCAATGGATGTGGAAAATCAACTCTGCTTAAAACTATAGGTAGAATAATAAAACCAAAGAACGGTGAAATTTTTGTAAATGAAAAGAGTATAAAAAAACAAAAGGAAAAAGAAATTGCTACTCAAGTTGCCTTCCTGCCTCAGGGGCCAACATGTCCAAGCGGAATTACTGTTAAAGAATTAGTTGCCTATGGAAGATTTCCACATCAAAAGATGATTGGAGGCCTAAATAGTCACGATAAAGAAATTATAGACTGGGCAATAGAAGAGACAGGTCTTAAAGAGTTTGCAGACAGGGAAATAGATAATCTATCTGGAGGCCAGAGGCAGAGAGCATGGATTGCAATGACCTTGGCTCAGGAAACAGATATAATCATGTTAGATGAGCCTACAACTTATTTAGATATGTCTTACCAGCTTGAAGTATTAGAGGTATTAGAGAGATTAAATAAAAAGAATAATATCACTGTTGTAATAGTTCTTCATGAATTAAATAATGCCTGCAGATTTGCAAGTAATATCATTGGACTAAAGCAGGGGAAAATCATATGCAAGGGTATTCCTAGGGAAGTAATAACACAAGAAAACTTAAGAAAAATCTACGGAATAGATGTTAAATTACAATTAAGTGAAAATGGTGAGTATCCAATCTGCGTAGAATATGAACTTATGAGAGGATAACATGAGAAATAAGAACTTTATTATAATTGTTATTGGTCAGATAATATCTCTATTTGGAAATGCAATTCAGAGATTTTGTATGTCTTTATACATTTTAAATTTAACAGGAAGTGCTGGAGTTTTTTCAACCATATTAGCAATATCAACTATTCCATATGTTTTATTTGCACCAATTGCAGGCTTCCTTGCGGATACAGTAAACAGGAAAAAAATAATGGTTTATCTTGATTTTGTAAGTAGTGTATTAATGGGCGCCTATGGAATAATACTTATGAGTGGAAGAGATAATACCATAATAGTAGGTATTGTAATGTTTATGTTAAGTGTTATTTATACTTTATACAGTCCAGCCGTTACAGCCTCTATTCCTCAAATTATAGAAAAGGAAAAATTATCTTCAGCTAATGGAATAATTCAGCAGGTTGGATATGTAGTTAATTTGCTTGGACCAGTACTTGGAGGGATTTTATATAGTTTTATTGGAATAAAGCTGGTTGTAATAATAAATGCTATAAGCTTTTTAATATGCGCAATCTTAGAGTTATTTTTAAATATTCCTGATTTGGAAATAAGGGAGAAATTTAAAAATCCTATCTTAAAATCAATAAAGGAAATGAAAAAGAGTTTTATATATTTAAAGGAAAGAAAGACAATCGTCTTAGGAATCATAGTTTCTTATGCTCTGACTAATATTTTTGTGGTGCCGATTTTAAGTGTTGTGACTCCATATTTTATTAATATACAAATGAGTCTGCCTTCCAGTATGTATGGTTTTATAGAAGCTATATTTGTTGCAGGCATGATAATAGGAGGCATGGCAATAACCTTTAGGCCTAAATTATTTAGTGTGAAAAAATTACATAAGACCATGTATCCTATGGTAATTGCTCTAATAATTATGGGAATAGCTGTATACTTAAATGCTGAAAATAAATTCTTTATTTTAGGGCTTTATTCATTTGGAGGTTTTGGAATAATGTTATCTTTGGCTTTATCTAATATTATATCTTTAAACTATATTCAACAGGAAGTAAGGGGAGATATGCTTGGAAAGGTCAGTGCTTTTTCTACAGCAGTAGCTACAGTAAGCGTGCCCCCTGGACAACTGATTTTTGGACAATTAATAGATTTTAATTTTAGCCTTTTTAGCATCGTTATTCTGACTACTATTTCTAGCGTTGGAGTAGTGTATTTTATAAAATGGAATGTAAGAAAAGCTTAAAAATAAATAACTAATCTTTAACGTATATTGATGTAAGTAAATTAAATTATAGAGTATAGTTAGAGAATATTTAACAATGATTGAGACGTTATAAATATTAATTAAAAGCTGGGGCGCTCTTATATAAGAAAGCCTCAGCTTTATTTATTTCATATTCTAATGAGATAATCAAGTAGACTAAAAAATTATATTGTGTGATTAGTAAAGTTACCACTGAATTATTGGGATAACTGATGAACTTTATAAAGCTGTTTTTGAATAATCAGCGAGTTTGCTGTTGTTTTAAACTTTTTTAAAAAGTAATCAAGTCCGATATTAAAAATTTACGTATTTTCGAACAGGTCTAAAAAATTCTTTCCAGATGATGAAAGGTACCCTGTTTTTGACCATATTATAGCTATCTGAGTTGTTAATATGTCACTATCAATTTCTTTGTAAATTATACTTGAAGAACCTATTAATTTTATTGCAGATTTTGGTACTATGGCGATTCCAAGTCCAGAATTCGCCCAAAGCAGGGAAGTTCGTGCATCATCATTTTTGCAAAATACAGTTGGCTGAAAATTAAAATCTTGGCATACTTTAAATATGAGACTTTCAAATCGTCTATAGAATATCAAGGGTTTATTATTTAATTCAGTAATGTTTATGATTTCACTATCAGTCCAGTTTAAGTCTTTTCTCATAGCTGCAACCATAGGCTCTTTTGGTAAAAAAATTGAGTTTATTCCCGAATTGTTAAATGGAGTTCTTACAATAGCAATTTCAATTATACCTTTATCCAATAACTCTAATAATTCATAGGTATTCCCTTCATGAATTTCAAAATTTATGAAAGGGTATTTTTCGTGGAATATATTTAACCTGCTATCTAAAAGTGACGCTCCAGATGAAGATACAGTGCCTATGGATAAGGTCCCGTGATTTCCTTGTTTAAAATCTTTTAATTCATTTTCAGTAGATTTTGTTAAAGATAATATCTGCTTAGCGCGCTTATAAAGTATAACTCCAGCATCGGTAAGTTTTATATTTCGACTTCCTCGTTCAACCAGTTTAACGCCGAGTTCATCTTCTAAATTTTTCAACTGATAGCTTAAAGGGGGTTGAGCCATATGAAGTCTTTTGGCAGCATTTGTTATTTGGCCTTCTTCTGCAATTGCATAAAAATATTTTAATTGTTTAATATCCATTTTTTATCCACCTTCTGATATACAAAAAATATATGGCATCGATACATATTATGTATTTTTTATATAGATATGTTTTTGTTATAATGATAAAGGAAATTTTGAGAATGTTCAATAAGACATTACAGATAGGGGGATAAATCTTGAAATATTTATTAAAATTCGTAAAACCGTATAAAAGGCAAGTCACATTAGGTCCTATATTTAAGTTGCTTGAGGCTGTCTTTGAAATATCAATACCAACAATAATGATATTTATAACAGATAAGGGAATAGGAACAAAAAACATAAACTATATATTTGAAATAGGGTTAATAATGCTTTCTATGGCAATTTTAGGTGTGTTATCATCTTTTACATGTCAGTATTTTGCATCTATTGCTTCACAAGGGTTTGGGACGGCTCTTAGAAATGAGATGTTCAAAAAGATAGGAACTTTTTCATATAATGAGATTGATGATTTTGGGACGCCATCTCTTATTAATCGTGTTACAAATGATGTGAATCAGCTTCAACTTGGCCTTGCAATGCTTATAAGACTTGCTATAAGGGTACCGTTTCTTTGCATTGGTGGAATTATAATGGCTATGTATCTTGACGTGAAATTGTCGCTTATAATGTATTTATCAATTCCATTCTTTGCTTTTGCAATATATCTTATTATGAATAAATCTCTTCCTCTATATAAGGTGGTTCAAAGAAAACTTGATAAGTTGTCGCTTATTTTAAGAGAAAATTTATCTGGAGTAAGAGTTATAAGAGCATTTTCAAGAGTAGAAGGTGAAAAAGTAAGATTTAGAGAATCGAATGAGGAACTTGCAAGCACTGCAATTAAGGTAGGAAAAATATCTGCTCTTATGAATCCAGTTACAAGTGTAATAATGAATTTTGCACTTATGGCAGTAATTTGGTTTGGCGGAATAAGAGTAAATGTAGGTGGAATGACAACAGGACAGGTTATAGCTTATATAAATTATATAAACATGGTATTATCGGCGCTCATAGTACTTGCTAGCCTTATAGTTACTTTTACTAAAGCAGCAGCTAGTTCAGCTCGTGTAAATGAGGTACTTAGAACAGAACCAAGTATTAAGTACAGTGGAAATTCTGAGTTTAGTAAAAATATTAATAAAGATATTCCAATAATTAAATTTGATAATGTATCTTTTTCTTATAAAGGATCTAAGGAAGATGCAATAAGTAATATTTCTTTTGAAATAAAAAGAGGACAAATGGTTGGGATAATAGGTGGTACAGGTTCAGGAAAAACTACGTTAGTTAATTTAATACCTAGACTATATGATGCAAGCAAAGGAAATGTTTTGCTAAATGGAATTAATGTTAAAGATTATTATAAAAAAGAAATTGATAACAATATAGGACTAGTTCCTCAAAAAGCCGTTTTATTTACCGGAACTGTATCAGAAAATATAAGATGGGGCTCTCAAAATGCAAGCATGGGTGAAGTTAAGAAGGCAGCTGAAATTGGAATGGCAGCAGATTTTATAGAAAAAATGCCTGAAAAATATGACACATATATATCCCAAGGCGGAGTTAATTTCTCTGGTGGTCAAAAGCAAAGACTTACTATAGCAAGAGCCTTAGTAAAGAAACCTGAAATATTAATAATGGATGACAGCTTAAGTGCTCTTGATTATGCTACAGATGCTGCACTTAGAAAAGCTCTTAAAGAAAATTCCAGTGATACAACTGTAATTATGGTAACTCAAAGAATAAGCACTGTAAAGGATGCTGATTTAATAATTGTATTAGATGACGGAAAACTTGCGGGAGTTGGAAACCATGAACAATTGCTTAAAGAGTCCGAGGTTTATAGAGAAATATGTAGCTCTCAAATTACAAAGGAGGCTATGTAAATGAAAAAAAGTACATTTTCTAGATTAATTAGTTATGTTTCAAAATATAAAGGATATATGTTTGCATCTCTGATATTTGCGCTAATAAGTAATATACTTATAGCATTTATGCCGTTAATAGTGGGAAGGTCTATTGATCATATAGTTGCTAAAGGTGAAGTTGATTTTGATGGATTAATTAAGACAATTATAATACTAGGAGTAATATATGTAATAAGTGCACTATTTACGTGGCTATTTACTATAGTGGCTAATATTGTAGCATATAACACAGTAAAAGATCTTAGAAATGAAGCCTTAAATAAGATAAGCTCTCTGCCTTTAAAATACTTTGATAAAAATCCTCATGGAGATATTATAAGCAGACTTACAAATGATATGGATAATGTTTCAGATGGGTTATTTCAAGGAATAACACAATTTTATCCAGGAATCATAACTATAATAAGTTCAATTGTTTTGATGGTAAGTTTAAGTTTTAAATTAACGTTGGTTATAGTTTTAATGACACCTTTTTGTTTTCTTATTGCTTCTTTCATTACAAAGAGATCAAATAAAATGTTTAAAGAGCAGCAAAAGACTTTAGGTGAATTAAATGGTTATATAGAAGAAATCGTGGGAAGCCAAAAAGTAGTAAGACTTTTTGGATATGAAGAAAGAGCACAAGAGAACTTTTCGGGAATTAATTCAAGGCTTTACAAGTGCGGACAGCTTGCACAGTTTTATTCATCGCTTACTAATCCAGCCACAAGATTTGTAAATAATATTACATATATTTTAGTTGGCCTTGTTGGAGGAATACTTTCGGTTTTAAGCGGGTTAAGTGTTGGTGTTATTTCGAGTTTCTTAACCTATTCAACACAGTTTTCGCAACCAATAAACAATATTACTAGTGTAGCTACTCAGCTTCAAGCAGCTCTTGCATCTTGTGAAAGAATATTTTCTATTATAGATGAGGAGCCAGAAAAAGCAGATTCTAAAGAAGCTGAAAATATAGAGAGCTGTGATGGAAATGTTGAGTTTGATAATGTATCATTTTCTTATAATAAGAAAGTTCCACTTATAGAAAATTTCAGCGTTAATATAAAAAAAGGAAGCACAATAGCTATTGTAGGACCAACTGGTGCTGGCAAAACCACTATAGTTAACTTACTTATGAGGTTCTATGATTTAGAGAAAGGTAGGATTACTATAGATGGTAAGAGTATAAATGACCTTACAAGAAATAATCTTAGAAGGCAATTTGGTATGGTGCTTCAAGATACATGGCTATTTGAAGGAACCATAAGGCAAAATATTGCTTATGGTAAACCAAATGCTACTTTAGAAGAAGTTGAAAATGCAGCTAAAGCTGCCTTTATTCATAGTTTTATAAAAAGACTTCCTGATGGTTACAATACGATTATAACTGAATCTGGAGGAAATCTTTCTGAAGGTCAAAAGCAGCTTTTGACTATAGCCAGAGTAATGCTAATTGATCCGCCAATGCTCATATTAGATGAAGCAACAAGTAATGTAGATACAAGAACTGAGCTAAAAATACAAAATGCATTTCTTTCAATGATGAAAGGACGTACAAGCTTTGTTATAGCTCATAGACTTTCTACTATCCGTGATGCAGATATAATCCTTGTTATGAAGAATGGTAAAATTGCTGAAAGAGGGAATCATGAGGAACTTGTAAATAAAGGTGGAATTTATACAGAACTTTATAACAGTCAGTTTAAGCATCAGCTGTAAAAAGATGTTTATATATTTAAAAAAATTTATATGTTAGTATAAATTGTATAGGTAATATCATATTTAATAATATAGCTTTTTTATCATGAGTCTCTTAAGGCTATAGAGGATCATAAATTTTTAAATGTATAAGAGGTAGAAAAATGAAACGTAATAATAGTAATAGCACTAAAAATATTAAGAGAGCGAGAATTACTATATTAATTGTTGCAGTTGCATTACTTGTAATTATAGGAAGCATAGTAGCAGTACAGAAATTTTCAGCAGGCAGTAAGACGGTACAAGCTGCTAGCAACACGGGAGAAAGTATTAATGATGATAAAGAAAATAGCGATTCAGTTAATAAGGAAAGCAATGGCAACGTAGAAGATGTTGCATATTTAGAAAAGTATATTGAGCAGCAAGAGAAGAACCAAAAGCCTGATGGAGCTGATGGTAAAAAAGTTGCTTACTTAACTTTCGATGATGGCCCATCGACAACAGTTACCCCTCAAATTTTAGATATCCTTAAATCTGAAGATGTACATGCAACATTTTTCCTTATAGGAAAGTATGTTGATAAAGATGATGCAAGCAAGAACCTAGTAAAGAGGGAAGTAGCAGAAGGTAATGCAATAGGCATACATTCATATTCACATGACTATGGTTACTTATTTCCAAAGGGTAAAATAAACTTGGAGAATTGTATGTCTGATTTTGATAAAACAGATAAAGCTTTAAAAAACGTTTTAGGCGAAGATTTTTCAACACGATCAATTAGGTTTCCAGGTGGACAAGAAACATGGAGTAAAAAGGATCCTCAAGGAGCAGAAAAAGTGGACAAAGCCCTACATGAGAAGGATTGGCATCAAATTGATTGGAATGCATTATCAGGAGATGCAGAAGGTACTCATAAAAAGAATGCAGATGAACTAACTCAGGAAGCTATAAAAAGTATTGGTAATAGAGAAAAGGCACTGATTTTAATGCATGATACTTATGGAAAAGAAGAAACAGCGAAGGCTTTACCAAGAATAATAGAATATTTAAAACAGCAAGGCTATGAATTTAAAATAATAGAATAATTAATTATTATCTCCCTCTTATTTATAAAATAAGGGGGAGACTTTTTGTTCTCTAGGACTTTATGTTCAGATTAAACATGTGGACATTGTACCACTTGAGAGTATAAGTTATGGAAACACTGATTCAGAAAGTTAAGGTTCATTAAGCCAATCGAAAATTAAAAATATGAATGATTTTTATCACTTATATTTTTAATTTTAAGTTATAGTATTATTTAAAGTGCATTATTTAAAGTGTATTGTATAAATAGCCAATGAATTAAGAGATTGGGTGGCAAAATTTAGCTTTCATTTATACCTGCGTTAGTATAATATGTAAATTGATAAAATGAAATTTATACAATTGAGTTAAAGGTTATTGAAAATGTAAAATTGTATTTTAAAATAATATATATATTATTTTGCAAAACTAATTCTTCATCATAATTCTAAAAATATTGCAAGAATTTTAGCCGTAATTGTGAATTGTGAAATGTGCATTGTGAATTGCAACATATATATGTTAAAGAACTAAGATTAGGAGTGAAGAATTTTGATACTTAGCAAAGAAGTGGTTATAAGGCACAGTAAAGGATTGCATGCAAGAGTCTTGGCTATGGTTGTTCATAAGGTAAGCGAACTTGAAAAGAGACATGATTTAAAGTTTTTTATAATTTATAAAGATAAAAAGAAAATTTTAGCTACAAGTCTTATGCCACTGGTTTTATTGAAGGTAAAGCAGAATGAGAAAATTATAGTAGAAGTTCATGGAGAAGATCCAAAAGAACCGCTAGATGAATTATGCGATTTTCTACAAAGTGATTTTGATTTAGAAGATAAAAGTACTATTAATCAAGTTGATAACATAATAAATAATAATACTATAACGTTGGAGCATGTATTTAGTAATATACCTAATGGAATTATTGCTACAGATGAGAAAGATATAATTTCAATATTCAATGAGGAAGCAGAAAGATTATTAGGGATATCTTCTGGTGATGCTATTGGTAAAAAAGTATATGAAATAATAGAATTCACAAATCTTCATGAAATAAATAGAACTGGCAAATCAGAGCTAATGGTAAAAGAAATAATAAATAATAGAATATTACTTATAAATAGAACTCCAATAATAATAGACAAGAAACCTAAAGGTGCATTAGCAGTATTTAATGATATTTCAAAATTAGAAAAAGTTAAAGATGAACTAAAAACGGTGAAAGATTTAAAAGAGCGGCTACAACTTATATTAGAAACAGTACAAGATGGTATATGTGTTATAAATTCAGATGGATATATAACATACGTAAATAAGGCGTATCTTAGAATTTTGAACGAAAAAGAAGAGGATATATTAAATAAAAATATTAGAGATGTATCTCCAGAGGGGGCAAGAATTAGAGTACTTAAAACAGGAGAAAGTATCATAGGGGCTATAAGTTATAAGGAAAATGGTGTAATAATAGTTTCAAATGTAAACCCTATAGTAATTGACGGAGAAATAACAGGCGTTGTGTCTATAGTTAAAAATGTAACAGAAGTTCAAAAGCTCTCAGAAAAATTAACTCAGGTCTCCGCAAAAGCTGATTATTTAGAAGAAGAGCTTATGAGAACTAAGAAACCTGATTCTGCCTTTTCGAAGTACATAGGTCATAGTGGTAAGATATTAGATGCACTAGCTACAACATTAAAAGCAGCAAAAACAGATACGACAGTATTAATAAGAGGAGAAAGTGGGACAGGAAAAGAATTAATTGCAGAAGGAATACATTTTTCAAGTAAGAATTCCAAAGGACCTTTTATTAGAGTAAATTGTGCAGCAATACCTCAAAACTTATTAGAAAGCGAACTTTTTGGATATGAAAAAGGAGCTTTTACAGGAGCTATAAAAAGAAAATTAGGTAAATTTGAATTAGCTCAAAATGGTACTATACTTCTAGATGAAATAGGAGAAATGGATAAGAGTATGCAGGCTAAAGTTTTAAGAGTAATTCAAGAAAAAGAATTTCAAAGAATTGGTGGAGAAGAAACTATAAAAATAAATGTTAGAATAATTGCTGCGACTCACAGAAATTTAGAAGAAATGGTAAAGTCAATGGAATTTAGAGAAGATTTATATTATAGGTTAAATGTAATTCCAATATTTTTGCCGCCTTTAAGAGAAAGAAAGCAAGATATAGCGCCTTTATTAGAACACTTTATAGATAAAATAGGTAAAAGGATAAATAAAAGAATAACTGTAGTAACAAATGATGCAATGGAATCTCTATTAGAATACAAATGGCCAGGAAATATAAGGGAGTTAGAGAATCTGGTAGAGAGAATAATGGCTTTAAATGAAACAGAAGTAATAGAATTAAGTGATCTTCCAGCTTATATGAGAAAAGATATAAATACAGTTAAAAATGCAATCAAAAGTAAAAATAATAATGAAATAGACATGCTTATTGAAACAGATGAAATATTACCGCTAAAGGAATATGAAAAAATTATAATAGAAAAAGCACTTAAGAAATATGGAAGTTATAATGCTGCGGGAAAAGCATTAGGACTTACTCATAAAACAGTAGCCGCGAAGGCAAGACAATATGGAATAGAGAAAAAGGTAACTTGGGAATAAAAAATAGCAAGTTGGTAAAAAGTATCATGATAAAAAAGAACAGCTTGATACTTTTTACCAAGAGATATACTATTTATATTACAATTTTTTGTAAATGTTTACTTGCACTTTAGGCTAGAAGGCTCGAAAATACACACTTTTAAGTATATTTAATTAGTAATTGAAATTGTGGCATGAGTATTGCTCTATATAAAAGTACAAATATAAATAAAAACAAATCAAAATTATTTACATATATTCTAAAAAATTTAATTCATGAAAGTTATATTATATTACTTAGGTAATAAAGGTTAATAATTTTATAATGAATGAATTATATTATTTAGGACTTATATATATTGCAAAAATAATTCTTCATCATAATTCTAAGAATATTAAAAGAATTTTAACTGTAATTGTGAATTGCAACATATGTATACAAATTAGATATAAATAATTTTAATCATAAAGAATATTTAAATATGGGAGGAAGAATTTTATGAAAAAAATAATTAATGATGCAAATCTAGTGCTTGAGGATATGTTGAAAGGAATGGTAGCTGCACATCCGGAATATATAAAAAAATTAGAAAATGCAGATGTTTTAGTAAGAGTAGATTCACCAATAGATGGAAAGGTTGCTTTAGTAAGTGGTGGAGGAAGTGGACATGAGCCAGCTCATGGAGGATATGTAGGAAAAGGAATGCTTGATGCAGCAGTAGCAGGAGCAGTGTTTACATCACCTACACCAGATCAAGTATATGAAGCAATAAAAGCTGTAGACTCAGGTAAAGGAGTTTTACTTGTAATTAAAAATTATACTGGGGATGTTATGAACTTTGAAATGGCAAAAGATATGGCTGAAATGGAAGGGATTAATGTAAAAGCTGTTGTAGTAAACGATGATGTTGCAGTTGAAAATAGTACTTATACAGCAGGACGAAGAGGGATTGCAGGAACAATATTTATACACAAAATAGCAGGCGCTAAAGCTGAAACAGGAGCTAGTCTTGAAGAAGTTACAAGAGTTGCAGAGAAAGTAATATCAAATGTTAGAAGTATGGGAATGGCTATTTCATCTTGTATTGTACCAGCTGCTGGTAAACCAAATTTCACATTAGGAGAAAATGAGATGGAAATTGGTATGGGAATTCATGGAGAACCAGGAACTCATAGAGAGGAAATAAAAACAGCAGATGAAATTACAGAACATTTAATGAGCAAAATTCTGGAAGATATCAAATTGAGTAGTGGAGAAGAAGTAGCAGTCATGGTAAATGGCTTATCATCAACACCACTTATGGAGTTATATATAGTAAATAAAAAGGTAAATGAAATATTGGAGGAAAAAGGGGTTAAAATTCATAAAACATTTGTAGGTGAATTTATGACATCTCTTGAAATGGCTGGATTTTCAATAACAGTATTAAAACTTGATAGTGAATTAAAAGAATTATTAGATGCACCAGCAAACACACCAGCATTTAAAGTAATATAAAGCAAAGATTTTTAGGTAGAGTTTTTGAGATTAGATGAATTTAGTAGAGCATATCTAAGAGTGTGACGGATTCTGCTACCAAAGAATTATAATTTAGATGAAGCTTTAATATATAAGCATCATCTAAATTAGGCTATATAGGAGGAATAGAAATGAGTATTCAAGGAAAAAAAGTAATTGAAATATTAGAAAAAATAAGTGAAAAGATAGATGAAAATAAAGCATATTTATCGGAGCTAGACGCTGCAATTGGAGATGGAGACCATGGACTTAATATGAGTAAGGGATTTAAGGCTGTAGTAGAAAAGATAAAAGACGATGATGGAAATGATATTGGAGGTATATTAAAGAAGTCAGGAATGGCATTAGTATCTAATGTTGGTGGAGCTTCAGGACCACTATATGGAACAGCTTTTATGAAGGCAGCTGTAAGTGTTAATGGAAAATCGGAAATTGATATTAATGATTTCGCAAAGATGCTAGATGAGGCTCTTAAAGGTATAAAAATGAGAGGTAAAGGTCAAGCTGATGATAAAACTATGATAGATGCTATAGAGCCAGCATTAAAATCAATAAAAGAAGGTATAGATAGCGGGCTTGAAGCTAAGGAAATTTTAAAAGCAGCAAAAGAAGCTGCTTATAAAGGTGTAGAGCATACAAAAGAAATTATAGCTAAAAAGGGAAGAGCAAGTTATCTTGGAGAAAGAAGTTTAGGGCACCAAGATGCTGGGGCTACATCTTCTGCAATAATATTAGAAACAATATATGAAGCTTTAAATTAGTAGTTTTTATTTTGAGTTACATCAAAATAGTCGTTGAAGGAGAATATATATGGTAGGAATAGTGATAATATCGCATAGTAAAAATATAGCAGATGGTGTAAAGGAATTAGCAAGTCAAATGGCACCTCATGTAGCTATAGGTGTGGCTGGAGGAACAGCAGATGGAAGAGTTGGCACTGGTATGGAGAAAATATCAGCTGCAATAGAAGATGTTTATTCAGAAGATGGAGTAATTATTATTTTCGATTTAGGCAGTGCCTTTATGAATGCAGAAATGGCAATAGAATTTCTAGATGAAAATATGAAGGAAAAAATAAAGATAGTAGATTGCCCAATAGTTGAGGGAGCTGTGACAGCAGCAGTTGAAAGTAGTATAGGTAAAAATATTGAAGAAATTGAAGAAGCATTAAAACCTATGAATTTAGGGAAAATGCCTTGAAATAATAAAATAGTTATCTGAAGAATAATATTTTAATAGTATTTATATAGATCAAGAAGATAAATTTCTATAATATAAATAGAAATTTATCTTCTTAATTTTTTACAAAGTATATATATTTCAATTCACAATTGCGGATAAAATTCTTGAAATTTTTTTAGAGTTATGATGAAGGATTATTTTTGTAATATATATCATTTTTCGTGATAAGACATTAGTGACATCATCATTAATAACTACAATAAAGCATATTATAAATGAAAGCTAAAAGTTATTATTCTTGCTTGGGAAATCTATATATAGATATCCAAACTTAGAAATACACTTATGCATAGCATAGCTATTTTTACACAAACTAGTACTA